>JBGSMX010000280.1:0-17511 GCA_041739935.1 Coriobacteriia bacterium | reverse complement strand
GCGGGCAAGGGTGTGGGACTCATCTTCGCCAAGGGCGAGGAGCTGCGCCGCGTGCCGGAGGCCGAGATCGTCGACGCCCTCATGGCGGAGATCGACCGGCTCGAATCGCAAGCCTGACCCCCACGAACCCGTCTGGCTGCGGTATCCTAGTGTCGAGGCGCGGACATCCGCGCTCGTACCGGCACAGAATCAAGGAGGGGGTTCCATGGCCGAGAAAGTCCGTGTCGCCGTGGTCGGCGGAGGCCGCGCGGGAACGCCGCTCATCGAGGACTTCATCAAGCGCCCCTACGTAGAGATCGTGGGTGTCGCAGACGTCGATCCCGAGAGCCCGGGCGCCAAGATCGCCCGCGAGAACGGTATCCCGTACACCGAGAACGCGCTGGACTTCTGCGATCCCGGCGAGTACGTGGACATCATCGTCGAGGTCTGCGGCGACCCCAAGGTCAAGCGTGCGCTCAAAGAGGCGTTCGTCGACCAGAACAACCGCCACACCATCATCCTGCACGACATGGTCGCGCGTTTGATGATGAGCATCATCGAGAATTCCGACACGCTCAAGGAGTCGGTCCACCCCGAGGACTGCGGTATCGGGTAGACCGCCTGGCGCATATGCACGTTTCGAACGGGTCGTGCCTTGCGCGACCCGTTTCGCGTGTGGTGCGAGGATCGGGTCAGCCCGGCTCCGAGCCACCTGTGCCCGGTTGCGGGTCAGACACAGGAGCGCTAGCCTCAAGCAACGCGTGCGAGGGGGGCCTATGACGCCGGGGAATACGGGCAAGGGGCGCACGTACTACGACTACAACACGGAGTACCCGACCGCACCGCACGATGCCGCTGCGGCCAGTATTCTGTCGCGACCCGATTCGTCTCGGGGATCGTTCGACAACGTCGGTCTTGTCGAATGGTATCTCTCGCCTTACAGGAAGTACTTCGTGTTCACGGGCCGAGCCAGACGGATCGAGTACTACACCTTCTCCGTGGTCAATGCCCTCGTCATCCGTAGCCTGTTCTGGCTCGCGGACCCTGATAGGCACATGTCGTGGATGGGCCTATTCTTCCGGCTGCTCGCCGTCCTGTGCTTCCTGGCGGTCGTGGTCCCATCGACTGCCCTTGCGGTCCGACGCTGCCATGACGTGAACCTGAGCGGCGCGCTCCTCTTCATATGGCTCGTGCCGATCGCGGGCCTGATCCTATCGCTCTACTTGGCGTGGGCGCCGAGCCACGCTGGATCCAACCAGTTCGGTCCCGACCCACTGGGGGTCGATTTCCAGCCCAGTGCGACGAAGTCGGCGGCCAAAGGGTGGTACGCGGACCCCAGAGCACGTCATCAGGTGCGATTCTGGAACGCCGACGCGTGGACAGCCCTCGTGGCAGACGGCGGTGTGGTGTCCGAAGACCGGGGGTAGAGTCCAGGGCGTTTGGCGTTGCGCTTGAATCGGAGCAGATCCTCATAACTCAGCAGATTGCCGTAAGTTAGCGCATATGCTAACTTTGACTCGTGCAATACACGGAGGTTCGTGATGTCCACGAGTGAGTACAGGCCGGTCTCCCACGACCATGAGGCGTTTCTCGAGCGGGCCCTTAAGCGCAAGGGCTTCGCAGAAGCCTACGACGACCTGGAAGACGAGTATCTGCTGGTACGAGAGCTGCTGGCAGCGCGCGTGCACGCCGGACTCACCCAGGAAGAGGTTGCTGCCGCTATGGGAACAACCAAGAGCGCGGTATCGCGGCTGGAGGCTGCGGGCAAGCACTCGCCATCGGTGAGCACCCTGAAAAGATACGCGAAGGCAGTCGGGTGCGATGTGGAGATCCACCTGGTGCCCCTTCCTCACCTAACCACAGCATCTGGCAAACGGCGGTAGCGCTAATCATGCAGCTAGAATTCACCGCAGTGTTCGAGCAAGTGCCGGAGGGCTACATCGGCTACGTCGAGGAGCTCCCGGGCACCAACACCCAAGACTGACCCCTCCGCCCCTCGACCTGGTATCCTCTGCGCAGGAAACCGTCCCAACCTGATCCGGGGAGCAACACCACCAATGAGAACCGCCCTTCGCATGAGCGTCCTGCACGCGCCCACCCTCAAAGAAGTCCCCGCCGAGGCCGAACTCGCGAGCCACCGGCTCCTGCTTCGCGCCGGCATGATCCGCAAGGCAGCGGCCGGCATCTACACGTTCCTGCCGCTGGGCTGGCGTTCGCTGCACAAAGTCGAGCAGATCGTGCGCGAAGAGATGGACGCGATCGGCTGCCAGGAGATGCTCATGCCCGCGGTCCAGCCCGCCGAGCTGTGGCATGAGTCCGGCCGCTGGGCGGACTACGGCCCCGAGCTCATGCGCCTGAAGGACCGTCATGGCCGAGAATTCTGCCTGGGGCCCACGCACGAGGAGATCATCACCGCCACGATCCGCGACGAGCTGCGCTCGTACCGCGATCTGCCCAAGTCGCTCTATCAGATCCAGGTGAAGTTCCGCGACGAGGTCCGTCCGCGTTTTGGCCTGCTACGCGGCCGCGAGTTCATCATGAAAGACGCGTACAGCTTCCACACGACCCAGGAGTCGCTCCAGGAGCACTACGACCAGCAGGCGCACGCCTATGGACGCATCTGCGAGCGTCTGGGCCTGGAGTACCGGCCCGTCGTGGCTGACTCAGGCCAGATAGGCGGCAGCGTCACCACCGAGTTCATGGCCCTTGCCGAGAACGGCGAGGCCGCGCTCGTCTACTGCGATTGCGGATGGGCCGCCAACGTCGAGGCCGCCGCGACCGTCGTGCCCCGCACGCCCTCGGCCATCGAGCCCCGCGCCCTGGAGCGCGTGCACACGCCTGAGATCCGCACGATCGCGCAGTTGGCTGAGTTCCTGGGCATCTCGGCGCACGACACCGTCAAGACGATGGCGGGCAAGGTCGTCGCGAACCCCGATGCGCCCGACGCCACCGGCAACCCCGACCAGATCGTCTTCTTCTGCGTGCCCGGCGACCGCGAGCTCAATCCCGTGAAGGCCGACTGGGCCGTTGCCGGCATCCAGCTTCTTGCCGAGGAAGACTTCGAGAAGCACGGCCTGCCCAAGGGCTCGCTCGGCCCCGTGAACCCTCCCGCGGGCGTGCGCGTGATCGCGGACGTGTCCCTGCGCGAGAGCGTCGCGTGGGCGGTAGGCGCCAACGAGAACGACTACCACCTCACCGGCGCGCAGCCCGGTCGCGACTTCGAAGTTGAGTCGTGGGCCGACCTGTGCGTCGCCGAGCCCGGAGATGGCTGCCCCGAGTGTGGCGGCACGCTCAAGGGCGCGCGCGGCATCGAGGTCTCGCAGGTCTTCCAGCTGGGCACCAAGTACTCCCAGTCCATGGGCGCGACCTTCACCGACGAGGACGGCACCGACAAGCCCTTCATCATGGGCTGCTACGGCGTGGGCATCTCGCGCTCGCTCGCGGCCGTGATCGAGCAGCACAACGACGAGAACGGCATCGTGTGGCCCGTGAGCGTGGCGCCGCTCGAGGTCGTCGTGATCCCCCTGGGCCTTGAGCCCGAGGTATTCACCCCTGCCGAGGAGATCTGGAACGCCCTGGCAGACGCAGGTGTCGAGGTCGTACTTGACGACCGCGATGAGCGTGCCGGCGTGAAGTTCGCCGATGCGGACCTGATCGGCTTCCCGTACCAGGTCGTGATAGGGAAGCGGGGAGTGGCGAACGGAGTCGTCGAGTTCAAGGATCGCGCGACGGGTGAGCGCAGCGAGATCCCGATGGCCGAGGCGGTGTCGCAGATCGCCGCGCTGATCGAGGCGGCGCGGGCGAAATACGGGGGTTAGGCTGCTAGAGTCTGGATATCGGTGTTATCCGGACAGGGTAAGCAGAGGGGTTTCACGGACTAGCGTGCGGTAATCGCGCCACGAGAGCGACTATCCAGTCCGGTGAATCCAGGGTTAGCGGTACACGGGGGAAGCGTGGACATCGGAGTCGTTCTCGAATGGGAATACGCACCATCTGAGTCCCTCGAGCAATGTGTCGCGCTCCGCACTCCCGATTTTGACCTGGAGATCGACTCCGGCAAGGCCGTCGCGATGCTGGATCCGACTACGTACGAAGGCAACCCACACCTCAAGGACGTCATAGCCGGTGAGGTTCAGAGTCGCTTGCGAGCCGCGCAGATGCACACTCATCAGCCCTTTCAACTTGCTGGTCCAACTGTGACCTACGTTCAGGACGACGGAAAGGAGCGATGCCTGCTCGACGTCGCGTGCAGCACTCACATCGTCGTGTCGGATCGGGTCGACATACAAGTACTGGACGCTGATGGCAAAGTGGTCCGCGACACGAAGCTGGAACGCATCACCGACAAGGCCGCTCTTGGGACTCTCATCGCCAAGCACCAATCAGATGTCACACTGCAGGCGATGCTGAACAGTCTCGACACTGCACTGCGGGACCAGGACGACGAGCTGGTGCACCTCTATGAAATCCGGGAAGCCTTGGCTTCGCGCTTCTCGAGCGAACGCAATGCGCGACAAACCGTTGGAGTAGGCGCTAAAGACTGGTCGCGGATGGGCCGCCTCTGCAATGAGGAGCCGCTGCGTCAGGGCCGACACCGGGGCCGCAAGGTCGCGTCCGTTCGCGACGCAACCGACGCCGAACTGGGCGAAGCTCGGTCAATCGCGACGACTATGGTCCGGGGATACATCGCCTACCTTGAGCGCGATTCAGCGTGACCGCTAACCCGCGCTTCCACCAGACGCGCGCATGGTTGCCGCATAATGGGAGCGCACGCGCGCTGGTGAAGCGCAAACACGTTAGCCAGGCATGAGGGATGGGGGCACCAGTTGATTGAGGTTCGCGACTTCGTGGACGTTGAGGACAGAAGCAAGGCGCTCGGGCTGTCACTTCTGGGGGATGTCACCTTTCTGCCACGGCATTTCGCAGACGCAGGTGACGCGGACATGCTGGTGAGCGAGACTGACGGCCTCGACTTGGGGAAGCTGCTGCACGACCAGGGAATCGACGTCGGTATCGCGAAGCGAGACGGTGAGACGCTGCCACTGATCGTCGAGAACGACGCATTCGTACACCTGCCGGATCTGCTCATCACGGGCTTGGGTAGCGCGAGTGTCACCGTCATCCTCGGGGTGGTGGCGAACTACGTCTACAACCGCCTGGTGGGAATGTTCTCCAACCCACAGGTCAAGTTCTCGATTGTGACGAAGGCGCCTGACGGCGGCTACAAGAGAATCAGCTATGAGGGCCCCGTAGAGGGTCTCAGCCAACTCAAGGACGCAATCGAGAATGTCGCAGGAACAGAGTAGTCAAGATCCAATTGGAGCTGTGTTCGACTCGCTTGCCCGCGCGCGCCGTGCATCCCATCTATCGGTCGCTGCTTCCGTTCGTGACTCGGCAAGAGGTGACTTGCGTGCTGCTGCACACACACTGGAAGCCACCAAAGCCGGGTTGGTCGCCTCCGGAGATGAGGCGGGAGCGAATCGGATACTGGCAGTGGAGCTAGCCGTGAACGGCTGGGCACTTGAGCTCGACATGTGGGATGCGTTGGATGAGAAGCGTCACGAGGATGCCTGGAACCTGCTTATGCAGGCGCAACAACAAGCCAATGGTGCCCAGCGGGTGGACCCGGTTGCGCCGGAGTATCCGTTCGACGTTCAGCACAGGCTTGCTCTCGAATGCCTCCTGTTTCCGCCACAGGCGTTTCTCAGTTCCGGGATGGTAGTTCACAAGGCGAGTTGCTCCATCTGTGGGAGTGACTACGACCTATGCCCGCACGTGAAGGGCTACGCCTACGGCGGAGACATGTGCGTTCGATGCATCGAGAAGGCTGATCTGCTGGAGGTCTCAATCGTCAAAGATCCAGCGGACAAGCGATGCGTTGCGACCTTTGACGGCATTGACCCTTTCACTCTGCTACCGCGGGACGATGCTGGCTAACCCGCGCTTCCACACAGACGGCGCGGCCCCATGAAGGTATTCTGATGGCGGCGACGCAAGAGAGCCGCGCCGCTGGTGAAGCGCAAACACGTTCTACACACGCAATGAGGGGATCCGTGAGTCTCGACGTCCTTGAGAACACGCCGGACCGGCTTCACGTCAGATTGTCGAATCCGACGCCAATGGGCCTGACCGCCGCGCGCACGTTCCTGACATTGAGACTCTCCTTGTTCCTGGTCTTCATGGGTGCGACGAGTGCGGTGTTGATCTGGGCTTCGATTCGCTTCGACGACTACCGACCGGCGATGTGGACGCTGATCCCGGTGACGCTGGCACTGCTCGGCACTGCGTGGTACGTCTGGCAGCTGCCGTGGTTGGCCGGTGAGGAACACGTGTTGGTCGATGGAGCACACCTCGAGGTGTTCTGGGAATTCCGGACCCGCCGCCTCAAGGCCGGTCGCTTCGATCTGGCTCACCGGCCATCAGCTGAAGTCATCTTGGCCAAGCCGCTCGGCAAAGGAAAGCGAATCACAGTGAGAGGCGACCGGATCAATCCCCTGAGCCTGGGACGAGGTCTCGGACCAGACGATGCGATTGAACTCGTGCGATTGCTGCAACAACGAGTGGATAGCATCCGGCAGGTGGATCCACGGTCGACCGAGCAGGCGGTGTAGAACCCGCGTTTCGACCTGACAAACCTCGGCAAGGAAGCTACGCTTCCTCCGAGACGCTTCGCGCCTCGGTTTGCAGGTCAAACGCAAACACGCACGTAGACACAATGCGTTGCAGATTGGGGATCCGACGAGCATTCGGCGCGATAACCACTACGTGCCAGCCGGCTACCTGAAGCGCTGGGCGCTTCAATCGGGCAAGCTCTGGGTGTATCGCACTTTGGTCTCGCACGGTACGGTTCCCGTCTGGAAGCCCGCCACGCCACGTGGCGTCGCGCGTCATGCGCATCTCTACACTCAGCTAGTCACCGGCGACGAAACCGATTCGATCGAGCGTTGGTTTGACTCAGAAATCGAGAGTCCGGCGCAAGATGCCCTGTGCGCGGCCACGTCCGACGCACGGATGTCACCAGAGCAGTGGACGTGTCTGCTTCGTTTCACTGCGGCGCAGATTGTGCGAACTCCCGCGTGGTTTGAAGAGCGTTTTGCAGCATGGCAAGAGTACGTGCCGGGGCTACTTAAGACGTCGTTGGCGGAAGTCGTCGAACGTCTTCAAGACCCCGAGTACGTACCGCGTTCGAAGAAAGATGTTCCTCGTCCACCGGAGTTCAACGACCTGCCATTCAAGGTGACGACCAAGCGGATTGCGGACTCTGATTCGATTGAACTGGGCCTGCAGATGGCCGTAGGCAGGAAGATGTGGATGTGGGAGATCCGCCATGCTCTGGAAGAGACGTGGAAGGTGTTCTGCGAGCATCGCTGGACCATCGTTCGACCACCCCAGGGTCTGACGTGGTTGACCAGCGACAACCCTGTCATCCGGCTCAACTTCGAAACCTGGGATGACTACAACTTGCAGGGCGGGTGGGCCAACCCAGGGAGCGAGATTATGTTTCCCTTGGGCCCAGAGCATCTGCTCTACACTCAGGTCGGCAGACGACCGCCATTGCGCGGCGAGCGCTTGCCAGCAGAACACGCAGACGCGATTCAGCGTTTGATCTGTGAGAATGCGTACCGCTACGTGTTCTCCGTGTCACCTTGTGATGTGGTGCAGCGGCACATGCCCCGCGAGGTTGACCCGATTCGCTTCAAGGCAGATGCACTTCGTTGGGCTGTTTGGCATCAGCAGCAGACTGAGGCGGAGCGCGAGTTTGACTAGCATGTGTCTAACCCGCGCTTCCACTCAGACGGCACGG
Organism: Coriobacteriia bacterium; assembly: GCA_041739935.1. Classification (GTDB taxonomy): domain Bacteria; phylum Actinomycetota; class Coriobacteriia; order Anaerosomatales; family JAGXFU01; genus JBGSMX01. The sequence continues at coordinate 9,728 of JBGSMX010000280.1, read as the reverse complement.
CCCCGTGGAGGTATCCTGAGCTGACAGCGGCGCGCAGGCCGCGCCGCTGGTGAAGCGCAAGAACGTTGCGGCTCAACCAGCAATCATCCACTTGGCGAAATCGTCTACACTCCTTCCAGACGCAGTCGTTATGAGGGGGACTCAGATGGCGGTGTACCAGGACAAGGCTCGCGATCGCGTATCGAAGGGGCTTCGCAAGTACAAGGGCGTCGCGCAGAAGGCGCGCACCAACGGCGCCAAGGAGAGCGACACCCGCATGATCGTGTCTTCGATCGTGAGTGATGCTCTAGGGTGGGATGCCTTCGACAATCTCACTGGTGAGTACCGCATAAAGGGCAGCTTTGCCGACTTCGTGCTGCGCCGTGACGGCAAGCACTTCCTCATCATCGAGGTCAAAGCCATCTCAACACGCCTTAACGACAAGCACCTGTATCAGGCAGTCTCGTACGCTGCGAGCGAAGGCGTCGAATGGGTGATCCTGACCAACGGTGCTGAGTGGCAGCTTCACCGCGTGCTATTCACCAAGCCCGTGGCAAACGAGTTGGTCTTCGAGGTCACTCTGCTCGATGAGGCTATGAAGCCAAAGGAGAAGGCCGACCTTATGTACCTGCTCACCCCTGAGTCGCAGCGCAAAGACGAGCTCGAGGTCTTCTACCAGCGCAAGCGGGCGCTCTCGGCTGAGAACATCGCCAGGCTAATACTCACGGAGTCGGTGCTCACCAAACTGCGAGCGGAGATCAAGTCGGACTCGGGCAATCGGATAGCCCTTGATGAGCTCGCAGAGATACTGGTCGGTTGCGTCATCAGGCCTGAGGCCCAAGGTGACCAGATAGACAGACAACTGAAACGGGTTCAGCGCGCGGCCAGGGCACCCAGGAAATCGACTGGCGACTGCGCTCCAAACCCGACGGCCGCAAAGCAGTAGCGCGGGAGCAGCGGAGGCTGATCGCTATGGATGATAACGGCCCAAACTGGACAGACCCCGTCTGGCAGCAGAATCCGGCGTTCTCCTCGGCGACCGATCCCCAGGCCACCAGCACTGGCGAGTCGTCTGCGCCCGAGCAGCCTGCGTTCGATCCGGCCGAACCATGGACGGATTTGCCTCTGCCAGATGGGACGGCCATTGGCAGTATCCTCGAGCTTGCGGACAAGCTTCGCGAGTCAGGCATACCCGTCCGCTCCGCACAGGTGCGTCGTTCGGGATTCCTCGGCAAAGGCAAGGCGAATGTGACACTCTCGGTTCCTGAGAGGGTGCTTGAGGATGCCACGAGGCTCGTTGCGAGGCATCTGGCTGAACTGTAGGTTCGGAGCAAGGATCAGGCACGTGACGGACCAAGACGACAGAAGTCCACTCGAAGAGGCCGTGAGCGTGGTTGCGGAGCTTGCGCGCGTATCGGGAGCCATGCCCCCGATCGTGCACGAGCCGTTGATGGCCCGCATCGATCGGGACCGCAAAAGGCGGAAGCGCGCGAACGCCATTGCGATCGCCGTGACGGTCGGCACTGCGATCATCATGCTGGTAGTCGGAGTCGCCGCCGCGCTCAATACCGCTCCGAGGGTCTCATCGTCGGGTTTCAGCTGGCACCTGGAAGCCGGCTGGGTCTGCCTCGGCTCGATGGTGCCGCTGACCCTTGTGGCCGTGCTCGTGAGCGTCTTCGCGTTGAGCCGTAGGCCAAACTTCCAGGCCGCGGCGCAGCTGTTATCGGCACACCCGGCCGGTCTGCACGAGGTCTCCAACGCTCGTCAGGCCCTTGGCGCTATGGCGCTCGCTGCCGGGCTACCGAAGCCTCCACGTCTGTATGTCATGGATATGGACAGCCTCAATGCATATGCCGTTGGCAAGTCGATCGACGCATGCGCCATGGGCATCACACGGGCGATGGCCGACGCGCTATCCACAGATGAACTCCGCGCCGTCTTCGCGCATCTTCTCGCGCGGGTCGTCATAGGCAACTCGGCTCGGCGGGACAACGATGATGTGTTGCCCGTCCAGGCCGATGCGGAGGCGATGTACCTCCTGCGCGACCCGCGTGCGATGCTGTCCGCTCTCGAGCGCGTCCAGGGTGCCCGCACGAGTATGCCAATGAGCGGGAGTGGTTTCGTGAGCTTCTACTTCTTCGCGCCATGGATGCAGATTCCGGACGTCTTGCAGCCCCTGGCGCCGCTCATGGGCGACGATGTCGGGGATCGCATCGAGCGGCTGCGCTCGATCCTCGGCGCGGCTGGTGCGGTGAGCTGACAGTGCTTGCTTTGGGGGCGCCGTAACCCGGCTTTGAGCAGCCGGATGGGGTCATTTCTGCAATCAGCACCAGCGTGGATTGGCTGCGACAACCTTTGGGAAAGGTTTCACTAGCGAGCGCTTTGAGTTGCGCCGTCCGCACAGCTGCGAAGCGCCGTTCACAGGCTGCTCCGGTCGTCGGGTGGGGACCTGGCCTCCGGACCTGACACGGGAGGAGGGGCCGTGGGCGCATCAGCGTGGATTCCGACTGCTTGCTATCAGTGCAAGGCCGGATGCGCCATTTTGGCGCGGGTTGAAGATGGTGTGGTGAAGGAGATCCGTGGCAACCCGAAGGTGCATGGGAAAGCGTGCGTCAAGGGCATGTCGGGCGTTTCACTGGAGTACTCATCGGACCGGCTGCTTCACCCCCTTAAGCGAGTGGGAAAGCGGGGCGAGGGCACGTTCGAGCGAATCTCTTGGGACGAGGCGCTCGATATCATGACCGAAAAGCTCCGTGATCTGAAAGACCGCGGCGAAGCTCACAAACTTACGGCCAACTTCTTCCCCCACAGCATCACCGACCCGAAGTGGCGCTTCCTCAACGCCTACGGAGGCTTCATCAACACCGCCCTGCCGCACTGCGACTCGGCGAAGATCGTTGCCTGGCTCAAGACCGCGGGAGGGGTACCCAACCACCACATCCCACCGGCGTGGTTCACGACGCCCAAGGGCGGCATCGTTCTGCTGGTGGGGCGGCACGCCTTCGGCGCGCTGGATAACGCCGCCGTCCCGCGCGATATCCTTGACGCCAAGGAGCGGGGCGCGAAGCTGATCGTGATCGACCCCATGTACACGCCCGATGCCGCAAAGGCCGACTGGTGGATCCCGATCAAGCCCGGCGGCGACACCGCCCTGTTCCTGGGGATGATCCAACACATCATCGCCCAGGACCTCTACGACCACGAGTTCGTGGACAACTGGGTCCGCGAGGGCGACTTCGACAAGCTCAAGGCGTTCATCGCCGACAAGACGCCCGAGGCCATGACCAAGATCTGCGACGTTCCACCTGAGACGATCAAGCAGCTCGCCGAGGAGTGCGCCAAGGCCCCCGCGGTGGGCGTGGATAGCTTCAAGGGGATCATGCTGGGACAGGCCCTGGACTTCGGCCACGCCTGGACGATCTTCTCGGCCATCACCGGGAATATCGATGCCCCAGGTGGGCAGCCTTTGCCGGATCTCACGCCTCTGTCACCGGTACTGCCTGCCCCCGATGGGCCCAGTCTCGGCGAGCTTGGCTGGCACAAGACGGGACCCGATTCCGACGCGTTCGACCACTACTCCTTCATCATGGAGCCGACCTGGTACGAGGCCAAGGCGATAAAGGACGGCGGACTCAAGGCGCTGATAGTGGCCGAGGCCAACCCGGCGCTGACGGAGATGGGCCAGCAGACGTGGCAGGATGCCGTCTGCGAGACCGACGAGAACGGCGATTACAAGCTGGAGCTCCTGGTCTCCATCGAGATCAACCTCTCGGAGACCTCGAAGTACGCCGATCTGGTCCTGCCCGACCGCACGTACTTCGAGCGCTGGGACCTCCTGTATATGCCGTGGTGGTACAACTTCGGACAGGGCATCGTGCTGCGCCAGCCGGTCGTTGAGGCGCCCGGTGAAACCCGGCATTCCAACTCGGTGTTCATCGAGCTCGGCAAGAGGCTGGTGCCCGAGTACTTCCAGTTCAAAGACGATGTGGAGTACTACAACATCCAGCTGGAGGGCCTGGGTCTCTCGATCGAGAAGCTGCAGGAAATGGGCGGCCTCTGGTCACCGGGCACGCTCGGCTTTCGCAAGTACGAGCAGGCCGGCGGCTTCGGCACGCCGAGCAAGAAGGCGCACCTGTACTGGGAGGACCTGGAGGGTGCCCCCGGGAATCAGGCCCTGCCGCGACCGGGACTGCCGGCGGAGTACGACGTCAACGTGGAGGACTACCCGTTCATCCTCCTCTCGTACCGGACCATCTACCAGTCCGGTTCGGGGCAGTGGTCGCACAACAACCCCCAGCTGCGTGACTCGGCTTCGGGCATGTACGAGAACTTCCTGCTGATCAACCGCGCCGTCGCGAAGAAGCTGGGCATCGCCGAAGGGCAGATGGTGGAAGTCGAGGCTCCCAACGGAGGAAAGGTCAGCCTACCGGCCCGATTGACGGAGGGCATCCGACCCGACTGCGTCGCCATGGCTCACGGCTTCGGCCAGTCGGTCGGCCGGGTAGCCACCACTGGCCGGGGTGTCAGCGACAACCTCCTGGTGCCGGACGCCGGCACAACGCTGGAGTGGCAGGACACCGTCGCCGGCGAATCGCACGTCTCAACCCGTGTCCGGATCGGGAACTAGGAGGGAGGACGCCATGAAACAGCTGGGACTCATGATAGATCTCAACCGCTGCATCGGCTGCAAGACATGCGTCGTGGCCTGCAGGAACTTCCACGAGCTCGTCGATCACGTCGAAGCGATGCCGAACGAGATCCCGTACTACCTGCGCGTTGAAGATCGTTGGACCGGCGTTTTCCCGAATGTGGCCGTCGATTCCTGGGTCGTCCCCTGCCAGCACTGTGTCGATCCGAGGTGCCTGATTTCCTGCCCGGAGGACGCCATCAGCCGGGACGCACAGACCGGCATCGTGCAGATCGACCGGGAGAAGTGCAACGGCTGCAACGCAGTGCCAGGTACCCCGGGCGCCGATAAACGCAAGCATGCGCCGTGTATGGTCGAGTGCCCCGCTCACATGAACGTAGAGAGCTATGTGGGGCTCGCGGCGAAGGGGAAGTACGCCGAAGCCCTGCAGGTCATGAAGGAAGACAACCCTCTGCCGGCCATCTGTGGGCGCGTGTGCCACCATCCCTGTGAGTCGGCCTGCAAGCGTGCCGATGTCGATCACGCCGTGGCCATCAACGCGATCAAGCGCTTTGTGGCCGACCAGGACCTCAAGGCGGAGTCCCGCTTTGTTCCGACACTGAAGGACCGCCGTGAGGAGAAGGTGGCCATCATCGGCTCCGGCCCCGCGGGCCTGAGCTGTGCGTACTACCTGGCCCGCGACGGCTATCAGGTGACCATCCTTGAGAAGGCCCCGGTGCTTGGTGGCATGCTCACCCTGGGCATACCCGCCTACCGCATGCCGCGTGATGTGGTCAACGCCGAGATCCAGGTTATCGCCGACATGGGAGTGACCATGAAGACCGGCGTGGAGCTGGGCAAGGACACCACCATTGCCCAGTTGCGCAGCGAAGGATTCGGGGCCTTCCTGATGGCCATCGGCACGCAGGAATGCAAGCAGCTGGGCGCCGAGGGCGAGGACCTGGAGGGTGTCTACGAGGGGTTGGATTATCTGCGCCGGACAAACCTGGGCGAGACGACCCCGCTGGGCAAGAAGGTGGCCGTGATCGGTGGCGGCAACGTGGCCCTCGACGCAGCCCGCACGGCCCGTCGGCTGGGAGCGGAAGAGGTCTTCGTACTCTACCGGCGTGGCCTGGAAGAGATGCCTTCTCATCCCGAAGAGATCGCCGATGCACAGGATGAAGGCATCTCCATCCAAACCCTTACCCAGCCCGTCGCCTTCCGCGGCAGCAACGGTAAGGTGACGACCATCGACTGCATCAAGATGCGCCTGGGCGAGCCGGATGCATCGGGCCGTCCGCGCCCTGAGCCGGTTCCCGGCTCCGAGTTCACGGTTGACGCAGATTCCGTGATCGTGGCTCTGGGGGAGGAAGCAGACTGGGCGTGCCTGACGCCCGAGTGCGCCTGCCAGCTGACCCCTGCGGGGGCGATGGAGGTCGACCCGCTGACCTTGCAGAGCGGCGCCCCCGACATCTTTGCTGCGGGTGATGCGATTCGCGGCCCGAGCACCGTCATTGAAGCTATCGCCGACGGCAAGCAAGCGGCTGTATCGATCGATCGCTATCTGAAGGGGCTGGATATACGCCAGGGCCGGGCCAAGGAATGGGTGGCCGTGGACGAGGTTCAGAAGGAGAAGTACAACCCGGCCGATCGAGCGCCCATGCCTCGCGTGGAGCCCGCGGAGCGCTTGCAGGACTTCACCGAAGTCGAGCAGGGCCTGGCGGAAGAGATGGTGGTCCAGGAGGGTGAAAGGTGCCTCAAGTGCGGTAGCAGCTGCCTGCAGGCCTGCCCCTACGGGGTCATCCAGTTCGACCCACAGGAAGGCAAGGCCCACAAGTGCGACCTGTGCTGGTCCCGCATCCACCAGGGCGAGGTGCCAGTATGCGTCGAGACGTGCCTCACCGATGCCATCAGTTTTGGTGAGATCGATCTGCTCCGGCAGAAGGCAGCCACTCTGGACCGGTCGATCATCGCTGACCTGAGCGAGGAGTCCGTCCTGTACATCAAGTAAGCCCGGTTCCCCAGCTTCCGGGAGGCACTGCCCGACGATCGGGAGTGCCTCCCGGACGAGCACAACCGCCCAGCAGGCCTAGCGAGGCCTGCATGACGAGGGGAGCTCTTCGGCATGTCAGAAGACAAACCGCAGTTGTCCTATCTGCAGAAGCTCAGGGGCGTGAGCATTCGATCCGAGGCGCCCCATCCCAAATGGCGCGAGTCTGTCGTCTCTGGTCTGGGCGGAGCGCTCGCCATAGGCATCCTCTACGCGCTCACCGTGGATCTCAAGCTCGTCACCTGTTTCATGGCCCCGCTCGGGGCAACCTGCGCCCTGGTCTTCGGCCTCCCGACAGCTGCCGTATCGCAGCCGCGCAACATCATCGGTGGGCACCTGCTATCCGCCCTTGTCGGGCTCGTCGTCTTCTCGGTCAGCGGTCAGGCCACATGTTTGACAATGGCGCTGGCCGTTGGACTGGCTATGGTGGCTATGGCGATGACGCGCACGTATCACCCGCCAGCCGCGGTCACGGCCCTCCTGCCCGTTCTGCAGGAGATCACTGCGTTCACCTGGGTGCTTGCGCCGGTGGCACTGGGGGCGATGCTCATGGTCGTCATCGCTGTGCTGTACAACAACCTCTTCGCCGACCGGCACTACCCCGTCTCCTGGTGGTAAGGAACCTTCTTCGAGGTGCCGTGCGAAGAGAGGAACCTGAAGTTACCCAGACCGCCCCGCCCTCACGGGGCGGGGTGTTGCGTTCAGTATCTGAATCCACCCCTACTCCGTCGGCCTCAGCGCTTCAATGACACTGGCATCCACCCACCAGATGTCATCACGTAGAGCGAAGAACAGGTACTTTCCATCGGGGGAGACGTAGGCTCCGCCGGCCAGACGGTCGAAACCGTGCTGTGTCAGATCGATCGCATCGCCCCACGATCCATCCGCATTTCGGAAGCTGACGAAGAGGTAGGCTCCGCCTCGGACATCGAACAGAAGGTAGCTTCCGTCGGGAGCGATGCACGGGTGCGCCTGGCTTCCCCGGCCGCTGTTGATGGGCAGCCTCTCGTAGTCTGCGAAGCGGTCTCCCTGCAGTGCGATCCTGGCCAGATACGTCTGCCCGTCACTGTCTCGCGATGACAAGTCGGTGACGTACATCTGGCCATCCCGGCTTGAGCTTGGAAACATGCCCTCACCTGCGAAGTCCGGTTCCGACCAGCCCGCCTGGGTCCTCTTGAGCACGTAGATGCCGATTTCGGAGGGAGACCCGGGCTGTCCCTCGGGGGCGGGGCGGCGCCAGCCGAAGTACAGCCTCTGGTTGTCGAGGGTTACGTGGGGCGTGTACGCGTCGTACCCGGCCGTTGCAGGTAGCTGCTCGGGAGCGGTCCATTCTCCGTCTAGGAGTGTGCTGAACAGGATCGTTGATGACGAGTCAACTGAGATCCGATAGAAGTAGTACTCCGTGCCGTCGGGGGAGAAGGTCCCCGAGAACTCGGTGGAATCGGGCCGGGAGACGATACCTGGGGCGAAGACCTCGGCTGTCTTCCCGGGCGGTTCCTGACCGAGATAGGGACCACGCAAAGGGGAGGCGGCAGACGGGGATGCGGTGGAGCTGGTCGCTTGGGGTGAACACGATGCTGCGAGCACGGCGAGCACGGCCAGGGACGGGACGAGCGCTCGGACAGCACGTCGGCTAATCGACTTGCCGGATGTCGTGACGGCCCCCGTGAAACGTCGCATCTGAATTCCCACCGCGTCTTTGGCTCCCGTGAACCGGATGCCGCACGCCGACAGGTGACAGGCGCAGCCGAGGAGGGCAGGCTGTCGTGCACTACCACGTAGCTACGTGGGCGGCTTCCACGGTTGTGGTTCTTCCCGAAGAGCGGAAGCGCTAACCGGCGCGAGGAGCGGGCATCCACCTAACACGCAGAGGGCGCCAAGCGCTGCGTCTACGCAGGTGCCAGGGCTACGTACACATTGCCAAGCGGCGGTAGGCGCGCCTGGCGTGCGGTTCGAAGATCATGCACTGTCGCCAACCAGGGAACCGGCTTCTGCCGGGACCCCGTCACGTGTCGGGTGCGCCGCGCTGCGCCCCTGTGTACCCTCGGCCGGAGTGCCTGACTAGAGTCCCGTCGGTCATGACGGGGTGCCGTCTGCCACATCGAGGTTAGTACCCAGCATTGTCGGGTACTGTGTTTCGTTAGCACTTATGTGAATGTGTGGCTTGGGGCGGAGCCGCCTGTCGCAGTTCGTACGGCCCGAGGACTCCTGTCCGTGCGTCATGGAGTTGAGACCGTTCGGTCGCGTTCGGAGTCGTACTTTGGAGGGAGAAGAACGATGCCAAGTCCAAGATCCAGGTACCTTCGCGTGGGGGTTTCCCTGCTGCTTGCAGCGGGGATGCTATCGGGCACGATGATGGGGGTGGCCGTCGCGAACTCGAGCGCTGTCGAGTCCCTCGCGACAGTGCCGCAGGTACTTGTCCCCGTCTACCGCTTCTACAACCCGCATACCGGAACGCACTTCTACACCGCCGCCGAGGCCGAGAAGAACTACGTAATGGCGACCTGGCCGGGGGTCTTCGTCTATGAGGGTGTCGCATACATGCTGGACACCACTGCTCCGGCGATGAATCTCCCTCTTTATCGCTTCTACAACGTCCAGACTGGTGCGCACTTCTATACTCTGAGTCCGGGCGAGCGGGACTTCGTGATCGCCAGCTACCCGCAATTCCGCTTCGAGGGCATCGCGTACTACGTTTCTGCTTCGCCCGTCGACAGCGCTCCTGTGTACCGCTTCTACAACACCAGAACCGCTGCGCACTTCTACACGGCAAGCGAAGCCGAGAAGGCTGCGGTCATACGGAACTATCCGGTGTTCACCTACGAAGGCCCGGCGTTTTACCTGGCTGCCGGTGACTACGTAGAGCCCCAGATCACCATCACCGGCGTGACCGATACGGTCACAGGTACGCTATCGGGCAGCGTGGCTGCAGGATTCACGCTGCCGACGACCGACAACGTGGCTGCGGTCGACCACGAGCTCTCGCTCACGGCGGGTTCCGTCTCAACCGAGGCGCTGGCGGCTGCCTACAACGGCCTCACGCTCGTGCCGACCACAGGGCAGACCACCGCA
>JBGSMX010000203.1:0-2123 GCA_041739935.1 Coriobacteriia bacterium | reverse complement strand
CTGGCGCAGCGCATGCTGCCGCCGAGGCGGTTGCGCAGACCGAGGATGCCGAGACGGGGATCACCGTGCCGTAGGTCCGACGATCCGGGGGGCGCGTGGACGAGCAGGGCGTAGACGCGGGCGCGCAAGCTGTCGCGGATTCGGGAGACACGGCATGGGGCGGGTTCTGGCAGCGTGTGTTGCCGGCCTCCGAGCGCCACGATGTGCTCTGGATGTTGCTGGGCGTGATGTGCGTACTGGGCGCGATACAGCTCGTGAACCTGACAGGTGTTCTGGGCCTGCCGGGGCAGGTCGACATCTCGTGGTGGGTCGCCCTGGCACGAAACACCGCCGGACGAACGCTAACGGTTGCTGTGGCGGTACTGCTGGTGCTGCGACTGACCCCCGCGCCCCGTGCGACAGTGTGGCTACTCGTGGCGAGCAGCACGGTCGTCACGCTGTTCGGGATTGCGAACACGGGGGTGAACGTCGTTGCGGAACGTCTCTACCCGGCCGCAGACGCCATCTCTGTCTCCGAGCCATTCGGTCTGGGGGTCGCGACTTCGCTGACGTCCTTGGTGGCGTTAGCGCTCGGCGCTGTCGCCGGCGCTGCCGCCTATGAGCTGCTTCGGTCGGGCGATGCGACGCGCCGGTTCCGTGAGATCGGATTCGTGGACGCCGATCCGGGTGCCGGGCGCAGGTCGTGGCCCGTGTTCGTCGCCGATGTCGTGGGCTGGCCGCGTAGCCCGCTCGAAGGCGCCTCGCGCATCGCCTTCTGGTTGGTCGTCGTGACCGTGCCGGTCAAACTTGTCGAGTTCGCGGGGGGAATCCCAAGTTCGCTTCTCGGCGCCAGGTGGCTCGCGGGGGCGTCGGACTTCGCGGGCCCGTCCACGTTCTGGAACTGGTACCTTGCTGGAATCTCGCTCGCGACGTGGGCCGTGTTCGGATGGACATGCTTCTATGCCGTGCGTCGCCGGCGGGCTCCCCGTTCAGTCTGGCTGGCGCTGGTTCCCGAGCTGCTCGCCGTGCTTCTGTCCGGCATCGTGTACGGGCTGACCCTACTGCAGGAAGATGTGTTCTTTGCCATCCTCGCCATCGGCAACTTACTGCTGGCACCCATAGTATTGGCGCCCGGGATGCTCGGCGTGTACCTGGCGACACGTGAAGAAGCCGCTACAATGGACGCACCGAACGCCGGGGAAGCGCTCGGGGGACCCGCCAGCGGAGGAATCGATGGCTGAAGCACCGCTCGTAGGCATCATCATGGGGTCAAAGTCAGACATGGAAGTCATGCAGCAGTGCGCCGACCAGCTCGACGAGTTCGGCGTTGCGTACGAGCTCATCGTGGCGAGCGCGCATCGCGCTCCGGACAAGGTGCACGACTGGGCGAGCGCTGCAGCCGACCGCGGCATCAAGGTGATCGTTGCCGCGGCGGGTAAGGCCGCTCACCTGGGAGGGGTAGTCGCTGCATTCACACCGCTGCCGGTCATAACGGTGCCCATGAAGACCTCGGACCTGGGCGGTCTGGACTCGCTGCTGTCCATGGTGCAGATGCCCACCGGGGTGCCCGTGGCGTGCGTCGCGATCAACGGCGCTCGCAATGCTGCGATACTCGCAACGCAGATCCTCGGCACGTCGATGCCCGAGCACCGGGCGACTATCGAGGCGTTCAAGGCCGGAATGGCCGAGAACTAGCGCGGTTCGCGTGAGCGGAGTTGGTGCGGGAGCGGTTGAAGTTCGGCCTCGAAGGTGCCGATAGAGTCTCGTACGAAGATCTCGAGCGCGTGGGAGGTGGCTGCGGTGCGGATCGGGGGACATGACAAGGGTTTCACGATGGTCGAGTTGATGGTCGTAGTGCTGATCATCGGCGTCCTCGTCGCAATCGCGATTCCCGTCTACGCGTCGACCCGGGAGAAGGCTGCGCAGCGCACCTGCTTCAGCAACCAGCGCGTCGTCGAGGGAGCCGCACAAGCCTACTCGTCGGACAACGACGCGGATATCGGCGGGCTTGCGGGCGTGGTCACGGCCGGGCACCCGCTCGTCGACGAGTACATCTTCAGGCAGCCGCCGAGCTGCCCGTCCGCGCCCGCACCGCCCGATCAGGACACCGTTGACGCAGCGCACGGCGCGTACACGCTCAACGC
>JBGSMX010000200.1:0-16245 GCA_041739935.1 Coriobacteriia bacterium | reverse complement strand
GTGACCGAGCCGGGCTTGCAGATGACCTGGCCGCGCTCGATGTCGGTACGCGACACGCCGCGCAGCAGCAGGCCGATGTTGTCGCCGGCCTGGGCCTGGTCGAGCAGCTTGCGGAACATCTCGACGCCGGTCACGACGGTCTTGGCGGTCTCGGCGTGGATACCAACGATCTCGACCTCTTCGCCGACCTTGACCACGCCACGCTCGACGCGACCGGTGGCGACCGTACCGCGGCCGGTGATGGTGAAGACGTCTTCGACGGCCATCAGGAACGGCTTTTCGATGTCGCGCACCGGCTCGGGAATGTAGGAGTCGACAGCCTCGAGCAGCTTCTCTATCGAGCCGCACCACTCGCAGGAGTTCTCGCCACAACGGCACTCGAGCGCCTTGAGAGCCGAGCCGTGGATCACGGGAGTGTCGTCGCCCGGGAACTCGTACTCGGTCAGCAGCTCGCGGACTTCCATCTCGACGAGTTCGAGGAGCTCCTCGTCGTCAACCATGTCGACCTTGTTCAGGAACACCACGATGTAGGGCACGCCTACCTGACGGGCGAGCAGGATGTGCTCGCGTGTCTGGGGCATGGGGCCGTCCGCGGCCGACACGACCAGGATCGCGCCGTCCATCTGGGCCGCACCCGTGATCATGTTCTTCACGTAGTCGGCGTGGCCCGGGCAGTCGACGTGAGCGTAGTGACGATTCTCCGTCTCGTACTCCACGTGAGCGATCGCGATGGTGATACCACGCTCGCGCTCCTCGGGAGCTTTGTCGATCTGATCGAACGGCGTGAAGTCAGCGAAGCCCTTCACCGCCTGGCACGAGGTGATGGCCGCCGTCAGGGTCGTCTTACCGTGGTCGACGTGACCGATGGTACCGACATTGACGTGTGGCTTGGTGCGTTCGAACTTCTTCTTGGCCATCTAGAATCTCACCTATCTCTGCAGGTCGCCGCCGACTTTGGCGACAATCTCTTCGGCAACGGACTTCGGAACGCGTTCGTACGCGGAGAATTGCATCGAGTAGACCGCGCGACCCTGGGTGCGGCTGCGCAGATCGGTCGAGTAGCCGAACATCTCGGACAGCGGCACTTTGGCCTTGATGACCTGAGCGTTACCGCGCGGCTCCATGCCCTCGATATGACCGCGCCGGCTCGAGAGGTCACCCATTACATCACCCATGAACTCCTCGGGGGTGACGACCTCGACCGACATCATCGGCTCAAGCAGGACCGCCTTGGACTTGCGCAGCCCCTCCTTGATCGCCATGGATCCGGCGATCTTGAACGCCATCTCTGAGGAGTCGACGTCATGATACGAACCATCGACGAGCTGGACTTTCACGTCCACGACCGGGTAACCGGCCAGGACTCCGGAGGCAAGCGCCTCCTGAATGCCTTTGTCGACGGCGGGGATGAACTCTTTGGGGATCGCACCGCCAACGATCTTGTTGTCGAAGGAGTAGCCATCACCGGCATGCTGAGGCACGACGTTGATCACGACGTGACCGTACTGGCCACGACCACCGGTCTGGCGTGCAAACTTCATGTCGACGTTGTCGACCTGCTGACCGGCGGTTTCGCGATACGCAACCTGGGGCTTGCCCACGTTCGCCTCGACCTTGAACTCGCGCAGCAAGCGATCGACGATGACCTCGAGATGCAACTCGCCCATCCCAGCGATGATGGTCTGACCGGTCTCCTCGTCCGTGCGGACGCGGAAGGTCGGATCCTCCTCGGCAAGCTTGGCAAGCGACTGACCGAGCTTCTCCTGGTCGGCCTTGGTCTTGGGCTCGATCGCAATGTCGATGACCGGGTCGGGAAAGACCATCGACTCAAGCAGCACCGGCGCGTTCTCCGCGCACAGACTGTCACCCGTAGTCGTGTTCTTGAGGCCGACCGCTGCAACGATGTCGCCGGCAGAGACGCTTTGAACGTCCTCACGGGTGTTGGCGTGCATTTCGAGCAAGCGACCGATCCGCTCCTTGTGACCCTTGGTGGAGTTCAGCACGTACGAACCCGCGTCGAGAGTCCCCGAATACACGCGAAAGTACGTGAGTTTCCCCACGTAGGGGTCCGTCATGACCTTGAACGCGAGCGCGGCGAACGGTGCATTCGGATCTGCCGCACGCTCGACCTGCTCGCCAGTCTTGAGGTTCTCGCCGACGATCGCGGCAACGTCAAGAGGTGAGGGCAAGAAGTCAAGAATCGCGTCGAGAAGCGGCTGAACGCCCTTGTTCTTGAACGACGCACCGCACGTAACGGGGGTGACCGCGCAAGCCAGGGTGGCCTTGCGCAGGGCTGACTTGATCTCGTCGACCGTCAGCTCCTCGTCATTCAAGTACTTCTCAAGAAGATCCTCGTCGTACTCGGCTGCCGCCTCTACAAGCTCGTGGCGATGCTTGGTGGCCTCCTCGGCATGCTCGGCGGGAATCTCCTCGACCGTAGGGTTAATGCCCTTGTCGTCCTCGTTGAACATGACGGCGTGCATCTCGACCAGGTCGATGATTCCGTGGAACGTGTCCTCGGCACCGATCGGGTACTGCAGAAGCACGGCGCGCGTAGCCAGACGGTCCTTCATCATGCGAACAACATTCATGAAGTCGGCGCCCGTGCGATCCATCTTGTTGATGTAGGCGATGCGGGGGACTCCGTAGGTGTCCGCCTGCCGCCATACCGTCTCCGACTGGGGCTCGACGCCGCCGACTGCGCAGAACACCGCTACCGCGCCGTCCAGAACGCGCAGCGAACGCTCGACCTCGACCGTGAAGTCGACGTGACCGGGCGTGTCGATGATCTGGATCCGGTGGTCTTTCCAGAAGCACGTGGTCGCGGCCGACGTGATCGTGATACCGCGCTCCTGCTCCTGCACCATCCAGTCCATAGTGGCAGCACCGTCGTGGACCTCACCGATCTTGTGCGTCTTCCCCGTATAGAACAGGATGCGCTCGGTCGTGGTCGTCTTCCCGGCGTCGATATGAGCCATGATCCCGATGTTGCGGGTCTTGGCGAGAGGGTACTTGGTTGCCATGTCGAAACTGAGTCCCTTGTCTTAGTCTGTGTAGTGGGTCGTTCTACCAGCGGTAGTGGCTGAAAGCGCGGTTTGACTCGGCCATCTTGAACAGGTCCTCACGCTTCTTCACCGAGGCGCCGAGCCCGTTCGCAGCATCCATGATCTCGCTGGCAAGGCGCTCGGCCATGGTCTTCTCGCGGCGAGCGCGAGCGAAGTTGACCATCCAGCGGATCGCAAGCGTCGTAGAGCGACGCGAGTTGACCTCGATGGGCACCTGGTAGGTGGCGCCGCCGACTCGCTTGGGCTTGACCTCAAGCGTGGGGCGCACGTTGTCCATGGCCTTCTTGAACGTGGCCAGCGGATCGCCGCCGGTCTTCGCCTCGACGATGTCGAACGCACCGTAGACGATGCGCTCGGCCGTGGACTTCTTGCCGTCCCACAGCACCTTATTGACCAGCTGGGTCACCAGCCGGTTGTTGTAGACCGGATCCGGAGCGGTCTCTCGACGGCTCGCTGCTGCACGCCTGGGCATACTGGGTCTCCTCTGTGACACACCACCGGCGCCGTGCCGGGGGTCGTGGACCTGTTACTTGTCTTTCTTAGCTCCGTAACGCGAGCGGGCCTGCTTGCGATCGCCGACGCCGGACGCATCGAGCGTGCCGCGAACGACTTTGTACCGCACGCCGGGAAGGTCCTTTACTCGGCCGCCACGCACGAGCACGATCGAGTGCTCCTGCAGGTTGTGCCCGATACCGGGGATGTAGGCGGTAACCTCCATCTGGTTGGTCAGGCGGACACGGGCGACCTTGCGCAAGGCGGAGTTAGGCTTCTTGGGCGTCGTGGTGTAGACGCGCGTGCACACGCCACGCTTCTGCGGGTTTCCCCTCAGTGCGGGCGTAGCGCTCTTGTCAGCCTTCGCCTGGCGGCCCTTGCGGACCAGCTGGTTGATCGTGGGCAACGTGCTCTCCTTCGTCTATTCCGGCACATGTTCATCCCACCGGTGTCTCGCCCACCGGGCGCAGAACACCGAGCATAGAGTCACAAGGGTGCACTCTACCAATCCGATGGGTGGATGTCAAACACCACGCATCCGGGCGTATCTAGCCCTCTGCTCTGCCGAGGAACCTTCCCCCGCCCTACTCCCGGACAGAACGCGTGAGCTGCCCGAATGAAAACGGGCGCCCCGGTTGAACCGGAGCGCCCGCTTGAGTCGATCCTGGTTACTCGGCAGTGGCCTCAAGCTTGGCATGCACACCACAGTAGTCGCTGCCGGGTCGCGCCTTGTTGGTGCACTGCTCGCCATCGCCCTTGACCGCCTTGCAGAAGTCAGTCGCGACAGCATCCTCTTCGTCTGAAACCACTTTGGCAGACTGGGGCAGCTCGGGCTCAAAGACCTTGCCCTCGAAACCGGACACGTCAATGCCTGCAATCTCGCTCTCACCCGAGTCGTCGAGATCCGCGAAGAACGCCGCGGCTTCAGACGCCGTCAGACCGGCAGTGTCGTCGGTCAAGGACGGACCGGGCAGCAGCGCCTCAAGTTCCTTGAGCTCCTCGGGAGCGAAGTCCGGAAGCGGGCCTTCCTCGGCGGGGGTCCACTCTGCAGACTCGCCCTTGTAGGTGAGCTGAACGCCACGGTAGCGCCTCATACCGGTCGCTGCCGGGATGAGCTTGCCGATGATGACGTTCTCCTTGAGGCCAAGCAGGTCGTCTTCCTTGCCTGCAATCGCCGCGTCGGTCAAGACACGCGTGGTCTCCTGGAACGATGCAGCGGATAGGTAGCTCTCGGTCGCAAGGGAGGCCTTGGTGATTCCGAGCAAGACGGGGTGGCCGATCGCCGGCTCGCCCTTCGATGCAAGGATCCCATCGTTCGACGTATCGAACACGAAACGGTCTGCAAGCTGGCCGGGCAAGAAGTCGGAGTCCCCGGGCTCGACCACGGAGATCTTGCGCAACATCTGCCGGGCAATGACCTCGATATGCTTGTCGTTGATATCGACACCCTGGGACCGGTAGACCTCCTGGACCTGGGCGACGATGTAGCGCAGTACCGCACTCGGACCTTTGAGGTCGAGAAGATCGTGCGGGTTAACAGAGCCCTCGGTGAGCTGCTGTCCCACAGTGACATCGACTCCGGCCTCGGCACCCGGACGCAGACGCGCCCGACGTGAGACCGTGTACGATTTTGTGTTGCCCTTATCGTCGGTCACGACAAGATCGCGTGCCTTCTCGCCGTCCTCGATCGTGAGCTTACCCGCGATCTCGGCCAACATAGCCTGACCCTTGGGCTTGCGAGCCTCGAACAGCTCGGTGACACGCGGGAGACCGTGCGTGATGTCTTCACCTGCGACACCGCCGGTGTGGAACGTACGCATGGTGAGCTGGGTTCCCGGCTCACCGATCGACTGAGCCGCGATGATACCCACGGCCGTGCCGATGTCGACCGGACGTCCACTGGCAAGGTCCCAACCGTAGCAGGCCTGGCAGATACCGCGAGTGGTGTGGCACGTCATGACGGTGCGCGCCGTGATCGACTCGACGCCAGCGGCATCAAGCACCTCGAGATCAGCGTCGCTCAAGACATACTCGCCGGCCTCACGCACGACCTCTCCGGTCTTAGCGTTGACCGCCGGCTCGAGCAGGCAGCGACCGACCAGGTTGTGGTCGAGCCCTTCGCCGTCAGGACGCATGGCGAACTCGACGCCTTCATCGGTCCCGCAATCTGACGCCCGCACGATCACGTCCTGGGCAACGTCGACCAATCGGCGAGTCAGGTATCCCGAGTCCGCCGTCCGAAGCGCCGTGTCGGCCAGACCCTTGCGAGCACCGTGTGTCGAGATGAAGTACTCGAGAACGGTCAGACCCTCGCGGAAGTTCGCCTTGATGGGACGGTCGAGGATGTCACCCTTCGGGTTCGCCATCAGACCTCGCATGCCGGCCAGCTGACGAATCTGCTTGATGTTACCTCGCGCTCCGGAGTACGCCATCATGTAGACCGGGTTGAACGGGTCGAAGCCCTCGGCCATCGCGTCACCGACGTCGTCAGTCGCACGAGTCCACACGTCTACGATCTGGCGATGGCGCTCTTCCTTCGTGATCAGGCCACGATCGTATTGGCCCTCGATCTTGTCGACCTCGCCGTCAGCGGCCTCCAGTATCTTGCCCTTGCTCTCGGGAACCGTCGCGTCATAGACGGACACAGTGACTCCCGCACGCGTGGCGTAGTGGAAACCAAGCCGCTTCAACTCATCGAGAATGGTCTCCATCTCGGTGGTCGAATAGCGGTTCGAGCAATCCTCCACGATACGACTGATGCCCTTCTTGTCGATCTCATGGTTGATGTACGGGTAGTCAGATGGCAGCGAACGATTGAACGTGATGCGGCCAACGCTGGTCGTGACGCGGGTGCCCGAGGCACGTTCCCGATGTGCGACCTGTCCGGCCTCGTCGATGTACTCCTCGAGGATGTCGCGAGACAGCCGCACTTCGATCTTGGCCTGCAGATCCAGGCCAGACCGGGCGTCGTATGCGAGGAGCGCCTCGTCCTTGCTGTAGAAGGCGCGGCCCTCTCCGGGCATTCCATCGCGCTCGGCCGTCAGGTAGTACAGGCCGATGACCATGTCCTGCGTAGGCGTGGTGAGCGGGCGACCATGCGCCGGCGACTTGATGTTGTTGGTAGACAGCATCAAAATGCGCGCTTCGGCCTGCGCCTCTGCCGACAGTGGCAGGTGCACGGCCATCTGGTCGCCGTCGAAGTCGGCGTTGAACGCCGTGCAGACGAGCGGATGAATGCGGATGGCCTTGCCCTCGACCAGGACAGGCTCGAATGCCTGAATACCCAGTCTGTGCAGGGTCGGCGCGCGGTTCAGCAGCACGGGATGCTCGCGGATAACCTCTTCGAGGACGTCCCACACGACGCTGCGGCCACGATCGACCATGCGCTTGGCGCTCTTGATGTTCTGCGCGTGGTCCAGATCGACCAGGCGCTTCATGACGAACGGCTTGAAGAGCTCGAGCGCCATGGCCTTGGGCAGGCCGCACTGGTGCAGCTTGAGTTCCGGCCCGACCACGATGACCGAACGGCCGGAGTAGTCGACGCGCTTGCCGAGCAGGTTCTGGCGGAAACGGCCCTGCTTGCCCTTGAGCATGTCAGAAAGCGACTTGAGGGGGCGGTTGCCGGGTCCGGTAACCGGACGGCCACGACGACCATTGTCAAACAGCGCGTCGACTGCTTCTTGCAGCATCCGCTTCTCGTTGTTGACGATGATCTCAGGGGCACCCAGGTCGAGCAGGCGCTTGAGCCTGTTGTTGCGGTTGATGACCCGACGGTACAGGTCGTTGAGATCGCTTGTCGCGAAGCGGCCGCCGTCGAGCTGGACCATCGGGCGCAGGTCCGGCGGAATGACCGGAATGGCGTCGAGAATCATCCACTCGGCGCGGTTGCCGGAGTTCTTGAATGCCGAGACGACCTTGAGTCTCTTGACTGCCTTCTGGCGCTTCTGGCCCTTGCCGTCCCTGATCTGCGTCCGCAACTCGATAGCGAGCTCGTCGAGATCGATCTGGCGCAGCAGGTCCTTGATGGCTTCCGCTCCCATGCCGCCACGGAAGTAGTCGCCGTAGCGAACCTTCATCTCACGGTACAGCGTCTCGTCGTTGATGAGCTGCTTGACCGAGAGCTTGGTGAACGCGTCCAGGGATTCCTGCAACAGCGAGCGCCGATCCGCGTACTCCTCTTCGATGTCTTTGACATCGCGCTCGGATTCTTTCTCTATCTTCTTGATGCGGTCCTCGACAGGAGTCTCGTCTACAAGGTCATCGCTCTCGTCGGGCTCGATTTCGCCCTTCGCGATCCCGATAAGACGGTCGCGCTCCTCGATGATCTCGTTGATCTCCTCGGCCTTCTCGGCGTCGAGTCCCTCAAGATCGGCAGCCAGCTCGTCTTTGAGCATGGCCAGATCGGTCTCACGGTCATCATCATTGATCGAGGTGATGATCGAAGACGCGAAATACAGGACCTTCTCGAGGTCTTTGGGAGCGATGTCGAGCAGATAGCCCAGCCGGCTCGGTACGCCCTTGAAATACCAGATGTGGCTCACCGGGGCGGCAAGCTCTATGTGGCCCATGCGGTCACGGCGGACTTTGGCACGCGTGACCTCGACGCCGCAGCGCTCGCACACGATGCCCTTGAAGCGCACGCGCTTATACTTGCCGCAATAGCACTCCCAGTCCTTGGTAGGACCGAAGATCTTCTCGCAGAACAGACCGTCCTTCTCGGGCTTGAGCGTACGGTAGTTGATCGTCTCCGGCTTCTTGACCTCGCCGCGCGACCACTGCCTGATCTGCTCCGAAGAAGCCAGACCGATACGCAGCCTATCGAAGTTGTTCACGTCGACTTCGAGCAACGTTTACTCCTCCTCGTCGTCGCCGGAGATGTCCAGCGCTGAGATATCGCTTTCGATGAGCTCCTCGAGGGCGTTCGTCTCCACGTCGAGATCGATCTCATCGGCCGTACCAAGATCGAGACCGAGTTCCTCGGCGGTCTTGAAGATGTCTTCGTCCTCTTCTTTGAGCTCTATTTCCTTGCCGTCCTCGGTCATGATCTCGACGTCGAGGCACAGCGACTGCATCTCTTTGACGAGTACCTTGAATGACTCGGGGATTCCCGGCTCGGGGATGTTCTCGCCCTTGACGATGGCCTCGTACGCCTTCACGCGGCCGAGCACGTCGTCGGACTTCACCGTGAGGATCTCCTGCAGCACGTAGGCAGCGCCGTACGCGTACAGTGCCCAGACTTCCATCTCGCCGAATCGCTGACCGCCGAACTGCGCCTTACCACCAAGCGGCTGCTGGGTGATGAGCGAGTACGGACCGGTCGAGCGGGCGTGGATCTTGTCGTCGACCAGGTGCAGCAGCTTGAGCATGTAGATCTGGCCCACGGTGACCGGCTCGCGGAACGGCTCGCCTGTGCGACCATCGAAGAGCATGGCCTTACCCTGGCGGGTGAGCTGCGGCACGATTTGATCTATGACCTTCTTGCCGTAGCGCTCGGAGTACTTGAGCGCGAGGTTGCGGTTCGCAGCCTCGAGCGTGTCCGAGATCTCAGACTCGCGGGCACCATCGAAGACCGGCGTGGCCACGTGGATCGGACCCGGAACCGACTTCTTGCCCTTGGGGTCGTCGTCCCATCCCACCGATGCCGCCCAGCCAAGGTGCGTCTCGAGCAGCTGCCCGATGTTCATACGGCTGGGGACGCCCAGCGGGTTCAAGATGATGTCAACCGGCGTTCCGTCAGCGAGGAACGGCATGTCCTCGAGCGGCAGGATCTTGGAGATGACGCCCTTGTTGCCGTGTCGACCGGCTAGTTTGTCGCCCTCCTGGATCTTGCGCTTCTGGGCAACATACACCCGCACGAGTTCGTTCACTCCGGGGCTCAGGTCATCACCGTCGTCGCGGCTGAACTTGCGAACTGCTATCACGCGACCGGTTTCGCCGTGCGGAACCTTGAGCGAGGTGTCGCGAACTTCGCGTGCTTTCTCGCCGAAGATCGCGCGCAGGAGCCGCTCCTCGGCAGTAAGCTCGGTCTCGCCCTTGGGGGTGACCTTGCCGACCAGCACATCGCCGGGGAACACCTCGGCGCCGATGCGGATGATGCCGTCCTCGTCGAGATTGGCGAGCACGTCTTCGCCGACATTCGGAATCTCGCGGGTGATCTCTTCGGGGCCCAGCTTGGTGTCGCGCGCTTCAACCTCGTATTCCTCGATGTGAATCGAGGTCAGCAGGTCGTCTTTGACTATGCGCTCCGAGAGAATGATCGCGTCTTCGTAGTTGTAGCCTTCCCAGGGCATGAACGCCACGAGCAGGTTCTGTCCCAGGCCGAGCTCACCCATTTCACTGGAGGGGCCGTCGGCAAGCACGTCGCCGATCTGAACCTTCTGGCCTTCGACCACGATGGGCCGGTGGTTGATGCAGGTGCCCTGGTTAGAGCGCATGAACTTGGGAAGCTCGTAGTCATCGAGCGTGCCGTCCTCGGCGCGCACGACGATCATGCGCGAGTCGACAGACTCGACCGTACCCGTGCGACGGGCGACAAGAATCTCGCCGGTATCAACGGACGCACGGAACTCCATGCCGGTTCCGATGAGCGGAGCAGACGGCTTGAGAAGCGGAACCGCCTGGCGCTGCATGTTCGAACCCATGAGCGCGCGGTTCGCGTCGTCGTGCTCCAGGAACGGGATGAGTGCCGTGGCAACCGACACCATCTGGCGCGGCGACACGTCCATATAGTGCACGCGCTCCGGTTCGACCTCGTCCGGCTCCCCGCCCTTGAGGCGAGACAACACGCGCGGGTTCACGAACTTGCGGGTCTTGGGATCGAACCGCTCGTTCGCCTGCGCGATGATGAAGCGCTCTTCGACATCAGCCGTCAGATACTCGATGTCGTCGGTCACCTTACCCTTAACCACCTTGCGGTAGGGGGTTTCGATGAAGCCGTACGGGTTGATGCGCGCGAAGGTCGCGAGCGATCCGATGAGTCCGATGTTCGGACCTTCAGGAGTCTCGATGGGGCACATGCGACCGTAGTGCGAAGGATGCACGTCGCGTACCTCAAACCCGGCCCGCTCGCGCGAAAGACCGCCCGGTCCGAGCGCGGACAGACGCCGCTTGTGGGTGAGCCCGGCCACCGGGTTGGTCTGATCCATGAACTGCGAGAGCTGCGAGCTGCCGAAGAACTCCTTGATGCTCGCCACGATCGGCCGAATGTTGATCAGTGACTGCGGCGTGATCTCTTCGACATCCTGAGTGGTCATGCGCTCGCGAACGACGCGCTCCATGCGTGCCAGGCCGATCCGGAACTGATTTTGGATCAGCTCGCCGACGCTGCGGATCCGGCGGTTGCCGAAGTGGTCGATGTCGTCGACCTCGTAGTCGTCCTTTGCTTCCCACAAGCCGACGAGATACTGCACAGCCGCCAGGATGTCCTGGTTCGTGAGAGTCGACTGCGAATCCGGAAGATCCACAACCAGCTTCTTGTTGATCTTGTAGCGGCCGACCTTGGCCAGATCGTAGCGCTGCGGATTGAAGAAGAGTCCCTCGAGCAGCGAGCGCGCAGAATCGACCGTGGGCGGCTCGCCGGGGCGCAGGCGCTTGTAGATCTCTATCAGCGCCTCTTCGCGCGTCTCGGTGATGTCCTTCTCAAGCGTACGCTCGATGCACTCCGAGTTCCCGAAAAGCTCGAGAACCTCCTCGCGCGTCTCGGCGATTCCGAGTGCCTTCAGCAGCACCGTGACGGGCTGCTTGCGCTTGCGGTCGACTCGCACGCTCACGATATCGCGACGATCGGTCTCGAGTTCGAGCCATGCGCCACGCGCAGGAATGACCTTGGCCGTGTAGATGGCCTTGTCGGTCGTCTTGTCGAGCTCCTCGGCGTAGTAGACGCCAGGAGAACGCACGAGCTGAGAGACGACAACGCGCTCGGTGCCGTTGATGACGAAGGTGCCGCGGTCCGTCATGAGCGGAAAATCACCCATGAAGACCTGCTGCTCCTTGATCTCACCGGTCTCTTTGTTTATGAAGCGCACCTCGACGAACAAGGGCGCCTGGTAGGACATGTCCTTCTCTTTGCATTCTTCGACAGAGTACTTCGGGTCCCCGAACTCATGCGCGCCGAACTCGACGGCGAGCGTGCTCGTGAAGTCCTCGATCGGCGAGATGTCCGAGAACGTCTCGCGCAAGCCTTCTTGAAGGAACCAGTCGAAACTGTCCCTCTGAATAGCTATGAGATTGGGAACTTCAAGGATTTCGGGGATCTTTGCGAAGGTACGGCGCTGGCGAAGACCTGCGCTCACAACGGGGGAACCTACTCCGCGGGGCACCAGGCGATTCCTCCTTCAGGGGTAGTTGTGGTGATAGATGAGTCGCAAATTACCAAAATACCGAAGCGGCCCATCAAGGTCAACACTTGATTTTCCGGAAGGCGCGGGAGATGGCCGAACCCGTTACCTGGGTCCGGCCATCGTGGATTCCCCCGTCTAGAGTGCCCATCGCAAGGGCACCGGAGTTCGCTCGAGCGCGAGACTACTTGATCTCGACGCCCGCGCCAGCTTCCTCGAGCCTGGACTTGGCCTCTTCAGCCTTGGCCTTGTCGACACCCTCGAGCACGGCCTTGGGAGCACCGTCGACAACCTCTTTCGCCTCTTTGAGGCCCAGGGATGTGAGCTCGCGAACGGCTTTGATGACCTGGATCTTCTGATCGCCAGCAGCGGTGAGGATGACGTCGAATGAGGTCTGCTCCTCCTCGCCGGCACCTTCGCCACCGGCAGCCGGAGCGGCAGCCATGGCGACGGGGGCCGCGGCGGACACGCCGAAGACCTCTTCCATTTCCTTGACAAGCTCGGCCAGCTCAAGCGCGGGAGCGTTCTTTACCCACTCCAGAACTTCGTCCTTGGTGATGTTAGCCATCTGTGTATCTCTCCTTCTTCAATCTGTCGCCGCGTTTCGTGCGGCCGTTTCTCGGTTCTGACTCGGGATCGGGCGTCTGGCCCTCCCCGCCTGTTCGGTGTGCGTGCTATGCGGCCGCCTTCTGGTCTGCCACCGCCTGCAACGTACGAGCGAATGCGCTCGCAGGGGCGTTCGCCATGGCCATGAACCCACGCAGCGGGTTGAGCAGCATGCCCATGAGTGTGGCGAGGAGTTCCTCGCGAGTCGGCAGCGCCGCGATCGCCTTCACGGTGGCAGCGTCAACGACGGAGTTCTGCAGGAAGCCACCCTTCACTTCAAGGGCGGCATGACTCTTCGCGAAGTCCATCGTTGCTTTCGCCGGCGCGACAGCCTCTTCCAGCGCGAACACGAAGCCGGTCGGTCCGACCAGATAGTCGTCCATCGTGGGCATCGCGAGTTCGCGCAGGGCGATCTCTGTCAGCGTGTTCTTGTAGACTTTGACCTCACCGCCGGCATCTCGGACCTTCGCCCGGAAATCCTGCATGTCCTTGACCGAGAGCCCGCGAAAGTCGACGAGGATCACACCCTCGCTGTTGGTGAGACGATCCTTGATCTCTGCCACTTTGGCGCTCTTTGCATCTGTCGGCATAGTTCTTCCCTCCTTTCGTGCGTGCGTGACCTGTGTGCCGGCGGCTCTTTGCCGCCGAGCGCGCGGACCACGTCTTTCCGAGAAAAGAAGCGTGGCCCCCGCCGGTTACAGCGGAGGCCACGAGTCGATATCTCGATCGCGTCTCGCGGGGAGACCCCGCGAGGGCATCCACCTCGGCGGGCGGGCCTGCATGTCTTCGGCCCATCATGCCCGATGCTCGGGCACCTGCTGTCTTCGGCTGGTTGGTCGTGCACGATGTTCTGTTATGAAGTGCGCGGGTTAGTATGCAACGGCAACCGGGGTTTGCGCAAGTCCCAGGCCGAGACGGGACTAGTCCTCGTCGAGCAGATGAGTCGTTCGGCTTGAGTCAACCCTGACGCCAGGGCCCATGGTGGTCGCGAGCGTGATCGACTTGATGTAGCGTCCTTTTGACGAGGATGGCTTCACCCGGAGAATCTCGTCGAGCAGGGTTCCGTAGTTCTCTACAAGCGCCTTCTCATCGAAAGAAGCCTTGCCGATCGAAACATGTGCGATGCCGTACTTGTCCGCGCGGTACTCGACCTTACCCGCCTTCAGTTCACCGACCACCTTGGCGACATCGTTGGTGACGGTGCCGAGCTTGGGGTTGGGCATGAGGCCTCTTGGGCCAAGGACCTTGCCGAGCTTGCCGACCTTCGACATCTGGTCGGGGGTGGCAACCGCGGCATCGAACTCCGTGAAGCCCTTCATGATCTTCTCGACCAGATCGTCGGAGCCCACGACGTCGGCGCCGGCCGCTTCTGCCTCGCGAGCAGCCTCGCCCTCGGCGAACACAGCGACCCGAACGTCCTTGCCGGTTCCGTGAGGTAGCGAGATGCTGCCGCGCACCTGCTGGTCAGCCTGACGTGTGTCGACCCCGAGTCTGAAATGGGCCTCGACAGTCTCGTCGAACTTGGCGCTCGCCGTCTGCTTGGCGAGCCGGACCGCATGTAGCGGCGAGTAGAATGTGGTGCGATCGACCTGTGCGATCGCGTCACGATAGCGCTTGCCCTGCTTCATGATGCCTCCTCGTGGTCAGCGGGTCGAAAGACCCTCCCACATGTGAGCCACGGCTCGACCGCGGCGCATCCTACGTATTACTCGGTAACGGTGATTCCCATAGACCGCGCGGTGCCTGCGATAATGCGCATGGCGTTCTCGACATCGTTCGCATTCAGGTCAGGCATCTTGATCTCGGCGATTTCGCGAACCTGTGCCTTGGTGACCGAGCCGACCTTC
This sequence comes from Coriobacteriia bacterium, assembly GCA_041739935.1. GTDB lineage: Bacteria > Actinomycetota > Coriobacteriia > Anaerosomatales > JAGXFU01 > JBGSMX01. The sequence goes on along the minus strand of JBGSMX010000200.1, from coordinate 1,899 downwards.
TCCCGGTGCGGAACGCCCGAACCCTTGTCCAGTCCGGCCGCCTGCTTGAGCAATATCGCAGCCGGCGGGGTCTTGGTGATGAAGGTGAACGAGCGGTCCTCGTAGACCGAGATCTCGACGGGAATGATGGTGCCCATCTTGTCCTGCGTAGCGGCGTTGAACGCCTGGCAGAACTGCATGATGTTCACCTGGTGCTGACCGAGCGCGGGACCGACGGGAGGGGCGGGGTTCGCCTGACCGGCCGGAATCTGCAGTTTGATGAAGCCTATGACCTTTTTGGCCATTTTTCGTGTCACGTCCTTCGCCTTTGCCGGCATGCCGGCGCATTCGTTCTTACATATCCGCTCGCGCGTTCGGCCGCGAGAAGCTCGGGAGTCTGACCCGACGCGGCAAAACACGTCTGGAGCCTACTAGAGCCGCGCCACCTGATCGAAACCGAGTTCCACAGGCGTCTCTCTGCCGAAGATCGAAACCATGACCTTGACCTTCGCCTGATCGAGATTGACTTCCGAAATGACACCGTCGAATTCAGCGAGCGGACCCGCGGTGACCTTCACGGCCATGCCTTCGGCGAAATCGGTGGAGGTCTTGGGTTTCGCCCCGGCCTCGGTCCGCTTCACGATTCTGTTGAACTCATCACGCCTGAGCGGTACGGGTTTGCCCTGGGAGCCCACGAATCCGGTCACACCGGGGGTGTTGCGCACGACGTACCACGAGTCGTCGGTCAGTTCCATCTGCACCAGGATGTAGCCCGGAAACACCTTCTTCTCGCTGGTGACCCGGCGACCGCCCTCTTTGAGATCCGTAACCGTCTCTTTGGGAATCAGGACGTCGAAGATCTTGTCGCCCATGCTCATGGACTCGATTCGGTGCTCGAGATTGGTCTTGACCTTGTTCTCGTAGCCCGAATACGTGTGAATGACGTACCACTTGCGCGCCATCGCCTAGCCGCCGATCCGCGAGATGAGTTCGATCGCCTGGATGATCGTCTGATCGACGACGAGGGTGAAAGCGATGAAGAACAGCAGGGTCACGATGACGACCACGCTCGAATTGAGCACCTCGGTCCTGCCGGGCCAGACGACGCGCTTGAGTTCGACCCAGACGCCCCTGATGTAGCCGACGAACCGCGTGAACACGTTGCTCTGCCGGTCCTTCTGTGCCTTCGCCATCGGTCTTCCGCGCTCCTTGTGCCGCTGGACGGCGGCTGCTTGTTCGAACCATCGCGGTCAGCCGCGACGGTGTGTTCGTCTGGCAGGGCAGGAGGGGCTCGAACCCCCAACATCCGGTTTTGGAGACCGGCGCTCTACCAATTGGAGCTACTGCCCTATCCTGTTTCCCGCAAGATCAGAACTACCGCGTTTCCTTGTGCACCGTGTGGGTCTTGCACCACTTGCAGTACTTCTTGTACTCGATGCGTTCCGGGTTGTTCTGCTTGTTCTTCTTGGTGGTGTAGTTCCGGCGTTTGCATTCGCTGCACGCCAGCGTGACCAGCGTTCTCATACGTCCTCCTGCCAGCCGCTTCTCAAGCCCGGTCGGGCAGGAGCGCGGTAGGGTACTCTAGCACCCTGTTTTCTGCACTGTCAAACCGCTCCGCCTCGTCAGGGCGGGAGAAACGGGGCCCGGCGAGTCCGCCGGGCCCCGTGTCGTATACGCAGCGGTCGAAGCTATTTCAAGATCTTGATCACACGACCCGAGCCGACGGTGCGGCCGCCCTCGCGGATAGCGAAGCGCAGGCCCTCCTCCATCGCGATCGGATTGATGAGCTCTCCGCGGATCTCGATGCTGTCGCCGGGCATGACCATCTCGGTGCCCTCGGGCAGATGCGCCACGCCGGTCACATCGGTGGTGCGGAAGTAGAACTGGGGACGGTAGCCGTCGAAGAACGGGGTGTGACGG
>JBGSMX010000066.1:0-5776 GCA_041739935.1 Coriobacteriia bacterium | reverse complement strand
AACAGCATCCGGTTTTGTCCGCAATGCGATCGCGATCATCTCGTCGGTCGCGGCCATCTCGACGTTCAGGTAAGTCGTCACGACGTCGCGCAGAAGTTCGATGTCACGGTCCTGAATATGGCGGCGATCACCGCGCAAATGGACGGTGATACCGTTTGCGCCGGCTTGTTCGCAGACGACCGCAGCCGAAATAATGCTCGGCTCGATCGTTTTCCGGGCCTCGCGAATCGTCGCGAGCGCGAAGTCGACGTCTTGCGCACGGTCGCCTTCAGCTGCGCGCCCGGCTCGACGTGTCAGGATGGTCGTGGCCCGCTCCCAGTTGCCGTCCTCGGTCACGCCGAGGAACTCGGTAGCCAGCGCGAGATGGTCGGGGGAGAGCACCTCGGCAAGCCCGGCGTGCGTCCACACGTAGGTGTCGCCTTCGACCCCGCCGGTCTCCGCATCGAGTGAGGAGTAGAATCCGCCTTCCGAGCGGGCGAGATCGCGCTCGAGGAATGCTGCCGTTGCCCGGGCGTAGTGAGCGAGTTCGTCGCGGGTTGCGGGCTCGGCAAACGGCGCCAGCGAGGCGAGGGAGGAAAGAAGCAGTCCCTGGTCGTAGAGCATCTTCTCGAAGTGCGGCACGAGCCACTGCGCATCGACCGAGTAGCGAAACAGCCCGCCGCCCGCCTGGTCGTACACGCCCCCGCGTAGCATGGCGAGCACTGCGCGCAGTGCCGCTTGCGCCGGGCGCTCGTCTCCGGTGAGGTGAGAGTACTCGACAAGAAACGCGATCAGGGGCGCCTGAGGGAACTTCGGGGCACCCCCGAAGCCGGCATACTGCGCATCCTCGGCGGCGAGCAATTCCCCGGCGGCATGATCGAGCAGCTCGCGTGATATGGGCATGCGCGCGCCGGACTGCTGTTCTTGCAGGAATTCGAGTGCCTCCTGTGCGACCTGAAGCGTGTGCTCGCGGGAGAGTTTCCAGGAGTGATGCACCGAGCTCATGATCTCGCGAAACGAGGGCATGCTCCGCCCGCCGCCGGCGTACGGGAAGTATGTGCCGCCAAAGAGCGGCAGACCGTCGGGTGTAAGGAACACACTCATGGGCCATCCGCCCGAGCCAGTCGAGGCCTGGACGTAGGCCATGTAGAGGGCATCGACATCAGGCCGCATCTCCCGGTCGACTTTGACCGGAATGAAGCCACCATTGAGCGTCTTTGCCGTGTCGGTGTCGCGAAACGACTCGCGCTGCATCACGTGACACCAGTGACAGGACTGGTAGCCGATGCTCAGGAAGATCGGTTTGCCGAGCTTGCTTGCCTCGGCGAATGTCTTCGCACCCCATGGTCGCCAGGCGACCGGATCGTTCGCGTGGGCGCGCAGGTATGCCGAGGACTCGCCTGCAAGCCGGTTCTGAGCGGCGCTCACAGGCAGGCCCGATCGTTCGTGGTCTGAATCCGCATCACGGTGTGTTCCCCCGTAGTAGTTGGTGAGCGAGCACGTGCGCGTGCCCGTGTGCTCATCATACCCAAGCGGTCTGACACACGGGCGTGGCGAACGCGAGGGGCAGGTGGGACCGCGCTACTCCTCGGCAGGCAGCGCGGTGACGACCGTGCGGGTGTTGCCCAGGAAGCGCGGGCGGCAGGTGTAGAGAGTGAGCTGCTCGGCGTCGGTCGGGTCGAGGATCGTCGTGTCGTCCGGGCCGACTGTGAACACGCGGTCCACCCGGTAGTCGTGCTCGGTACCGTTCCAGTACAGGAGCACGGGGTCGCCGGGCTCGAGCCGGTAGAGCAGCGTGAACGCGCGTCGCACCCGGTGACCGGCGATCACGACGTTGTCACCTTCTCCCGGCGCAGCGGAATCTGCGTGATGGTACACGCCACTTTCGAGTGCTTGCTCGCTGTCGCCTTCGAATACCTGCTGATCCACCGCGATCTTTGGGATAACGAGTCGGATATCGCGGGGAGTGCGGTTGGTGAGGGCACCCGCGTCGTCGGCTTCGGGCAGCGCGCACGCGTAGGGGTAAGCGGGCTCGATCAAGCCGAGGCGAAACGCGATGTCGGGCCACATCTGGTAGAGGGCCGTGCCGATCCCGACCAGGATCAGCACGGCCCCTATAAGGTAGTACCAGCGGGCAGCGAGCCCGTCTCGTTCTCTACGCAGTGCGGACCCTTCGGCGAGCACGGCGGTTCTTCTGCTTGCGGTTACGGCCATAGGCGGTCGTCGCCAGGCCGGCGAGCACCGCGGACAGCGCGAGGCCGAGCCAGATCCAGTCGTTGTACCCGGTCTGGAGCAGGGTCGCGTCGCCGACCACGGAAGTCTCGGGGGCATCCGAGTACTTGGTCGCGCTCTGATCGGAGCGCACGGTCGCCTGGTTGCGTATCTCGGTGCCCGAGCCCAGGCCGGAGTTCACGGTCGAGCGGAATGTCACGACCACGACTTCGTCGGTCTCCATGGTGCCCACGTTCCATACAAGCGCCGGGTTGCTGCGGTCGTTCGCGCCGCGCCCGGTGATCGATCCGGCCACGTAGGTTGTCCCGACCGGCACGGTGTCTTCGATGACCACGTTCGTCGAGGGGATCAGCCCCTTGTTGCTGACCGTGATGGTCCACAGGATCTCGTCGCCCGCCTCCAGGCGGCCGCCGTTGACGTCCACGCCGGTCTTGATGATGTCGAAGGGATCGACCGGGTGGTCCACGAGTGCGGACTCCGCGAGCGGGTCGCCGTTCGATGTCATCGCTGCACTGTTGCGCACGCCCTCGCGCGGGGCTTGAACGCCCAAGACGGACTCCTCGGGACCGACCGTCACCTGGAAGCTGGCAACACCGTACTCGCCAGCACCCAGAGTCCCCAGGTCCCAGGTCACTGACTGGGGCATCTCGGGGTCGTGGACGCCAGCATCCGCATCGGCGCTATCGGTGAGCTCCTCGGCAACTCCGCCATTGCGAGAGAGCGTCATCGAGCCGGCTACGTAGTTTGTTCCGGCGGGGATGGCGTCGAAGATCGATGTCAGGGGGAAGTCCACCGTCGAGCTGTTCTCGAACGTGATGTAGTAGGTGATGGTCTGCTCGGGCAGCACGATCGTGCCCGTGGGCGGGTCAGCCGTCTTCTCGAAGAAGATGTCGCCCGGGGCGTAGGCGTCGATCGTCTCGGTGGCGGTGTCGCCTGCGGGTGAGTCGTCCCAGATATCGAGGGCGGTCGGCGGCACGGTCGCGACGTTCGGGATCGCGTTGCCGGTGCCCACGACCTGGAAGTCCACCGTGAGCGTCTCACTGCGACCCGGCGCGAAGTCCCCGAATACGGTCGTGATGTCGTCCCAGGTGAGCGTACCCGAGACTGCCGAGGAAGGCGCAGGCACGGCATCCAGGAAGCTCAGCGCAGGATCGAACGTGTCGATGAGCGGTATCACGGTGAGCGTCGTGTCGCCCGAGTTCGTGACGGCTATATGGTACGTGACGGTCTCGCCCACAGCGACCACGGGGTCGAGTTCCTCGGCAAGCGTCTTGGTGATGCTCACCGACGGGTTGGTGATTGCGATGTCGGCGTCGTCGGAATCATCGGGCGCCGGATCCGCGTATTCGTCGAGCACGCCTTGGACTGCGGCGGTGTTGAGTGTGAAGCCGCTATCTGGCTGTGCGATCACGTCGAATGTAAGCGTGACGGTGATCGTGGCGTCGACGGCGAGCGTGCCCGCCCCGGTGAGATCTGACCAGCCCACCTGGCCGGTTGCAGTCGAGTTGTACGACGGTGACGCGTTCGTGAGCGAGAGGTACGCCGGATCCCAGGTGTCGGTCAGCGGGATCGTGTCGAGCACGGTGCTTCCATCGTTCACGACGACGATCTCGAAGGTGACGCTTTCGCCCACCTGGACGTGCGTATCCTGGCCGGGAGCGAGGTGCTTGTCGATGAGCACCGAGGGGTCGGTGACCAGCACGTCATCGCTGTCGGTCGCCGGAGCGAGCGGCACGAGTCCGCCATCAAGTGCTCCACCTTCGGCGGCGTTGGTTGCGGTGCCCAGCGTCACGCCGTCCAGAACCTCGGCTCCGAAGTCGATCGTGAGCGACTCGCCTGCGGGAAGCGTCGAGAGCGCGCCCATGTCCCAAACCAGCGTCGAACCGTTGATCGCGGGGTCGACGGCGAACGTGGTGCCGGTGGAATAGGTGGCCACGCCCGTGCCGGCCGCATATGCAAACCCGGCCGGCAGCGAATCGGTCACCACGAGGCTTTCTGCCGGCGCATCGCCGATGTTCTCGAGGGTGATGCGGTAGTCGACGACTTGACCTACCTGGACCTGGCGGTCGCCGATCACGGTCTTGTCGAGTGCGAGCAGGGGAGCGCGGGTCGTGAGCGTGGTGCTGTCGCTGGCCGGCCCGAAGGTGGTCTCGAACGGGTCGATGCCGGGAAGCGAGCTGTACTCGTCGATCGATGCCAGGTTCGTGAGGTCTACGCCCGCGGGGTGCCCGCCCTCAAGCGTGACGATGTAGTCGATGCGCAGGGTGCTACCTGCGGGAATCGCGATGAGCAGGTCGAGCGTCACCGTCGACGAACTCGTGAAGTCGCTCGTGAAGTGCACGCCTTGCGTGAGGGGGCTGCCATCGAGCGAGACTGCGAACAGTGTGGGACTTGCGGCGGTTTCGAACAGCCAGCCCGGGATCGCGTCGCTCCACGCGAGGTCGTAGGCGGCACCCGTGCCGGTATTCTCGACGAGCACGGTGTAGTTCGTGGACTCGCCGGGCCCAAGCGTGAGGGCTCCGCAGGTCTTGTCGATCGAGAGCAGCGGAGCCACGACCGACACGGCTTCGGTGTCAGAGTCGTTCGCTACGCTGTCTCCGTTGATATCCACGACTCCGCTTGTGGCGGCCGTGTCCGTCGTCGAGGCGCTTTCCGTCAGCGCTCGCATGGTCACGCTCACCGTATGGGTGGAGCCGGGAGCCAGGTTACCCAGCGCGCTCGTGATGTCGCTCCAACTCACTTGCCCGACTGCGGTCGAGTCGACCGACGGGCTTGCCGAGACGAACTCGAGCACGGTGGCGTCGAAAGTATCGGTCAGAGGGAGGTTCGTGATGATGGTGTCGCCGGTATTGGCGATCGAGATGTCGAAGGTGGTGGTCTCGCCCAGGCGCAGCTCGGTCGGCTGACCGCTGGCCACGGCCTTGGTCACGTCGATGGCAGGTGCGGTGATCCCGATCGCCTCGGTATCGGTCGCGACCGGGACCGGGTCGCCATTGGTGTCGATGGCGCCGGTGACGGTGACGGTGTCGATCGACGAGCTGCTTGCGGGGTGGGCGATGGCGTCGAATGTCACCGTGACGGTCGCGGTCTGCCCCGGCTCGATGTCGCCAAGTGCGAGCGTGAGGTCGTTCCAGTCCAGGGTTCCCAGGCCAAAGGTGTCGGGGACGATACTCGCCCCGGCGTAGCTCAGGTATGCGGATTCGAAGACCTCGGCCAGCGGCAGCACCGCGATGGTGGTGTCGCCCGAGTTGTCGATCACGTAGTCGAACGTGACGCTCTGGCCCACCTGGATATGAGCATCCTGGCCCGCTGCAAGCTGCTTGGAGACGTGCACGCCGGGCTCGGTCACGAGCAGTTCTGCCGTGTCGGAATCCGGTGCGATGCGCGTGCCGCCGCCGTCTTCGGCATCAGCCGTGACCGCGTTGGACTTGAGCTCGAGCGCCGAGTCCGCGTCGACCGTCGCGCGGAAGTCGAGCACGAGGCTCTCTCCCGGGTCGATCACCGACGTGGCCCAGGACCACACGAGCGCGGATCCGGCCACGGCCGGGTTGGCGTTCGACGAGCC
>JBGSMX010000244.1:0-14718 GCA_041739935.1 Coriobacteriia bacterium | reverse complement strand
CGTGCTGCTCACCCGCACGTCGCCACCGTGAAGCCTTGCCAGCCCTCGCGAGAGCGGAAGACCCAGTCCGGTTCCACGATGCGCGGGGTCATCGATCACATCGACTTGCTTGAACTCCTCGAAGATGCACGACAGGTCGTTAGGGGCGATTCCTCGGCCAGTGTCGATAACTTCAAGACACAACATCCTCCCCGCTTTGTGGAGCACCACCGTCACGCTGCCCGTCTCTGTGAACTTGAGTGCGTTTCCCAGAAGGTTGACAAGGATCTGCTCTATCGCACGCGCGTCGCCGTAGAAATCCAGGGGCGCGCTCTCCAGCTCGCACCGCAGCTCGAGGCCCTTTTCGTCGGCCAAGGGCCGTACGAGATCGATGACGCCAGTGCACAGCGCCCTCACGTCGACACACGTCGGCTCAAGCTCGCGCTTCTCGGCACGCAAGCGTTCCACGTCGAGCAGGTCGTTGATGAGCTCCAGAAGATGATCGCCCGCGTTCCTGATCATACTGATCTGAGTCGCCTGCTCCTGGTTGACGGGCCCGGTAGCGCCGGAACCGAGCAGTCCGCTGAAGCCGATTATCGAGTTGAGCGGTGTCCGCAGTTCATGACTCATGCTCGCGAGAAAGCGGTCCTTTGCCCGCGTCGCCTCCTCCAACTGCACGTTGATGATCTCCAGGTCCGTGTTGGTGGCTGCAAGATCCTCATTTGCCGAGAAGAGCTCCTCGTTGATCGCACTGAGCGCTTCGTTGGCCTGAGCGACCTCATCCGCGCTCGCCTGGAGCTCCTTGGTCTTCTCGGCGACCAACTGCTCGAGTTCCTCGCTCCGCTGATTCGCCGCGAGAAGGATCGGGCCGATCATCCACGCCCCGACACAAGACAGGGCCGAGATGGCGAGCGTCAGCAACGCGGGAAGGACCGTGCTGGAATCGAAGATCTCGCTGTCGAACCACAGCACGAGCATGCTGATTCGGTTGACGCCTTGGATAACCATCGCCGTCGAAAGGAGCACCCACGCGAGACTCGAACGCGTGTGCCGCATGTGTGAGAGGGCTATCCCTGCTGCGAAGAACTGCAAGGCGATCGCGACGATCATGAGCGAGATGCCGACCATTCGCGCCTCCTTCGAGTCACGCGCGGTCAGCCGTGTGAGAAACGTGTCGTCTCAGTATGTACCCTCGGCAGACGGCCGCAAGCCGCGTTCGGACAAGCGGTCAGGTTCCCTCGAGCTGCGGCCGGACTACCCTTTCTGCCGCTCCCGTAAGGCGCGCTCGACATCGCGCTTCTGGTCGCGCTCGGCGATCGTGGCACGCTTGTCGTAGAGCTTCTTCCCGCGCGCCAGGCCCAGCTCGAGTTTGGCGCGATTTTGCTCGTTGAAGTAAATCCTGAGCGGCACCAGGGTGTTGCCGCGCTCCTTGGTCTTGCCGATCAGGTAGCGGATCTCCTTCTTGTGCAGCAGCAGCTTGCGCACGCGATCCGGATCCACGTTCGCCCGGTTACCGTGGCTGTAGGGAGAGATATGCACCCCCTGCAAGAACGCCTCGCCGCGTTTGATGAACGCGTACGAGTCTCGAAGCATCGCACCACGCTCGCGCAGCGATTTCACCTCCGTGCCGGTGAGTTCAATGCCCGCCTCGAAAGTCTCGTCGATGAAGTAGTCATGACGGGCCTTCTTGTTGGTGGCTATGATCCGTGTCTCGCGCGGCATGGTGTGATCGGATCCTCTTCCGCTACGGCGTGAAGTCGGTCGCCGGGTCGAGCGCCATGACGTAGGCGGCGAGCAATTCGATCGCACCCTCGACATCGGCGATTGCGAGCGTCTCGTTAGGTGTGTGCATGTAGCGCAACGGGATGCTGACCAGACCGGCCGCCTTGCCGCCGCGCGAGAGCTGGATAGCGTTCGCGTCGGTGCCGGTGCCGCGCGGCTCGCCGTCGAACTGGATCTCGACGTCGCCCGCCTTGGCCGCATCGCACAGGCCCTTGAAGACCGTCGGGTTGATGTTGGCTCCCCGGGTGATGATCGGGCCCTTCCCACAGACGGCCTCACCGTGCTTACGCTTGTCCACGTCCGGATAGTCGGTGGCGTGACCCACCTCGACTGCGATGCCGACGGTCGGATCGACGCCATACGCGCTCGTGATGCCGCCGCGCAGACCGATCTCCTCTTGCACCGTGCCGGCCACGACCAGATCGACCTTGGCACCGCCGCGCTCGCGTACGACACGCAGAACCTCGGCGCAGATGAACGCACCCATCTTGTCGTCCATAGCACGCGACACGGCCATGCCGTCACCGAACAGCTCAAATCCCACGCCGAACGTGACCGGGTCGCCAATGCGAACCTTGTCCTTGACCTGCTCGGCGCTCATGCCCAGATCGATGAACAGCTTGTGCATCTTGGTGACGGTCTTTCGCTCGTCTTCCTCGAGCAGATGGATCGGCATCCTGCCGAGGACTCCTCGCAGCACGCCCTCCTCGGCATGTACGTCGACACGCATTCCGGGAAGAATCGCCTCGTCAACGCCACCGATCGAGCGGAATGCGACGTAACCTTCGGGGGTGATGTAGCTGACCATCAGCCCGATCTCATCGATATGGCCGGCGAGCATGACACTCACGCGACGGCCGTCACGCTCGGCATCGGTGCCGCTGAGCAGCGCGTGGACCGAGCCCATGACGTTGGTCTCAACGGTGTCGGCCAGGGGCTCGAGGTAGTCGCGCAAAACGCGGGCAGCCGGCTGCTCGTAGCCCGAAGGCGACGGGATCTCAACCAGTGACTTGAAGAACTCAAGGGACTCAGGGCGCATAACGACCTCCCGAAATCGCGTGTAGGCCAGCAGGGGGCTGCATGGGCAGCATCGCACAGTGTATCCCCCACCCGGGCGTTTGGCGACACACGCAAGAGCTACCGATTGTCCGGGAAGGCCTCTTGACCTTCCCGGCAATTCCTACTAGATTCGTCAGGAATAAACACGGGTATATCCAACACGCAATGTGCCCGACCGCACCCTTGGAGGTTCAGGACCATGAGTAACGAAATCCCCGGGGCAATGCTTCAGATCCATGACTTGCACGTGAGCGTGGGTGACCGGCAGATTCTCAAGGGAATCGACCTGGACATACTCGAGGGCGAGACCCACGTACTGCTTGGCCCCAACGGCGGCGGCAAGACGACGCTGCTCAATACCATCCTGGGCATCCCGGGATACCGCGTCTCGCAGGGCTCGATCACCTTCAAGGGCCGCAACCTTCTGGAGCTCGAAATCGACGAGCGGGCCCGCCTGGGGATCGGCGTGGCGTTTCAGAGGCCACCCGCAGTGCGCGGCGTGAAGCTGCGGCAGATGCTCGAAGTCGCAGGCGAAGGCGAGCTCAGCGGCGAGGAGATCGACGAACTGGACGCCGAACTCAACCTGGGCCACATGATGGACCGGGACGTGAACATGGGCTTTTCCGGCGGCGAGGCGAAACGCTCCGAGATGGCCCAGCTGCTCGCCCAGGCACCCGACCTCGCGCTGTTCGACGAACCCGAGTCCGGCGTCGACCTGGATAACATCGCGGTGGTGGGCGGTGCGATGAACGCGCTGCTCAAGGGCGAGGAGCGCATCTCCGAGCGCAAGCGCTCCGGCCTGATCATCACGCACACGGGCCACATCCTGGAGTTCGTGAACGCCGACGTGGGACACGTGCTCTATAACGGGCGGCTGGCCTGCAAGGGCAACGCCCGCGATCTGATCGAAGAGATATCCGACCATGGTTACGACCAGTGTGTGGAGTGTGCGCTATGTCGATAGAGCAGACCGCCTTGCCCGAGCTTTCCTCGGCCGCCATCGAGCGCCTCGTCGAGATCCGAACCGCTGCAGAAGCCGCGATCGACAAGCCTGCCGCATTCGGTCCTGATGTGGACATCACCCGGTTCAAGACGGTCTCAGAACGCGACCGCATCGACTCGCTTGCCTCGCTCGAGCGACAGGTCAAAGAGACCGTGCTCTTGAGCGGCTTTGACTCTGACGAATCCGAGCGCAGTGCGAGCTACTTCCAGATGGACCGAACGCCCATCTACGAGCGCGTGCAAAACGCCTTCGACAACGCGATTGAGATCACGAGCACCGAGGACGCGCTCAAGCGCTGGCCCGAGGAGCTTATCGAGAAGTACTGGTGGCGCGCTGTCATGCCCGACAAAGACAAGTACACGGCACTTGTAGCGCTGCATCAGACCGAGGGCTATTTCATCCGGGTGAAGGCCGGCCACAAGGTTGAGAAGCCCATCCAGGCGTGCCTGTTCGTGAGCGAGAGCAACGTCAGCCAGAACGTCCACAACATCATCATCGTCGAGGACGGCGCCGAGGCTAACGTCATCACCGGCTGCAACATCCACACGGACGTCAAGGAAGGGCTGCACGCGGGGATCAGCGAGTTCTACGTGGGCAAGGGCGCGCACCTGACCTTCACGATGGTCCACAACTGGGCCGAGGACTTCTCCGTGCGGCCGCGCACAGGCATCGTGGTCGAGGAGGACGGCACGTACATCAACAACTACGTGCTGCTCAAGCCGGTCAAGTCGATCCAGGCCTTCCCCGTCGCGAAGCTCGTGGGCGACCGCTCGCGTGCCGTGTTCAACTCCATCGTCTACGGGCTGAAGGATTCGTTCATCGACCTGGGCAGTGAAACGCAGCTCATCGGCGAAGGAACGCGCAGTGAAGCAGTGGCGCGCACCGTGTCCATGGATCACAGCACCGTGTACTCGCGCGGCCGTCTGATCGGGCGCACCAACGACTGCAAGGCGCATCTCGACTGCCGGGGAATCGTGCAGTCGGCTGACTCGACGCAGTGGGCGATCCCCGACCTGGCAAGCGAGGGCGCGCCGGGTGCGGAGCTTTCCCACGAGGCGGCTATCTCACCTATCGCCGCCGAGGAGATCTACTACCTGCAGACTCGTGGGATGACCAAGGACGAAGCGGTCTCGATGATCACGCGTGGCTTCGTCAACATCGACATCCCCGGGCTGCCCGACGTACTGCGCCGCCAGATCGACAAGGCGATCGAGGACACGAGCAAAGAGGCGATGTAGCAGGCCGGGCGGTCGGGCTACGTTGTAGCGCGACGCCGCCAGTCAGCGCACACGTCGTCCATCGCGATCACGTCGGTCATCGAGACGATCCCGGCAAGTCGCGTGGGGACCGCTGCATCCACCACAGGCACGCGATCGACGTCGTGCTCCACCATGAGCGCTACGAGATCGCCGACCGGGGTGTCACGAGTCACCGTGTGTGGATCGCTCGACATGACGTCGCGTATGGTCGTTGCCGCCCACATATCGCGAGGCACGGCCCTGATGTCGAAGAGCCCCACCATCCCCACCAGGCCACCCTCCTCATCGACGACCGGCATCGACTTGTGGCGCAGGTTAACCATCCGGTCGGTCACGAAGCGATAGACCGACTCGTCCGCGCCCACGGTGTCGACATCCGATGTCATGATCGACGCGGTGCGTGCCCTCATCACTCGGTCCAGACGCGTTTCGCGTCTCCACCGCTGCTTGTCCGAGACGGAGGTCTTGCCCGCGATGGTGAAGGCCACAGCGGCGGCAACAAGCCCGGGAATGATGTATCCCGCCCCGCCCGTCGTCTCGGCTATGAACACAGTCGCCGCGATCGGCGTGTTGTATCCGGCGGCCAGGAAGGCGGCCATGCCCACCACGGGAAACATGGGCCCGGCGGCGCCGGGAAGCACTCCGCGGACGATCACTCCGGAACTCGCGCCGAGGACGATCATGGGGATGAAGATCCCGCCCGCGGCCCCGGAGGCGAGTGTCGCTATGACCGCTCCTGCTTTGAGCACGAGCAACTGGAAGGCCTCGGTACTCGCGTACTCACCGGCCACAAGGCCCTGGACCGACGAATACCCGGTACCCAGCACCGCGGGCTCGCCGAAGAGCTGCAGGGCCGCAAGACCGAACAGTCCTGTGATGAGTCCCCCTATGCCAGTGCGCACCCATAGCGGGAGTCGGCTGCCGGCTGCCAGTCTGCTGAATCCGTGGTAAGACGCGACGAAGAGCCGTCCTGCCAGCCCGACGAGCAGTCCGACCACGATGGAGTAGAGCAAGTCACGCATGCTGAGCGAGTATCGCTCCCCGACCAGGAACAGGGGCTCGATGCCGAGAAACTGCACGAGCACGAGATAGGCGGAAACCGACGCAACGAGCGAAGGGATAAGCGCCTCGCGTGTCAGATCGTCGCGGTAGGGCACCTCGAGCGCGAAGATGATTCCCGTGAGCGGCGCCTTGAAGATGGCACTCACGCCGGCGGCGGCTCCGGCCACCATCAAGGTGCGAACGTCCTCATCGGTGAATCCGAAACGCCGGATCTTGCGCAAGACGAACGCGCCGAGCGCGCCGCCTATGTAAATGCTCGGGCCCTCGAGTCCGGCGCTACCGCCGAACCCGACGGTTGCGATCGCGGCCAGTACCTTGCCGGGGAACGAACGGAAGCGGAACACTCCCCCGCGCTCGTGGAAGGCCTCGATGACCTCCTCGGTGCCATGTACCTCGGGATTGACCGTCAGGTACTGTAGCGCGAGCCCCGACAGGGTGAGCCCGATCGTAGGGGCGAGGACGACTGTCCACGGGTTGATGATCGAGGAGACCCGGCCCCAGATCGCAGTCACGGCGACATCGAGGAGCGTCACTGCGAGACCCGCAAGAAGTCCGACCGCCGCAGCGACCAGGAACCATTTCTTGAGACGCACCCAGAACACGACCGAGCCCCGACGTGTGATGTCGGCATACTCGGCAAGACGCACGGCAGAACGCTGCTCCACGCGGGGTGTGCCTCCTCATTGCGATTCCGTGCGGGGAATCTGAGAATACCACGGGCTCGGGCACCGACCGCTGGCAGGAGGGCGGGCCTACTCGGCAGGTACCGCTGGCGGCGTTCTCCTGAGCACGACGTACCCTGCAAAGCCGGCAATCAGCGACGCGACGATGATGGCCATCTTGGCCTCTGTCTGCAGGATGCCGACACGAAACGCCAGCCCGCTGATGAACAACGACATCGTGAAGCCGATGCCGCCAAGCAACGAAGCGCCGTACACGTGGCGCCATGTCACACCTTGAGGCAGGTCGGCCCAGCCCATGCGGACGGTAAGGCGCGACATGCCGTATATGCCGATCGGTTTGCCGAGGACCAGACCCAAGATGATACCGACACTCACGGGCTCAACGATGAGATCGAGAAAATCGTATCCCACGATGCGAACGCCCGCGTTCGCCAGAGCGAAGAGCGGCAAGATAACGAACGTGCTCACCGGGAGGATCGCGTGCTCCATGCGCTGGAGAGGCGCTTGTATCCAGCGTGCCTCGGCCTGGATCTCTTGAGCGCAGTGCTGCTGCACATCGCTCGCGAGCACGTGCTCGCCGGGCACATCGGATGTCGCGATCTCTTCGAGCTTCGTGCGCGCCCACTGCACGAACTCGAGCGGTGCCATGCGCGCCTTCGACGGGATAGCGAACGCCACGAGCACCCCTGCGATCGTGGCGTGGACTCCGGAGTTGAGGACGCAGAACCACACTGCGGTGCCTGCGAAGGCGTAGGGGATCGGCGACTCCACACCCAGCACGTTGAGCAGGATGATGAACACCATTATCGCGAGACCGACGAGCAGCCATCCCCAGAAGATCTCGGACGTGTAGAAGGCCGCGATGACGACGACAGCACCTATGTCGTCGACGATCGCGAGCGCGGCGAGGAACACCTTGAGATTCGTGGGTATCCGAGATCCCAGTATCGCGAGCACCCCGAGCGCGAAAGCGATATCGGTGGCCATCGGTATGCCCCAGCCGCGGGCGCCTTCGCCGCCGAAGTTCACGATCGAGTAGATGACGGCGGGACCGACCATACCTCCGACTGCGGCGAGAATGGGCAGAGTGGCCTTTCGTGCCGAGGAGAGCTCTCCGACGATGATCTCGCGCTTGATCTCGAGACCGACCACGAAGAAGAAGAGGGCCATCAGGCCATCGTCGATCCAATGCAGAAGCGACTGCTCGAACACGAACCGATCGAATACGATCCCGAGGTTCGTGTGCCAGAACTCGGCGAATGCCTCGTGCACCGACGAATTGGCGAGCACCAACGCCACCACGCTCATGATGAGCAGGACCAGGCTGCCCGCAACCTCCAGGTGAAGGAACTCGGAGAACCCCTCGCGCACACGAACGTGCATCGCGCGTACCCGCGCGAACGTACCCCTATCAGCGCTCACGAAGTCTCCGTACCTCGGCTACAGATGAGAGCAGGGTAACATGAGGCCACGACCTGAGCGGGTTTGGCGGCTCGCTGCCCCACGAGTCGGTATCGGACCCGCCCGGCAACTACGCCGGCTCCATCTCGATGCGGCCTTCGGAGACTACGACGTTGGTGATGCGCACCTTCATGTGCTCGCCAAGCCGGAAGATCTTCCCGCGCTCGTCGCCGTGAAGCAAGAAGCGCTCGGCGTCGTAGCGATAGTAGTCGTCGCCCATCGCCTGAACGTGCACGAGACCCTCGGCGGTGTTCTCGAGCTGCACGAACAGCCCGAACGAGGACACTCCCGTGATGATGCCTTCGAACACCTCGCCCACGTGCTCTGCCATGAGCTGCGCGATCTTGACGCGCACCGAGGCATCCTCGGCAGCTTCGGCCTCTCGCTCCATGATCGAGGAGTGCTCGGCAAGCCACTCGAGCTCTCCGGCCATCGCGGCGGTTGGCTGCTGGTCGAGCTTGCCGGCCAGTTGCGCACGCAGCAGGCGATGCACGAGCAGATCGGGGTAACGGCGAATCGGACTCGTGAAGTGGCAGTACGCCTCGCTGGCCAGACCGAAGTGCTTGCCCAGATAGTCGACGTAGCGAGCACGTTGCAAAGCGCGCAGCAGCAGTGAGTTGATCAGCAGCTTCTCCGAGCGATCGTGCGCGAATTCGATGATGCGCTGGAAAGTCGCGGGGCTGGCTCCGTGGATGTCCTGGATCGGGTAGTCGAACTCCTTGAGGATCACGGCGACCTGGCTCAAGGCATCCGGATCCGGGTCCTCGTGAATGCGGTAGACCATGGGGGCTTTGGCCTCGGTCATATGTCGGGCCACGACTTCGTTGGCGAGGATCATCGCCTCTTCGATCATGTTGGTCGCCTGCGTGCGCTGGCGCAGGATGACCTCCAGTGGCGTCGCATTGTCCTCGGCCAGTCTCACTTTGGCTTCGACCGTCTCGAAGTCGAGCCCGCCACGGCCTACCCGGCGCTTCCCGATCTCGCCGGCGATGCGCGAAAACTCGGTGAGCGTTCGCTCGCTTTCCGCATCCGGATACGGGTCCTGCCCGTCGAGCATCCGCTGCACGCCGCCATAGTCGAAGCGCCGGTCCGACCGGATCACCGACGGCGTCAGCCGGTAGCCGGTCACGGTGCCGTCACGCGCCATGTCCATGAGCACGCTGAACGCGAGCCTGTCCTCGTCGGGGTTGAGCGAGCAGATGTTGTTCGAGAGGTGCTCGGGCAGCATGGGCAGCACACGATCCACCAGATACACGCTCGTCGCCCGCTTGCGCGCCTCGCTGTCGACCGCGGAGTCCCAGGGAACGTAGTGGCTCACGTCCGCGATGTGGACGCCGAGGCGAAGCTGCCCGTCAACCCGCTCGATGCTGATGGCATCGTCGAAGTCACGCGCGTCGACCGGATCGATCGTGATCGTGAACAGGCCACGCAGGTCCTCGCGCGTGGGGTCGGCCAGCGCCTCGGCGACATCGAGCTTCAGCCCATCGGCTTCGGCGGTCACTTCATCGGGGAACTCGGTGCGCAGCCCGTGCTGGCGGATGATGATCTCGATCTCGATACCCGGCGTATCCGCATTGCCGAGGACCTCGTCGACCTGGCCCTGAGCCGAATGGTTGCGCGAGGGAAACGCCGTGAGGCGCACGACCACGTAGTCGCCGGAGCGGGCTTGCGCGGCATCCCGGGCGTCGACAAAGATGTCGTGTGTCAGGCGCGGATCACTGGGGACGACGATGCCCGTCCGCCCGTGCAGCTCGTAGCGTCCTACGACCGTTTCGTTGGCTCGCTCCAGCACTTTGACCACGCTGCCCGAACGCCCTTGCTTGCCGCCCCCACGAACCCGGACTCCCACCGTGTCGCCGTGCATCGCGCCGTGAACCTCCCGGACCGGCACGTAGACATCGCCTTCCGGCGCTTCGACGAACCCGAAGCCTTTGCGGTTCATCGTGATGCGGCCCACCAACAGACCGCTTTGCCGGGCCTTCTTCAGACGTTTGGGTCGAGCCACGTGCCCTCCTCCTCGGCAGATACACAATCCCCACCAAAGACTATCGCATCAGTCCTCGGCGCGGTGTTAGCAGGGTGGTACTATCCTTGGTGAGAACAGACACACCTCGATCGGGAGTTTCATGGATCAGTTCAGGAACCTTGCACCGTGTTTTGTGGGCACCGGAACGCTCACGAACCCGCGCGATATGCTTCGCGCGCTCGAAACGCTCGATTCGCTCGACTTCACCTGGGAGATCGACGGCGAACTGATCGCCGAGGGCGAGGCTGCGCTCGTGAAGCTCATGGCCGACTCGTCATCGTCGACCATGGCCGTAAACGGCTGCCTGTTTCTCAACGTCGCGAGCTTCCGCTTCCTGGATTTCTCGACCGAGGACGACCGCTGCGTGATGAGCCTGCATGGCGACGGGACTCAGCTCACGCTGATCGCAGCGCCTGAGCGCGACCCGGAGCCCGTCCCGCGCGGCCAGCTCAGGTTGCTCGAGGAGTCCATGTTCGACTTCGAGCACTACATCGTCGGAGACGATGACGAGGACGACGACTAGAGCTCGTCCCGCACAACCTCGAACGCGCGCTGCAGCTGAGTGTCGTCGGCCTCTTCACGCTGAAGCTCGGGCTCCATCTCCACGATCACGTCGGGCGTGAGCCCTACGCCATCGATGATGCGGCCCTTCGGCGTCAGATAGTGCGCGATAGTGTACTTGACGCCTCCGCCAAAGCTGAGCCGCTCGACCGTCTGCACGCTCCCCTTGCCGAAGCTCTGCTCGCCGACCAGAGTCGCGCGGCCGTAGTCCTGCAGCGCTCCGCCGAGAACCTCGCTCGCGGAGGCCGAGTTGCCGTTTATGAGCAGAACGAGCGGCGCATCTGTGACCTTGTCGACAGTGGCGCGGTGCTCGACCACCGGCGGGTAGCGCTCCTCGACTTGTACGATCACGCCGTCATCGATGAACAGCGACGCTGCATCGATCGAAGCATCGAGCAGCCCGCCCGGGTTGTCGCGCACGTCGAGCACGAGGCCTTTGGCACCCTGGCCCTCGAGGTCCGCGATCGCCTCGCGCAGGTCGTCAACCGAACGCGCGTTGAAGCTCAGCAATCGAATGTACCCGATGTCCTCGCCTTCCATGCGCGACGTGATGTTGGGAATCTCCACGCGCGCGCGCTCGATGGTGAAGTCCAGAATCTCCGGCTCGGCGGCAGGATCCTCGGGGTCGGGGCGCCGCATCTGTACCTCGACCGTGGTTCCCGCGGGGCCGCGCACCGCCTTGACGACATCGTCGACGGTCCACGGATCGTGCTCGACGCCGTCGATACCGATGAATTCGTCGTAGGCCTTGACGCCGGCAGCCTCGGCCGGGGTTCCTTCAATCACGCTCACCACGTATACGACGCCTTCGCGCTCGGCGATGGTCACACCGACGCCGAAGAACTCGCCGTCGTTCTGCTCGTTGAAGTACGCGAAGTGCTCGGGATTGAAGTACATCGCGTACGGATCGTCCAGCGCCTCGAGCAGACCGGCGATAGTGCCGGCCGTCATGGACTCCTCGCTCGACGGCTGGAGTGCCTGCGTGTTTATGAGCCGCTCGACCTCTTCGACCTGCTCGCCGAGTGACGAGTCAGGCCGCGGGACGCCGAGCAGGGCCTGGACGTCCACGACCTGAGAAACCGCGACTCCGCCGGCGAACGCTCCGGCAAGCAGCAGTGCGGCGCAAACGAACGCGAGTATGTACGCGAGGGGGCGCTTCATGTGCAGGTACCTGTCTCGAGAAAGCTGCGTGTTAGACCTTGAGGTAGCGCCTGAGCGCGAATCCTGAGCCGGCAAGACCGATGATGATTCCGGCACCGACCAGTATCAGCGAAAGCTGGACCAGGGCTGTGGACGAGATGCTGACCGCAAGGAACGGCAATGTCTCCTGGAGCTGAGGCAGGATGAGCGCCTGCAGCCCCACGATGCTGAGAATCGCAAGCAACGCTCCTATTAGCGCCTGGATAACGCCCTCCATCAGGAACGGCGTGCGGATGAACCAGTTGGACGCACCAACCAGCCGCATGATGCCGACTTCTTTGCGACGCGCGTAGATCGCAAGCCTGATGGTGTTGTTGATGAAGATGAGGCTGACGACTGCGAGCATCGAGATGAACACGATCTCGACGATACGCACGACCCGCGTGAACGCGAAGAGCTTCTCGACGACCTGCTGGCCGTACTTGAGCGACGCTTCCGGGTCATCGGGACGGTCTGCTACCGCAAGGAACAGTTCGCTCGCCTTGATCTTGTCGACCGTGGTCTGCACCTCGCGGGGGTCGAGCAATGTGACATCGAGCGACGCGGGCAACGGGTTCTCCTCGATCTGTTCGAGAATCTCGGGGCTCTCCTTCATCTGCTCGCGGAACTGCTCGAGTGCCTCGTCTTTCGAGGTGTAGTTGATCGTGTCGACCTGCGGATCCGAGTCGATGAACGCCTGCAGGGCCTGAACGTCTTCCTCGGCAGCACCGTCTTTGAGGAATATCTGGATGGTGACCTTGTCCTCCACGGACTGGACGATGTCGCTCACGATGATGCCCGTGGCGATTGAGATGCCAACGAGCAGCAACGACAGGTAGATGGTGATGACGGCACCCAGGCTCATGACCCAGTTGCGCTGGAAGTTGGTGACCGACTCGCGAACGAAGTAGCCGACGTTAGTCGCCATAGCCGTAGACCCCCCGGTTCTGGTCGCGAATGACCTTGCCGTTCTCGAGCGCGATAACACGCTTACGCATCGAGTCGACCATCTCGCGGTCATGCGTCGCCACCAAGACAGTGGTTCCGGTCTTGTTGATGCGATTGAGCAGACTCATGATGCCGAGCGAAGTCGCCGGATCGAGGTTACCGGTCGGCTCATCGGCCAGCAGGAGCGGTGGGCGGTTCACGAACGCCCGCGCGATGGACACGCGCTGCTGCTCGCCACCGGACAGCTCATCGGGGTAGCTCTCCATCTTGTCCTCGAGACCCACGAGGCGTAGCACCTCGGGAACCTGCGTGCGAATGACGTGACGAGACCTGCCGATGACTTCCAGCGCGAATGCGACGTTCTCGTAGCTCGTCTTGTTCGGAAGCAGCTTGAAGTCCTGGAAAACGCAGCCGATGTTGCGGCGCAGGTACGGCACCTTCCAGTTCTTGAGCTTGATCAGGTCCTGCCCCGCGACGATGATCTGCCCGCTTGTGGGCATGATCTCGCGAAGCAGCAACTTGATGAAGGTGGACTTGCCCGAGCCCGAATGGCCGACCAGGAAGACGAACTCTCCCTGCTCGATCTCGACGTTGACCTCAGTGAGCGCCGGGCTATCCGAGACGTAGTGCTTCTCTACGCCGCGCATGCTGATCATGTAATGAATCACATCCTATGCGTGGTTATAGGAGAGGGTACGCGCAATGAACCCCGACAATGGTAGCAAAACAGAGTCCCATAACGAGCCGATTCGCTCGAATTACACCGAACCGCCACGTTTGGAGGACGAGCCGCGAGGCTATTTACGGGCCATCACAGCGCGTGCGGCATCGGCAATATGGCGGCCGGTGAGCCCGAAATGCTCCATGAGCTCGACGGGGTCCCCGGAAGTGCCAAACACGTCGCGCACGCCGACCCGCGCCATCGGTGCGGGATGCCGCTCGCCAAGGGCCTCGGCTACCGCCGAACCGAGTCCCCCTATGATCGAATGCTCCTCGCACGTGACCGCTGCACCGGTCTTCGCAGCCGAGGTGACGATCGTCTCGACATCGAGTGGCTTGACCGTCATCACGTCGATGACCTCGGCCGAGACGCCCTCCGCGGCAAGCAGATCGGCCGCCGACAGCGCTTCGGCAACCATGAGCCCGCAGGCGAACAGCGTGACGTCGGTACCGGCTCGCAGCACGTACGCACGCCCGAGTTCGAGTGCGGAGGAATCCTCGTACACGTCTTCCACGCCCGCCCGGCCCAGCCTCACGTAGAACGGGCCGGGTGTTGTCGCGGCGATCCTCAGGGCAGCACATGCGGCACCGTAGTCCGCCGGGACGAGCACGCGCATGCCGGGAAGCACACGCATGAGCGCGAGATCCTCGATCATCTGGTGACTCCCGCCGTCCGGCCCCACGGTGATTCCCGAGTGCGTGGGCGCCAGTTTCACGTCGAGCAGCGAGTAGCACACCGTGTTGCGCACCTGGTCGTAGGCACGCCCGGTGGCAAACACCGCAAACGAGCCCGTGAATGCCACCTTGCCCGCCACCGCCAGGCCCGACGCCGTGCCGATCATGTTCTGCTCTGCGATTCCCACGTTGAAGAACCGGTCCGGATACTGCGCCGCGAACTTGGCCGTGGTCGTCGACTTTGAGAGATCCGCCTCGACGGCCACCACATCGACACCTTCGCCCGCCAACTCGATCAATGTCGCGCCGAACGCTTCTCTG
>JBGSMX010000123.1:0-31093 GCA_041739935.1 Coriobacteriia bacterium | reverse complement strand
GCGGCAAGCGAGCGCTCGTCGAGCAGCGAAGAAGGCGGGTCCGCAACCGTGAGCACGGTGACGTCCCAGCCCAGCTCGCTTAGCACGCGCGCTGTCTGGAGCGGCCGCTGGATTCCGGGCCCGCCAACCGGGGGAAACTCGTAGGTGAGCAGAAGAAGTCGCATGCCTGCAATCATAGCTCTCGGTTCGGACTACGGGTGCCCGGAATCGGTCTGCAGGGGATGCATCCACGCCGGCTCCCAGTCAGACCATAGAGGTGCGGCTCTCAGCTGGAGTAGGTGCTGACCACAGCAAGCGCGGCTGCCAGCGCGCGGGCGCCATCGAGCACACCCACGCCTCTGTCCTGCCCACCTCGCACCGCTTCGACGAAGGCTCGATGCTCTGCCCGCAGCGGCTCGATAGGAGCAGCGAAGATCCGCTCGATCACGGTCTGTTGCTGATAGGTCACGAAGGTGCCCGTCTCGCGATACGAGTCATCAAGGCGCTGATGCACCCACACCTCGCGGGTAAGTAGGTCGGCACGTATCGTGGCGTCGTCGGTGTGCGCTTCAATGATCCGGACCTTGTCAAAAGAGGCCTTGGACGCCGTGAAGACGGCCGACACACCATTCGCAAGCCCAAGCGTCGCCGTGACGAAGTCCGGTTGCGCCGCCGCGATGCGGTGCGCGACCGCAGAGACCGTTGTCATCTCGCTGCCCGTTAGTGAGAACGCAAGATCGAGGTCATGAATCATAAGGTCGAGCGTCACGTCGATGTCCTGCGCCTGTGGGGTGTGTGGCGAAATGCGACGGAATGCGAGCGAGCGGATGGTGCGTCCGCCCAGAACCCGCGCCAATTCGCCGAACGTCGGGTTGAACCGCTCGATGTGGCCGACATGCGCCACAACTTCCGCATCTTGCGCGGCGCGTGCGAGATCCTCCGCATCCGCAACGGTGGTGGCCACAGGCTTCTCGATCAGCACCGGTGTGCCACTCTCGATGCACTGCATAGCGTACTGGTGATGGTGGATCGACGGCGCTGCAACAATGATCGCATCTGCAGCTGCGATGAGCTCTTCGGCCGAGGAGTAGGCAACGGCGCCGAGCCGCTCCGCGACTGGTGAAACACGAGCGGCATCGGTGTCGAAGATGCCGAGAAGCGCCACACCTTGGCTGTCAGCGGCAACCCGCGCATGAAGCGAGCCCATGTTCCCAGCGCCAATCACGCCGATTCGAACGGTCTCCATCTCGATTCCTTCCGGCAAGTCCTGCGTAACCGCCTCGTGTCGATATCGAAGCGTCCGTCAATCGTACACCACGCCCTCGGGTATACTTGGCACGCCGTTTATCGAGGCCCTGGGCAAAGGAGTTCCGTGTTCAAACGCGTCCAGTCGTTCCTGCTCGAGTACCTGCGAATCAACGCCATCCGGCGCATGCTCGGTATCGTTGAGGTGCGCAGAAGCGAGATTGCCGGACTTGTGGCGCTTGCGGCGGTCTTCGCTGTCTTCGAGGGCGTCGGCCTGGCGCTGCTCCTCCCAATCCTTCAGTATGCCGAGAGCGGCGAGACCGCAATCACAGAGAGTTCGGGAGCAATCTGGCAGGCGATCAACTCGATTATGGCGGCGCTGCACCTGCCGGTCACGCTGCCGGTGCTGCTCCTTCTGGCATTCGTTCCGATTCTGCTAAGACAGGTCATCTACTATTTCAACACCTGGTATTCGGCAATCGTCTCCGGGCGAATCGCCGTGCGAATGCGAATGAGCACCTTCGACGCCGTCGTGCATGCCGATCCCGAGTTCTTTTCGCGTCATTCCGTTGGCGAACTGGCGAGTGTCGTCATCTCGCAGACCATGGCAGCTGGGGTCGCTGTGGTCGGGGTAATCAGGCAGATGTCTGTCGTACTCCTAATGATGATCTACGTGATCATCATGCTTGCCATCTCCGTCCCACTCACGATAACGACCGTCGCATTCGGAATCCTCATCGCTGTCGTGATCAAGTTCAACATTGTGCGAATGCGCGCGCTCGGCATCGAGTTCGCGGGCATCAGCCAGCAGATGGCCGCGAAGATCATCGAGCGGCTCGGCCTCATGCGCTTGATCAAACTCCGCGACCAGGAGCGTGCCGAGTCATCCCAGATTAGGGTGTACTCCGAGTCCATGCGCGAGATCAGCGTGAAGCAGGCGCGGCTTAGCGCCCGCATCGAGGTCACCGCTGACCCACTCCTGATGCTGTCAGTTTTCGTCACGCTCTACATCGGGATAACGCTGCTCGACATGTCGCTCGCGCAGCTTGGCCTGTTGCTCTTCGTTGTCAACCGCCTGAACGCCAAGGTCAAAGAATTCAACATGGGCCAGCAGGTGATCTCCACCAACGTCGCGGGAATCCTGCTGGTTCAGCAGACAACCGCTGACGCGATGGAATCCGACACAATCATGAGTGGCGACGTCTCCTTCGCTGGTCTCACGAAGGGAATCACCCTCGACCGCGTGTCTTTCGACTACCCGGGTGGCGAGGGCGAGGGCGGAACGACCGGCCCGCCAACGCCGGTGCTGAGGGACATCTCCGTCGAGATGCCCGCCGGCTCGTTCACAGCCATCGTCGGACGCTCGGGGGCCGGAAAATCCACACTCGTCGAGCTACTTCCCCGACTGCGCGAGGCCTCAACAGGCACAATCTCCTACGATGGCACGGGAATCCGCGAGTTCAAGGTAGGCTCCCTTCGGAAGGGCATGGGCTACCTTACTCAGAACGCGATGCTGTTCAACGACACCGTGCGAGCCAACCTCACCTACGGCCTCGACTCAGAGCCGGCTGATGCTCAGATCCAGTCAGCGCTTTCACAAGCGTACGCGACATTCGTCAACGACCTTCCTGCAGGTCTCGAGACACGCCTTGGCGACCGCGGAGTCCGATTCTCTGGCGGGGAGCAGCAGCGGCTCGCGCTCGCGCGTGTGTTGCTCGCCGATGCTTCGGTGCTGATTCTCGACGAGCCAACGAGTGCGCTCGACTCGGAATCCGAGGCCTACATCCAACGTGCACTCGCCGACCTTCACGGCAAGAAGACCATAATCGTCATCGCGCACCGACTTGCCACTGTCATCCAAGCAGATCAGTTGCTGGTAATCGACGGCGGATACATTGTCGAACGCGGGACTCATGAGGAACTCGTGGCGAACCAAGGGCCGTACCACAAGCTCTTCGCGAGCCAACTGCTTGCTTAGTGCCAGGCAGCCGGATTCAGACGTCCGCCAATAGCCCGCGGTAGAGCAACCGATGCGCCTCGACCATGCGGCCTTCAGTGAACATGGCCTCGAAGCGCTTCCTGCCCTCTGCGCCCATCGCATCTCGCATGACGGGATCCGCAGCAAGCTCGAGTATCGCTTCAGCCAGCAGTTCGGGATGACGCCGGGGGACGAGTCGTCCATCGACCCCGTCCACGATTGCATCGGAGATTCCACCCACGTCTGTCGCGACGACAGGGCGGCCAAGTCCCATTGCCTCGAGCACCGTCAGGTTGGTCGTGTCCGTGACCGATGAGACAACGTAGATATCCATCGCCGCAATCTCGGCAAGTGGATCCGCAGACCATCCCGCAAACTCGAACCGATCGCGCAGCCCTAGCTTATCCACCTGCCGCTCGAGTGAATCGCGAAGACTGCCTTCGCCGACCAAGCGGAAGCGCGCGTCGGCGCGCTGCCCGGCGACCTTCGCGGCCGCAGAGACGAAGGAAGCATAATCCTTCAGCAACTCGAATCGGCCGACCGAGCCGATGAGGATCTCACTGACAGAACGATCCTTCCACTTCGGAATCGCCGTCGCGGGATCCGGGATACCGTTGGGAATCACGACCACCTTAGGCGCTGAGATGCCGATATCCAGCAGCTCTCTGCGAGCCGTGTCTACCACGCAAACATAGCGGTCGACACTGGGCGAGACGTAGCGATAGAGCGCGGATCGCACCGTGAACTCGAGTCGTCCTCTGAGCCCGGGGTGCAGATCGATCGGAGCGCTCGGCATGTTGTGGACGGTCGTGATCACGGACGGCACCCGCGCGCGCTTCGCAGCCGTACAGGCAACGAGCATCACGTAGTACCCGTGCGCGTGAACGATGTCCGGCGAGAGTTCCTGGAACAGCCGGGTGAGCCGGTTGCGAGCAGCGAGCGGGTTGCCACGCGTGCGCTCCGGCCACACCTCGAGTCCGTCCACGCGCGCTGCCGCCTCGAGTCCGGAATCAGGCGCACACACGACGCCGACACGATATCCCTGGTCACGGCATGCGCGGGCCAGGCGAAGCAGATGCTGCTCGCCGCCGCCAAGACCAGCGAGAGAGTAGTCGTCGACAAACACGATGTGGGGAGCCACGGTCACGCCGGTCTGCCCCCTCTTCGGCGCGTCGCGGCCTTGCGGCGCATCTCACCCGCGCCGCCAACGAAGTGGTCGGAAAGATCGTCCCCGAGCACCCGGGCGAGCGCCGTCCTGATTCTGACATTTCGTTTGTGCCGCTTGATGACTCGAAGCGCGGCCTCGTGCTCCTGAGCGTTCAGAAGACCGGTGGCAATCACGCTCTCGATCGCCCGGATGTCGGTCTGGCGCATGAGCAGGCCAGCGGCGGACTTCTGCAGCCTGTAACGCCGGTGGACCGCGAGTTCGCGATCCAGATAGGCGTGTCGGAAGCCTCTTGCCATCGCATGAAGCCAGAACACGTAATCCTCGGCGTAGATGTCTTCCTCGAATCCACCAAGCGCATCGAAGACCTCGCGACGGAAGGTCGCGCCAATGCCGTAGAAACAAGCGTCGAGGAGATCGATCATCGTACAGGTTGTGGGGTCTCGCCACGCAAGGTTGAGCCTCGATATCTCGCGCGTGCCGTCTTCAAACTCGTAGTAGCCGTTCGCGCTGTAGATCGAGGCCTCAGGGTTCGCGGTAATGAACCGGTCGAACTCAGCCATGTGCTCCGGCAGAAGTAAGTCGTCCGCTGACAGCATCACGAGCAAGTCACTTGCTGCATGGCGAACGGCCGCGTTGTAGGCGCCTCCGGAACCGCGATTCTTCTGCGTGAAGACGCGGATTCGCACGTCCTGGGCCGCGAGACTGCGCGCGAGGTCAAGCGTATCGTCGGACGAGCCATCGTCGACGATCACGCACTCCCAATCCTCGAAAGTCTGACTCCGTACGGACTCCACCGTTTCCCTGAGCGTGGCGGCAGCATTGTAGGCCGGGATCGTCACAGAGAACCGCGGCGTTTCCGGCGTCGAGGATCTCTCGCTGTTGGCCGCATCGATCATCGCGAGACTGTCCCTCCCGGCTTGCGGCGGAACCGACGCCGGACTCCGTAGGTCGCCCGCGCCAGCCGCCCCCGCGCGCGAATGAGACGCTGCCGGCTCTTTATGGCATCTCGGGCCGCACGGCTGTCGGCATCGTCGAGGAGCCCGGAGACCATGAGCGAGCGGATCGACCGAACGTCCGATTGCAGCGCCCGGACATGGCTCGCAGACTTCTGTGTGGCCGACAGGCGGTGTGTTGCTGTTGCCGACGGGATGTACAGGTGCCGCGCGCCGCGAGCCATCGCGCGAAGCCAGAAGTCGTAGTCCTCGCCGAAGATGTCCTCGTCGTACCCGCCCACCAGTGCAAAGAGCGAGCGGCGATAGGTCGCCCCAACGCTGAAGAAGCACCGTTCGAGGAGTTCTTTCATCGACCAGGAGCGAACCGCCTGATCGACCATGTCCCGGTACACCACATCGAGAGACCCGTCGGGCTGAAGGTAGTAACCATTGCACGAGAAGATGTCGTGGTCGGGATGCTCCCGAATGGCCTCAGCCATCAGTTCGAGGTGCTCCGGCGCCAACAGATCGTCCGCAGAGCAGATCACCACCCACTCCCCCACCGCTGCGCGCACGCCGGTGTTGTATGCGCCGCCCGTGCCCCGATTGGGTTGCTGGACTACCCGCAGGCGTTCATCGTGAGCAGCGACAGATCTCGCAAGATCGAACGTTGTATCCGTCGACCCATCGTCGACGATGATGCACTCCCAGTCTTCGTGCGTCTGGAGCCTGATTGCATCGAGCGTCTCGGCAAGGGTGTCTTCGGCGTTGTACGCAGGCACGATCACCGAGAACAATGGTGCGGCTGCTGAGCCGCTGTCACCGGTCATCCGAGCCCACCCCGATCGTGTCCCCGCCCAAGATGCTCCAGTACAGCTCAACGAGTCGATTCACCACCACGTCCGATGAGAATCTGAGGGCGGCATGCTTGTGGAGTGCCATAGGGTCGTACTCCTCATAGTGGGCACACATCCACTCTACTGCGTCCGCCATCGCCAGCGAATCGTCGTTGCGCACGAGCAGTCCGACCGACTCGTCAACGAAGTCCTCGGGCCCACCACATCTTGTGCAGACCACCGGACGTCCGGCGGCAAGCGACTCTGCCGCCGCCATGCTGAATGTCTCATACCTGCTGCTGACAATCGAGAAACTCGCCTCGTCAAACAGCTCGCGGACTTCGCGCGTTGAGCGCGCACCCAGGAATCGAACCCGACGATTCAGTAGTCCCAGCTCAGACGCACGAGCCTCCAGCGCAGCGCGGTCTGGACCGTCTCCGGCAAGCTGCATAAGGCACTCGACGCCCCGTTCGTCAACGAGATTGAGTGCGTCGAGCAGCATCGGGATGTTCTTCTCGTAGGAGCTCAAGAGCGAGACGTGGGCGAGCCTTGGGACGCTGTTGGCCGGAACAGCAAAGGGCTGCGCAGGTTGCATCGCCCCGGGAACCAAGTTCGGGATCACCAACGGGTCGTCGCTGTATCCGCTCGCCGTCAATGCGTCGGCAAGATGACGACTGACCGCGATCACCGCGTCAGCCTGGCGCATGGCGCCTCGCACCATCCACGGCACTATGCGCCCGCTGGAGCTGCGCAGCCCTGGGCTCTCAGGCAAGAACTCCGCCTGGTGCTCAGTCACAACATATGGAACACCGAGATGTCGGCTCAATATCCGCGCGCCAAGCGAGGCGGGAATCGAGGCGTGTGCGTGAATGATATCCGGTTTTCCCCATGCATCGTGTAGCTGGTCGAACGCCGCGATACACGCACGACGATAGCTGAATGTCAGCTCACGCACGTTGCCGAGGCGTCGGGAGAATGCACTCAAGTTCGGCTGTTCGGGCGGCATCGCCCGGACCACCGTGAGGACGCCCTCTTGCGCGACTTTGGCCGGCGTGGCCGCACGAGCGAGCGGCACGTGAAGCACGGCCACATCACAGACCGCCGCGAGCGCTTCGGCCTGCTGCTGAACGAAGACGCCGTGAGTCGGTAGGTCTGCCTGCGGATACCAGCTCGGAACTATGAGGACCTTCAGTCGACGGGACACGAAGTCCTCCTCACCGCGTATCAGTTCGCCCGACCGATCAATGACGTGAAGCAGCGCACGATCTCCTCGCCCTGCGCCTTCCAACAGCACGACGGCGCGAATGCGACGCTGGCAGCCTTCATCGAGTCGATCGCTTGAGGGTCGTCGATCAGCGTCCGCAGCGACCGTGCGACGCTCTCGGGAGAAGCGGGATCGATGACCACGCCGCATCCGGACCCGTCGAGCAACTCCTTGATAGCCGGGAAGTCACTCGCTGCGACTGCGAGCCCGGCGCATATCGCGTCAAACACCTTATTCGGCATCGAGATAGCGAAGTTCTCTTCGATCATTCGCGCGCAGTATACCTCGACATCATAGCCCTGAAGCATGCTCAAGACGTCGTCGTAACGAAACGCTCCGCGCAGTCGGACCACACCCTCCAGCCCGTTGCTGCGAATCAGATTCTCAAGATACTCCTCGGTCACGGTGTAGGCGGCCCCATGAACGTCAAGCGTGGCGCTACCTTTGAGCTGGACCATCGCAAGAATCAGGTCCTCGACGTTCTTCGTCTTGGCGAGCGACCCGTGAAAGACGAGCCGAACCGGCGAGCCCGTCGGCTCGAACGACTCCGCATATCCCGGGGGCGAGTTGAACACCGTCATGACCGACTTCAGCGGGTACCGGCGCGACATGCGGCGTCCCATTTCATCGCTCACGACGAACACCACATCGGCGCGCGGCGCGTGGCGACGCTCCATGCGCAGCAGCAACCACCTTCGCCAGCCCGGAAGCCCAAGTTCGGGGTTTTCGAGAAAGCCGTACCACATCTCATGGCTGTCGAAAGCAAGTCGCGCGCCCAGAGCGGAAGCAGCCTGGGATGCGGTCGACAGAGCCGGCAAGTCTACGGACTGCACGATATCGGCCCCTGTGGCCACCACGGCACCCACGAGACGACGCCGGGCGCGTAGCCGTCTCACTGCAACTCGCGCCTTCCTGACAAAGCGCCGGTACGCGAGTCGGAGAGGGCTCGCATCGGTGTCCGGATCGGGCAAGACCCGGTACGGGACAACCACCACCTCGAAGCCGGAATGGCGTATGTCGTCCGGGAGCAAACCGTCGTAGCCCGCAAAGACAACGCGCGCGCCCGCTTCGCGCATCGATCGCGCTTGCTTCATCGTGCGGGTCACTCCCGAGAAGGCCTCGGTGGACACGTAACAGATGGTCACACCGGCGAGCGGCGTCGTTGCATCAGCCATCGAGAAGTGCCCGCGAGATGATCTCGGTCGAGTCGCCGGAATGGGCGCCGACACAAGCATGGGTCATGCTCGCCAGCGCCGCGTCATCGGTCAGCAGTCCTGTAACCGAAGCGAACACCGAATCCTCGTCGGTACCAGCAAGTGCCACGACACCGCGTTCCAGAAGCTCCGAATACTCGGTGACGTCCCGAAGCACCAGGACAGGAGTGCCAAGCGTGGGACCCTCTTCCTGGATCCCGCCCGAATCCGACACGATGAGCTCGGCCACCGACATCAGGTGCACGAACTGCAGATAACCCTGGGCGCCAATGAGATCGACCCGCTCGTGGCCGCCAAGAATGCGCTGTGCGGCATCTGCGACCACCGGATTCGGGTGCGTCGCCACAAGGAAATGGGTGTCGGGGCACTCCTGTGCGGCCCTCGCAAGTCCCGAGAAGATACCCTCCATTGGCGTACCCCAGCTCTCGCGTCGGTGCGCCGTCACCAGAACAATCCGTCGTCCGCTCGCCAGCGCATCCGCTATGGGGCCGGGCTCGAACTCGTGGGGGTGCGTCGCCACGATGCGAAGCGCGTCGATCGCCGTGTTGTGAGGTGTCCGAAATATCCTGGCGGGGACTATTCCCTCGCCCAGCAGATTCTCCTCGCAATTTCTCGAGGGAGGAAAGTGCCAATGCGTCACGCGCGCAGTCAGGGAGCGGTTCGCTTCCTCCGGGAACGGGTGCGTGAGATCGCCGGTGCGCATACCGGCCTCCACGTGACCCACGGGGACGCGATGGTAGAAGGCCGACAATGCCGAGGCAAACGTCGTGGTCGTGTCTCCGTGAACGAGCACCGCATCGAACGGCTCCAGTTCCAGAATCCGCCCGATGCCGGTCAGTACCCGGCACGTGATCTGGGTGATCGTCTGGCCATGCTCCATGATGTCGAGATCGTGTTCGGGCTCGATCCCGAACAGATCGAGCACGTCATCAAGCAGCTCTCTGTGCTGTGCGGTCACCGCAACCACGGGCTGGAATGCGGGATTCTCCTTCAGCGCGAGAATGACCGGCGCCATCTTGATGGCCTCCGGCCGGGTCCCCATCGCCACGAGGATGCGCTTCACTTGGAATCACTTCCGTGGGGAGTGCTCTGCGCGTACTCCCGAGCCAACCGCCCCAGCATCTCGTCCCAACCCGCAGGCGACCATCCCGTGCGCTCGCGGAATCGCGTGCTGTCCAAAGAGCGATCAATCACGGGCGTAGCAGCCGGCGCGATATCGACATCCCAGCCGAGGAAGCCTGCGAGCTTCGTGAGCAGCGTGTACTTGTCGATGGGTTCGGCGCTCACGTGCCACAGCCCGCTGAGCGACGCATCGGGCATCACGACATCGCGCACGACCTCGGTCAGCGCGCGCGTCGTCAGACCGCTGAACACGGCCTTCGTGAATCCCTTGAGCTGCTCGTTGCGATGTGCGGCGAACCACCCGACGAGCCCGGTAGGCTCCCCGATCTGCCAGCCAACGATCGACGTACGCAGCGTCACTGCGCTCGCGCGGTCGGTGACCTCTCCGAGCAGCTTCGAGCGCCCGTACAGGTCGAACGCGTCGGGCACGTCGTCTTCACGGTAGCCGCCGCGCGAGCCGGAAAACACGCAGTCGGTGCTCACGTGCACCATGCGCGCGCCCGAGCGCTCGCACGCATCCGCGAGGACGTGCGGCCACAGGCTGTTGACTTCGATCGACGGAATCGCGGCTTTCGCGTCGGCACGCTGCTTGACGATTCCAACGGCGTTAAGCACCAAATCAGGCTTCACACGGTCGACCAGCGCCTTGGCCGAGCGCGCGTCGGTTGCATCGAGTCCGGCGAGCATGCGGTCTACAGGAATGCCAAGATCCGGTAGCGCATCCGGGTTCCTGCACGCTCCCCATACCTCGAAATCCGGCGTGAGGACGCGGATCGCCTCGTGGCCGAGCATGCCGCTCGCACCCACGACGAGAATGCGGCCGGTGCTCACGCGAGCCCCAGAACGATCCTCGCCACGATGTCCGAGACGTTATCGGCGAGGTACTCGGCGGGCGGGGTCCAACTGCCCTTCGAGCGGACCGCGATGTCGATTGCGGGCAAGATCCGCTCCGCTTCCACGCCCGCAAGGATGTTGCTGCCGCACTCGATGGTCTCGGGCCGCTCGGTGACATCGCGCATTGTCACAGTCGGCACGCCAAAGATGCAGCACTCCTCCTGCACCGTGCCGCTATCGGACAGCACGCAGAACGCTTCCTTCTCGAGGCGCACGAAATCGAACAGTCCGAGCGGCGGTACGAACATGATCTTCCCGGCGTCTACGCCGTGCTCGCGCATCTTGTCCGCCGTTCGCGGGTGGAGCGATGCCAGCGCGGGCATGCCGTATTTGTCGACCGCTGCGTTGAGAGCGTCCATGAGCGATGCGAGCCGCGCAGGATTGTCAGTCATCTCGGCGCGATGCGCAGTCACAAGGAAGTACTTGCCCGGCTCAACCCCGAACTGAGTGAACGGGTCTGCCGCATCGATCTTGAGCGCGTAGTGGTCGAGCACTTCCTTGATCGGGTTGCCGGTCACGTAAATGCGCCGACGCTCGATACCCTCGCGGACCAGGTTCTCAGCACTGCGGTATGTGTAGGGCATGAGCACACTCGAGGAATGGTCGATGACGCGGCGATTGACCTCTTCGGGCACCCGGTCGTCGTAGCAGCGGTTGCCCGCCTCCATGTGACACACGCGGATGCCCATGCGCTTGGCTATGAACGCAGCGATACCGGTATTGGTGTCGCCCAGGATGAGCACCGAGTCGGGCTGCTCCGCGCGAAACAGCTCTTCGCAGCGAGCGAGCATCTGGCCGATCTGGTCGGCGAAGCCGGTCCCGCGGATGCCCATGTGCACGTTCGGGTCACGGACCTCGAGCTCACGGAAGAACATGCCGCTCAGCCGGTCATCGTAGTTCTGACCGGTATGCACGAGCACGTGATCGCACGACTGGTCGAGCACGTCGATAACACGGGTCAGACGGATGATCTCAGGGCGAGTGCCCAGCAGCGTCAGTACCTTGGTCATCTAGGCCTCCAGGTAGCCCGCGCCGATGACGTCTGGGATCTTGGTCTCGAGGAACTCAGCAAGCTCGGCATGGCTCATCAGTGCATTGGCCGAGGAATACTCGCCAACGATCGCCGGCGTCTCGACGGGACCAGCCAGCTCGGGCAGCATGGGCCGCAGCGCGAAATAGCCCTCGTGGCCGAAGACTGCTCTCGTCGCTTCTTCCTCTGAGAGCAGGATCTCGTGAATCTTCTCGCCGGGGCGGATGCCGGTGATGACCATCTCGATGTCGCGATCGCCGATCAGATACGCGGCGAGATCTGTCATCTTGGCGCTCGGGCACTGCGGAATGTAGGTCTCCCCCGGCTCGGCGGCGCGCACAGCAGCGAAGATCGTGTCGACTGCGTCTTCGAGCGTCAGCAAGAAGCGCGTCATGTCGGCGGTCGTTATGGTGACGGGCCCACCGGCTGCGATCTGGTCCAGAAACAGCGGGACGACCGAGCCACGCGATGCAAGCACGTTGCCGTACCGCGCGCAGATGAAGCGCGTCTCGGGGACCCGGATATTCCCCTCTATGTAGACACGCTCCTGGATCGACTTGGTCATACCCATGACATTGACCGGCTTGCATGCTTTGTCGGTCGAGATGCCCATGACTGTTTCGACGGGAAGGTTGTTCTGGGCGATAGCCCGCACGAGGTTCTCGGCACCCTCGATGTTGGTGCGCACGGCCTCCCACGGGAAGTATTCGCAGCTCGGGACCTGTTTGAGTGCAGCTGCCGCGAAGACGATGTCGGCGTTGCGCGCGACTCGTACGACACTCGCGTAGTCGCGAACGTCGCCGATCACGAATTTCAGCCGCTGCTTGCAGTTCTCGAAGATGACTTCGTCGGTCGCGGTCTGCTTGTTCATGAAGTCGAGGCGCATGTAGTGCTGCTTTGCCTCGTCACGTGAGAACACGGTGACGCTCTCGGGAATGCCCTCGGCGCCCGACATGAGGCGTCGAACCAGCACCTGGCCGAGCGATCCGGTGCCGCCGGTGACGAGTATGCGCTTGCCTTCGAACAGCTTGGACATGGAGAGCCTCCGACTATGCGAAGAGCGGGCCACTGAGGTGATTCGCGACCATGTAATCCTAGCAGAATGCCATCGTGAACCGCCGCAGGAACTACGCGAAGAGTCCCGTGAATGCATCGACGTAACAGCGCACGGCAACATCGATATCCCAGGTGGCTTCGGCGTGCATTCGAGCTGTCCGACCGATTGTCGCGCGCGCAGAAGCGTCGTCGAGCAACCTCAGGAGCTCCGCGCAGAGCACTTCGAAGTCATTTCCCGCGCAGATGCCGATTTTGCCATCAGCCAACAGTCCTGCGGGATCGACCGCGTATGAGAGGAACGGGCGCCCGGCGAGCCCTGCTTCGATGAGCACATTCGGCATCCCCTCACTGATAGACGTGCTCACTACCACGGACGCTTCCTCATAGAGAGCAAGCACCTCGTCTCTGGCACGGCCCTCAAGCAGGGTAAGGTTCGGCACCATTTCGGCCTCAGTCGAAACCTCGTCAAAGAGGAGCCTATGTCCTGGCGTCATGACCATCACGAAGGCGCGATCGGGAAATCGCTTCGCCAACTCAACGAAAGCCCACGGCCGCTTGATGGGATCGCAACGACCAACCCACAGGATGTGGTGGCCAGGCCCGGGAATGCACGGAGGCGATCCAATCGTAACCCCACTACGAATAACCACACTGTCCACGCCAAGGTTGGCTAGCGCAAGTGCGCGCTGATGTTCAGACTGGGTGATCACCAGGTCAGCGTCACGGATGATCTGCTGAACCTCGGTGAGTGTCTCGCCGGCCCTGAGCGCGCTGCCGTCAACGAGAGAGTCGCCGTTGACTCTGTAGGCTAGCTTGATACCGCTCCGCCGAGCATACTGCGCGAGCAGTTGAGACTCCACTTGGGATTGGAGCAAGACGGCGCGAGCAGAAAGCCGCGGTAGCGACCTGTTGGCGCGATGCTGCTGCACCACCCGAGACAGAATCGGCACCCTCTTATGCACCGGGTGCCATGGACCAGCCAAGTGAATACCTGGCTCCTTGATGTCTGGCATCGGTGGGTCGAAAATCAGGACGACCTCCACGTCGTCCAACGCAGCGAATCCCCTTGCCAGGCTCGCCATCTGCACTTCAGCTCCACCTGGCACCCATTGCGAGGGGCTATCGGTGAACAGACCTCGGAGGCTCGGGAGCGAAAAGTACACGGTGAGTTCGTCTTTCACGGCGCTACCCATCTGAAGGATCCGATAGTCGACCTCGAGTTGCTGCTAGCGCTTGTACCAATCAAGAGTCCTTCGGATTCCGTCATGAAAGCCGACGATCGGCGTGTATCCCAGAATGCGCGCCGCCTCCCCAATGGCTGCCTGCGAATATCGCACATCGCCTATGCGCTCCTCGTCAAATACAACCGGGAGTTCCTCCCCCGCCGCTTCACGAATCGCGGCGATGAGATCGAGAAGCGTATGGCGCTCGCCGCACGCAACATTGATCGCCTCACCATTCAAGACTGGCGCCTCGAGCGCCAGCAGGTTCGCATGAACGACGTTGTCCACGTAGGTGAAATCACGAGCCTGAAGTCCATCGCCGTAGACCGTGCAAGAACCACCGGCCATTGCGGCTGTCATGAACTTCGCGATTGCCCCGGAGTACTGCGACGTCGGATCCTGCCGAGGGCCAAAGACGTTGAAGTAGCGGAGTGCCAGGGTCTCCATGCCGTAGATGCCCGCGAAGACCTTGAGGTATTGCTCGCCGGCGGTCTTGGTGACGGCGTACGGGGACATCGGTTGAGGCGCCATGGCCTCGGTCTTGGGAAGAACTTCGGTATCCCCATATATGGAAGATGACGAGGCAAACACGACCCGCTTCACTCCGGCCTTGTGCGCCGCGCTCAGCAGCTTCACGGTGCCACCGACATTGACATCATTGGTCGTGAGCGGTGCCTTCACCGACCGTGGAACACTCGGGAGGGCCGCTTCGTGGAGAATCATGTCCACTCCGGAGACCGCCTCTTCGACAATCTCCATGTCGCGAATGTCGCCCTCGATAAGCTCAATGGATGACTGACAGTGCGCAAGGTTCTCACGACGACCAGTTGCGAAGTTGTCGAGCACTCTCACGCGATACCCGCCGTGCGCGAGCAGCGCATCGACAAGATGTGATCCGATGAATCCTGCGCCCCCCGTTACGAGTACGGTCGGTCGATGCATCTGGGTCCGATCAGTAAGTAGGTCGGCAGTTGCTGCAATGATACTTGATGGTGAGACCGCCCGCAGAGGGTGCGCGGGCGCATTTCACAGCGAATCCCGGCCTGGCCCAAAGGCCCGCATCCGGCAAACTAGACTTCCCAAACGCCGCCGCAGCGTCAGACTGTAGGTGCCCGCAATCCGCACCATGCGCAGCGCAGGATGGCTACGCTCGGCAGGAGGCACGCTGCTCGCCGGCAGGCCCTCCACGAACTCCCTCACGCGTCTCGCCACCACATCAGAACTCCACAAGCGCATCGCCAGGTCACGCCCTCGTGCTCCTATGGCCTCGGCAGCTGCCACATCGGTCATCATCCACACGAGCGCTGCAGCGAAGACGCGGCAATCGTCTGGGTCCACGAGCACTGCGGTATCTCCGTCGATAAGGTAGCGTGGGATATCCCCAACTCGGGTTGTGAGAACCGGCCTCCCCGTGGCTAGATACTCCCCAACCTTGTTTGGGAAGCCTGCCTCGGAGAACTCGCCGCGCGCTCGAGGCAGTAGAAGAGCGCCTGCGATCGCAGTGACGCGAGGAACCTCCACCGGCAAGACCGGCAATTCGATGCGAACAACATCGGCCAGTCGCCTGTCCCTGAGAATCGCCTGCAATTCAGCGCGCCGGCCGGGATGGGCATCTCCGTAGATCGTCAGGCGGAAGTCATCGATGTCGCGGTGGACGATCTCAGCGATGTCCAGCAGATAGTCGATCTCCCTGTGAGCCAAATTGCCCACGTAGGCGGCAGAGTGACGGTCCGGCTGCTCACCGCCCGGCTCGAAGGACGCCGCTCGAGTGACCGTAGGCTGAACGAGAATCCTCTCAGTAGGAACACCCCTGGCGCGCCAGAACCCCGCGAGGTGTTCCGATACCGCCCAGACGCCGTCACAGTGACCGACAACGCACTCCACATAGCGCTCGCGAGCAGACGGGTCGATTTGTTGGTCACTCAGGGCCTCCGTGGCGAATGCCAGCACCTTCCAGCCCAATCGCCGGGCCACGCGAATGGCAATCCTGAGCAACGAGTACGAACGCGGATAAACCAGCAGGACGCCCGGATCAGCAGGCGAGCCGAGCGCAGTGAGTTCTCGCTCGAGAAGCAGTTCATCGTACCAATCGCCGGCAACGTAGGCCGTGTGCGTGTCAATGCCATCGTCCAAGACACCAGATCGGGCGGCCTGTAGTCGGTCAGTGAGCAAGGGTGCCCCAGCGGCAAGCCATGGTGCCGAGTGCTCGACATCTCCCAGCGCCGCTGGCACCCACATCGATGTCGCCTTGAGCAGGCCGACTACGCGCGCACTGACCCCAATCCGCTCGAACCCTTCGGCCACGGAACCTATGAATGCGGTGCTAGCCAGAGTCGTCGGAATGCCCGCCGCCTCGATCACAAGAGCAACCCGCAGTCCCCCAGGCGAACAGTCCGTGCAATCTCTCATGCTGTTGGCCATGCTAGTCACATCGCACACACCCTGCCGCGCAGATAACCCCCAACTGCGGACACAGCGGTTTCTGCACTCGACACTCAGCTACGCCTCCTGGTTCTGGACGACCGAGGCCGCACGCGCTCGCTTCACGAATTCTGGCCCCCACGCAAGTATGACAGTGAGGACGGCGATGGCCGCTTTGTTGTACAAGCCCGGGCTGACTTGAAGGTAGCGGAAAACCTTCCACGAGACGGCCAGGAGCCCAAAATCGAATACCGCCCTACCCGCCGCCAAATGGGGCATTCGTTTCCCGAGCAGGAGGAAGCCTCCGAATGCATTCCGCTCGATGGCGCGCCCCAGCAGCAAGCTGAACCCGATTGCCAGGACAGGTATCACCACGAGACGGGCGTATCCCTGGATTTGCGGCAACTCGTCTACCAACATGATGTGAATTGCGTAGATCGGCAGCGTCCGCTGACCGATCCAAGCCAACGGGACAGTAACCACAGTCGGAATCAGGCGGCCGAGGCTAACTGCAGCGGCAATTCCAGCAGCCGCAATGAGATAGCGCGATAGCACGGTCCAGTATCCGGTCGCCCCAGTGGTGACGGGAGGCCAAAACACCATAAGCAGGACGACGAATGCGCCAACGAAGGGTAGCCACGACCAGCGTCTCTTGCAGAGCCCAGACCAAACCCTTGGGGTCGAAGCCAAGTAGCCTGCGCCGAAGAACGGGAAGAACCACAAGATGCTGCGCCATCCAAAGAGCCCGCATGCGTCGTTGAGCGCAGATGGGTTCCAGCCCGCCATGAGAGGGGCAACTTGCTCCCCGCTATATGGCTCAATGCCTCCTGGGTGCGGGAGCAAGAGCGCCAACACGCATACAACCAAGATGGCCACCCGCACATCGCTCACTGGGAGCTTCTTCAAGAGCCAAAGTACCGCATACATCCCAAGTAGGACGTACAGGTACCATAGGCCCCCAGATCGCGGGTTCAACGCCGCCATCCCCACGCGTTCCGCGAGCGCAGGAATTGGGGTAAGGCCCCAGTACGCCACGAGCCACGCGAAGTAGGGCACTGCCAAGGCAAGCATCCTGCGACTCCGAGAGGTGCGCGAGGTGCGCATCTGGATACCCGCCGTCACCCCGCTCAGGAAGAAGAAGAACGGCATGTGGAACGAGAACATCAGCTGGAACAGCCCGACATGCCCGACAACAACAAGGATGATGGCAACTCCCTTGAGGACATCAAGGAAGAAATCCCTGCCGGCGTCAGCCAGCCCGCTACTGGCCACTGCGGCGCTACTCGGCCGCACCGAGGACACCCTACTCCACCCGCTCGTAGACATCATACTGTTCGCGATGCACGATTCGGCGGTATTCGGTCTCCTCGGTCAGGTACCACAAGGGGTTCCCAATCTCGCTGGAGACGTCCGGCCGATTGGGCCTGAACACGTAGTCCGGAAGCGGCGCGCGCGAATACTCGCGCATCATCGCCGCGCGTGACTCGGGAAAGCTCGGGCTGCCCGGGTCCGCCATTCCAAACATGATCGACGGTGCTGCCGGCCGGGCCTTCGTCGCCAGATAGCCCCCGTATATCGGCGAGTAGAACAGCACGGTCGAACCCTGGGTCACATACTCGTCCGCGTCAGCCTGGATCTCCTCGGCCAACTGCACGCTCCCATCCAATCCGTAGAGATACGCCCACGGACCCGTGCTCACCCGCGCCGTCATGTTCAGTGGGAACACACCCGGAGAGTCGTACGCACGCAAGTAGTTGGCGCCTACGAGCCCCAGAATGAGCGGCACTGCGAGGGCGGTGGAGATTGCGGCCAGTCTCCGGGAATCGCTGACCGCCTCATGATTCACCGCAGGCAGAAACACCAGCGGCAGCGCAATCAGGAGGATCGGCGCCATGCCCAGACCCACGTTGATGAACCCGTTCGTGCTCGTGTAGCTGATAGTCATACCGGCCACGATCGACGTAGGCGCGATGACGACAGCTGCGTTGCGCAGCGGCTTTGACGATTCCAGGGGCAGCAGCGCCAGCGCTGCGATACCGAACAGCGGGATCCACAGCAGAGTCGTCCCCGTGTTGTGCGGCAAAACGAGAACAAGCACGGCCAGTGGCAGCAGTGGAAGCAGCAGCCAGGCCCACGTGGCACGCCTCGAGGCGATGATGATGCCGCACAACAGTGCGGCCTGGGCCAGAAGGCTCCGCATCCCCAACGCCTCGATCTGTGCAGCGATCTGCGCGAGCTTGGTCGATCCCCCAAGGAACGTCGATGCGGATCGCGTGAACTCGAAGACGCCGGCCAGGTACTGCGCACCGATCACTGCGACGAACAACCCGAAGAGCGCACCGACGCCCGCGAGTCCAGCCAGATAGGTCCAGATCTGTCGCTTCGCAACACCACGCGCGGCAATCGCCAGCCCCGCGATCACAACGGGGACCACCACGATCATCGTGGGATACGCAACAATCGCCAGCCCATGGAAGATGCCGGCCGCCAATGCCCGTGACCAGCGCGGATCATCATCGAGCAGATTCATGCCAAACAACGCCAGGCCAATGGTCAAGCACCCCGAACTCAGCGTGTTGTAGCTCAGCCCGGGAATGGCAAACGGCATGAACGCGACATAGACGGTGGAGAGCAGAAAGGCGAACGAACGGGGGAAGAGCCGGACGAAGAAGCGGTACGCGGCGAACGCCACGCCGGAAGCGAACAGGAACCACATCACGCGCATGAACAACACGATCGCGTTCGTCGAACCAACGAGCTTCACCCAGAGCCACACGAGTGGCGTGGTCATCAAGCCCGCCGTCTGATGGATCATGAGCTCATCGGCAAACGGCGTGTCACCAAGGACGAACCGGTATGGCATTGCGATGTAGTACGCCTCATCGGTGAAAGCCACGCCGTACTGGAGTCGCCACAACATGAGGAGCATCGCGAGCCCGGCCGCGATGATCAGTACTGCAACGAGTGCTGGACTCAGAATGGGCGCACGCTCTGAGCCAGTGTCGCCCGGGGTATGTTCG
The DNA here is from genome assembly GCA_041739935.1 of Coriobacteriia bacterium. Classification (GTDB taxonomy): domain Bacteria; phylum Actinomycetota; class Coriobacteriia; order Anaerosomatales; family JAGXFU01; genus JBGSMX01. The sequence continues at coordinate 11,711 of JBGSMX010000123.1, read as the reverse complement.
CGCTGCTTCATGCCGGACCCCACCTAACCCGGTCCATCAAAGACATCGTCGGGCTGCGCGAAGGTGAAATACTTGTGCCCCAGGTAGCTCATGATTGTCACCACGACAAGCGTGGGCAGGTTCGCCCAGAACACGGACAGGTCAAAAACCTGCGAGATCGTGAGCGTCATCAGTGACTGAACCACGAACACGGCGGCGTAGGTCACATACATCTTCCCGTACTCTCGCACCCAGTGCCCCTTGGTGCGAAAGACCAGCAACTTGAAGGTGAAGAAGTTCTGCGTGACCGATACAACCCACGCGGCACCGAGAATGAGCGACTTCTGGAAGAGGCTCTCCTGGTTGTACGGGATCACCTGGTCGAGCACCCAAAGCACCGCGACGCTGAACAGCGTGTTCCAGCCACCAACCACCAGGAACCGCAGTTTCTCGCCGTGACGGTCGCGCACGGCCTGAAGCTGCGCAGCCATTCGCGCTAGAGCCCGATCTCATCTTTGACGACGAAGTTCGGGCGCTGTTTGACCTCGTCATAGATGAGGCCGACGTACTCGGCAACGACCCCGAGCATCGTGAAGAGGAAGCCGAACATAAGTAAGACGACGCCTATAAGCGTCCCGTATCCCGCAAAGGGAACGCCCTGGGTAAACACCCGAATGACCACCCATACGAGTAGGAGAAATGAGAACGCCGAGATACCGAGGCCTACGTAGGTGATCAAGCGCAGCGGAACGTACGAGTACGACAGGATGCTCCTGATTGCCAGAGCGACGACGTGAGAGGTGCTCGCCTTGGATTCACCATCGTACCGGGCCGGGCGCTCGTGTTCGACGCCGATCGATTTGAACCCCGACCAGAAGAACATCCCTCTCATGAAGCGATTATGTTCCTGCATGCCGTTGATCGTCTGATATACACGCCGATCGACGAGTCTGAAGTCGCTGGCATTCCGGGGAAAGGCGCCCCCCGTGAGCTTGTTGATGAGCCAATAGAACAGCTGCGAGTTCGCGCGGCGAAGCATACTGGCGCCCTGACGTTTGGTCACGACACCGTAGACGTTCTCGTACCCCTGTTCCCACCTGGAGAGGAAGGTAGAGATGAGTTCCGGGGGGTCCTGAAGGTCAGCGCACATGATCACAGCAGCGTCGCCGCTCGCCCTGGAGAGCCCTGCGGTGATGCCGCCGTCGGCGCCAAAGTTGCGCGAGAGACGCAGCGACTTGAACCTCGGATCGGCAGCGCACTCCGACTCGATAGCCTCCCAGGTCGAGTCAGTGGACCCGTTCTCCACGACGATAACCTCGAAGTCGTAGGCCGGATTCTCCTGGAAGACTACGCGAAGACGACGTGCCAGCTCGGCGATGTTGCCCTGCTCGTTGTAGGCGGGCGTCACTATCGACACGAGCCTATGCTCCGACTGCGACATCCGGTCACCCAATCGTCTTCATGAGCTCGAACGTCTCCTCCTGGAGCACCTCGAGCGAGGTCTTTGTGGGCAGGTAGCCGACCGCTTGAGACCGACGATCCAACGAGTAGTACGCCGGTCTCTGCACGCGTGTCCGGCCTGTTGCTCGGGACTCCACCACACTATACGTGAGCCCGAATCGCTCGACGAATGCGTCGAGGAGCTCGAATTTGCCCACCGGTGCGGCACTGTACACATCGAACGTCTCATTCCGGGGTTCTGCGGTCATGCACAGGGACACGAGCATCCCAAGGTCATGCGGCGCCACGTAGTCACGGATAAGGTCATCGGGGCCGGTCTTCAGCGGATCCCCGGATATCAGGCAACGCACCACGTCTGACATGAGGAAGGTCGTGTTCAAGTCCATGTACCGACTGAAGAAGCCAAACAACCTGAGGTCGACTATGGCCGCCTCGGCGTGCCCACGGTGGCGCTGTTCCGATGCGCGCTTCGCCAGAGCGTAGGCGTCACCTGAGTTGTGATCACACGCCGACGCCGACTCCTCTCCCGTGGCTGGCTCAAAGAAATCCGAGCAACTCGCCGCCCCACTGCTGATGTTCACGAGCCGGGCTGCGGGATAGCGGGCGAGGTAGGAAAGTGCGATGTCATCGGCGTGCTGCGTCACGCTCTCGAAGATGGACGGGGTAGTGACACTCGCAGGATCGCCGACCCCGATGCAGTTCACCAGCAGGTCATGCTCATGACGTTCCAGTTCCGAGATATCCCGCACCTGCGGCGGCGGGGAGACGGTGAGTGTTGTCGCGAACTCGCTCGCGATCCCCGGTCGTCGCGCATACAGGGTGAGCGAGTGGCGCGATGCCAGCTCCGATGCCAGGGCACGCCCAACATGCCCCGTCGCGCCGAGAATGGCGACTCGGAGCTCCTCAGCCATCGAGGCCCTCCGCTTGCGGCGGCGCATCCATCACGAAAACCGGATTGCCATAGGACACTTTCGGCCGCACGCAGGTTGTCTGCGGCAACTGAACTTCGAGCAAGGCCGGCTTCGTAGGCTCCTCGAACAGCCATGACAAAGCACCGTCTATCTGATCGGTTGAGGAGACCGCGCGCGCGTGAATACCGTATCCCTGCGCGACGGCCACGAAGTCCGGGGCACCGTAGCCCAAGACCGTTGACTGATGGCGCGAATCGAAATACTCGTCCTGGAACTGGCGAACCATGCCCAAACAACGATTGTTGAGAACGACCATTTTGAGCGCCAGACCGAGTCTCGCTACCGTCTCAAGCTCCTGGATGTTGACCTGCATCCCCCCGTCGCCGGCAATCATGACGACGGGCGCGTCCGGTCGCGACAGTGCCACGCCGATAGCCGCCGGGAGTGCGAAGCCCATGGCTCCCATCCCACCAGAGGTAAGGAAGCGCTGGCCGGCTCTGAGCCGGAGGGACTGCGCGGCCCACATCTGGTTCTGACCCACGTCGGCCACGAACGCCGTAACTCCTTGGGCAACGCCAGAGAGCCGGCGCATGAAATCGGCCGGGTTGATGCCATGGATGTCCGCGAGCTCCTCTGTATCCGGCCACTGTGACGCAAGTTCTGCGATGCGCGCATGCCACGCCGTACGCTCGTCCGTCGGATAGGAGTCCAGGGATTCCGAGGCCATGGAGATGAAAGCGCCCAGGTCGGCATGAACCGCGATGTCGGCATCCACACGCCAGTCAAGCTGTTGCAAGTCGATGTCGACCCTGCCCACCGTCTTCTCGCGTCGGAACGCAGCCGCATCTGCGCCTGTCTGACGCACGTCCAGCCGCGCGCCCAGCACCAGCAGGTAGTCAGCCTCGCTCATCGCGAGATTCGCCCAGCGATTGCCATAGCTTCCAATCAGACCGACGTGCTCCGGGTGATCGGATGGGACAACATCGACGCCCATGAGCGATGCCGCTATCGGCACGCGTGCACGCGCTGCGAACGCCGCGAGCGCATCTGCTGCTCCGGAAGCTCGAATGCCCCCGCCCGCAAGAATCAGCGGTCTCTCTGCGTTGGCCAGCGCCTGGAGGACAGCATCGACCGAATCTGGTTGCAGGCGAACGGGATCGGCTACTACGCTCGGCGCGCCGGAGATCTCGGCCCGCTGGACATTCATAGGTATATCCAGCAAGACAGGACCGGGACGTCCCTCCAGAGCCAGCCGAAACGCATCCTCCAGCATGCGCGGGAGTTCCTCGGCCGACGTGACCAGCCATGCCGCCTTCGTGATAGGTGCGGCGATAGCCACAATGTCAGTCTCCTGGAATCCTGCCTGCCTCACGCCACTATCCGCACGCAGCTCGTGCGTGTTGACCTGGCCCGTGATGAACACCGCCGGCACCGAGTCAAAGAAGCAGCTGCCGATACCGGTCAGGAGATTCGTAGCACCTGGACCGCTCGTAGCCATCGCCACGCCCGGGACCCCGGTCATGCGAGCAATGCCCTCGGCTGCGAATGCCGCACCCTGCTCGTGGTGCATGCTTACAATGCGAATCGCCGGCTGCTGCGCAAGCGAATCGAGAAGATGAGTGGTCATGCCGCCGCACATCTCGACGACCACCGACACTCGGTTGGCCACCAAGAAGCGCGCAACGTAGTCGCTCGCCTTCACTGCGACTGTCTTAGCGCCGTGGTGATCGTTCCCGCCATGTGATCGAGCATCTCCCCGGTCATTCCCGGGTACAGCCCGATCCAGAACGCATCGTTCATGATGCGATCGGTGTTGGTGAGCTCCCCTACGATGCGGTAGCCCTCGCCTGTCTCGCGCATCGCGTCAAACGCCGGATGGCGGACGATATTGCCCGCAAATAGCATCCGCGTCTGCACCTTCGCCGCCTCAAGCGCGCGTACCAGATCGTCGCGCGTAACTGCCGAGTCGTTCGGCACCGTGATGAGATAGCCGAACCAGCTCGGCTCGGCGCCCTCAGTCGCCACCGGCAAGAGCAGCTGTCCGGAAACCGGGGCGAGCAGAGCAGACAGCATCTCGAAGTTGCGCCTCCGCGCTGCGATGAACTCGGGCAGCTTCTTGAGTTGCTCGACACCCACGGCGGCTTGCATGTCGGTGACTTTGAGGTTGTATCCAAACTCCGAGTACACGTACTTGTGATCGTAGCCGAACGGCAGCGTGCCGAACTGCTGCGAGAATCGCTTGCCGCACTTGTTGTCTACGCCGGACGGACAGACGCAGTCGCGACCCCAGTCACGCATCGCCAGGACGATGGTGGCGAGCTCGTCGTCGTCGGTGTAGACGGCGCCGCCTTCGCCCATGGTCATGTGATGCGGAGGATAGAAACTCGACGTGCCAACGTGGCCGAACGTGCCCGTGTACCGACCCCGGTACTTCGATCCCAGAGCGTCACAGTTGTCCTCTATGAGCCACAACCCGTTGCGCTCGCAAAACGCTGTGACCGCGTCGACGTCGAACGTGTTGCCAAGTGTGTGTGCGAGCATGACGGCTTTCGTGCGCGAGGAGAGCGCCGCGTCCAGCATCGACGCATCGACGTTCCCGGTCTCGAGCACGACATCTACGAAGACCGGAACGGCTCCATACTGCACGATCGGCGCAACGGTGGTGGGGAACCCGGCGGCCACGGTGATGACCTCATCGCCGCGCTCGATCCGTCTGTCCCCGAGCCTCGGCGACGTCAGAGCCGCAAAGGCAAGCAAGTTGGCCGAGGAACCCGAGTTCACCAGGAAGCAGTGCTTCAGCCCCAGAAACGCGGCTAGGTCCTCTTCGAACTGCTTCGAGAAACGCCCATAGGTCAGCCAGAAATCCAGAGACGAGTCGACCAGGCTCACGAGTTCGCGCTCGTCGAACACACGGCCCGCATACGGCACTCTCGAGACACCGGGCTCGAAGGTCGAATCGGTGCCGAACTCCTCGGCGTAGTACTCGGCGACCTTACTTAGGATCTCGTCGCGCAACTGCTGCGCCCGCGTCGGGTCACTCACTGCGAATCGCCTTGTAGCGCCGACGGCGACGCCCAGACGGCGTCCCGCTCTATCGCGTCCTGGACGTACTGTTCGATGTCCGCACGAGTGACGCTCGGGACGTCCTCGCCCGCGTGGCGAGCACCGTACCACGCTGCCGTGGTCTCGAAGGCCTGCTGCGCTGAATACGCGGGCTCCCAGCCAAGAAGATCACGAGCCTTGGTGATGTCGAGGGCCAGCAGGTGTGCCTCGTGCGGCTGTGCTCCCGCCTCAGGCGGCTGCTCCCACGAACCCGAATCCCACGCCGCGATGATCGCATCGACCACGTCGCGTACCGGCACGGCGGCTTGGGGTCGAGGGCCGAAGTTCCACGCGCCATCGTACTTGTTGCTTCCTGACCACATGCGACTCGCAAGGTGCAAGTAACCCGACAGCGGCTCGAGAACATGCTGCCACGGGCGCACGGCATCTGGGTTGCGCACGAGTATCGGCGTGTTCGCCTGCAGCGCGCGCACGCAGTCCGGAACGATCCGATCCGGCGCCCAGTCACCACCGCCGATCACATTTCCCGCGCGTGCACTCGCAACACGAACGGCAGTTCCGTCGCCGAAAAACGACCGCCGATACGCGGCGGTCACGAGTTCGGCGCAGCCCTTCGACGAGCTGTACGGATCGTAGCCGCCCATAGCGTCATCCTCGCGATAGGACTGACCGGTCTCGCGATTCTCGTAGCACTTATCGGATGTGATGATCACGACTGCGCGCGCACTCTCACAGCCGCGAACCGCCTCGAGGAGGTTCACCGTGCCCATCACGTTCGTTTCGTAAGTCATCACGGGTTCGTCATAGGACAGGCGCACGATCGGCTGGGCGGCGAGGTGAAAGACGATCTCTGGTCGAGCGTCGGTCATCACCCGGGTCAGCTCCTGCAAGTCGCGAACGTCACCGATGTGGTGGTGCATCCGCTGATCCAGCCCAAGCTCTTGGAAAAGACCCGGATCCGTAGGGGGCTCAAGCGCATAGCCCGTGACTTGAGCGTCAAGCCCGAGCAGCCACTCGGCCAGCCAAGAACCCTTGAACCCTGTGTGACCCGTGACAAGCACTCGGCGCTCCGCGAATACACCGCCGAAGAGCGATGCTTGCACCTTCACCACACCTTCCACGGCGCTTGGCCCTCAAGCCACAGCTTCTCAAGGTGCATCTTGTCGCGAAGCGTATCCATGGGCTGCCAGAATCCCTTGTGCTGGAAGGCCGCCAGCTGACCGTCCAGCGCAAGCGACCGCAGCGGCTCTTGCTCGAAGGTCGTGGAGTCACCGTCGATGCGATCGAACACATCCGGCTCGAGGACCATGAATCCGCCGTTGATCCAATCGCCGTCGCCGATCGGCTTCTCCCTGAACGACTTGACCGCGCCGTCTTCAACGTCGAGCGCGCCGAACCTGCCAAGCGGCTGGACCGCTGTCAGCGTCGCAATCCTGCCTTGCGCGGCGTGGAAGTCGACCAGGGCGGCGATATCTACATCGGCCACGCCATCGCCGTACGTCAACATGAAACGTTCGCCCTCGACCCACGGCTGGATGCGCTTGACGCGCCCACCGGTCATCGTCTCGGCACCGGTGTCAACAAGCGTCACCTTCCAGGGCTCGTTCACGTTCTGGTGCACGGACATCTCATTCGTCTGCATGTCGAACGTCACGTTGCAGTTGTGCAGAAAGTAGTTTGAGAAGTACTCCTTGATCATGTAGCCCTTATAGCCAAGGCAGATGACAAAGTCGTTGAACCCGTAGTGACTGTAGGTCTTCATGATGTGCCAGAGGATCGGCTTCTCGCCGATTTCTGCCATCGGCTTGGGGTGCGTGGTCGTCTCCTCGGCCAGCCGAGTTCCGAGCCCCCCAGCGAGTATGACTACCTTCATGTTTCCGCTCCCCTGTACCCAGGCATCCATGCTCCGGGATGTACATGGGGATTGTAGCAAGTCGCGCAACGACAGCCGCGATCATGAGTGGGCCACGAGAGTATCTTGCGGGTTCGGCCGTCCGGGTGCTCAGCTCATCAAGGGGACTTCGCCCAGCAGGAACGATTCGATCGCAACGCCATCGCCGCCAACCATAAGCGGGCGCGCGCCTGGATACTTGGCCAGGAAAGCGGCGGTTCCGGCGTGCTCTGCTTCGCCGCTACGACCGGTCTTCACTTCGATCGCGACCAGCTCTTCGCGACCGCTCACCACAAAGTCGACCTCGCGATTGCCCTCACGCCAGTACTCCACGCGTCGCGAGCGTTCGTTCGGCATGCCAAGGAGATATGCGCCTACAGCCGACTCGACCAATCTGCCCCACCACGCTGGGTCGGCCCGCACCTGGGCGGGCGTCTTTCCAGACATTGCCGTCATGAGCGCGGTGTTCAGAACCTGCAGCTTGGGGCTCGAGGCCCTTCGGCGTAGCGCCGATCCGGTGAACTTGTGCAGACCCATCACCAGTCCCGCACCCTCGAGCAGGCTCAGGTAGTGCGCGAGCGTTGTCGTGTTGCCGGCATCGTTGAGCTGACCGAGCATCTTGGTGTAGGACAGCACCTGGCCGGAGTACTCACACGCAAGCGCGAAGAGCTGACGCAGGAGTGCCGGCTTGTCTACTCGGGACATGAGCAGGATGTCGCGCGACACCGATATCTCGATGAGCGAATCGACGATGTAATCGCGCCACCGATCGACGTCTCCCACAAGCGGTGCGGCACCCGGATACCCGCCAAAGAACAGGTACGTGTCGAGATCCCACCCGAACGCCTCGCGACATTCGGCGAAGGCCCAGTGCGTCCAATGCAGCGTCTCGAACCGTCCGGCAAGCGTCTCGGTCAGGCCGGCTTGCACGAGAAGCGGCGATGAGCCCAGCAGCACCACGCGCACATCTCTGTCGGCTCGGGTGTCCTCATCCCACAAAGCCTTGACCTGATCAGACCAACCCGGCACCTTCTGGATCTCATCCAGAGCGAGAATCGCAGGGCCGTTCTCGGCCAGGGCGCGCGCAGCCTCCCACTGTTGACGCAGCCACACGGTACTTTGCGTCGCGGGCGAGTCCGCGCTCGCGTACTGATGCGGCATGTTGAGCGCACTCAGCACGTGGGTGACCGAGGTGGTCTTGCCAACCTGCCGGGGGCCCCATACGGCCTGAATGAAACTCCGGGGTCCCCGGAGGCGTCGTTCGAGTTCGGAGTCGAGCGGTCGATGGTACATGCAGCCACCTCCCGGGCAGCCGTGGGTGCGGATTACTCAACGTATTGAGCAATTTTACTCAGCGTATTGAGTAAAATCAAGACCAGGGCGAAAGGGGCAAGCCGAGCTCAGTTCGAATCCGTTAAGACCCGACCGCTACGCTTGGTCGGAGTCTCGCGACACGTAGGTTGTCACTTGACACCCACGCATGACACATATACGATCAGGGAGGTCGGATCCTGCAACGCCGCAAGAGGCACCCAAAGCCAGAGGTGGAAGCGGCACTCGCGTACGCCGAGAACGCTGGCTGGCGCGTCCAGGCAACCGGCTCGAGTTCCCATGCCTGGGGGCGGCTCTACTGTCCCGAACAGGACCACGACTGTCGACGAGGCGTGTTCTGCATGGCGAGCGTTTGGTCGAGCCCGCGGGTTCCTGCGAACCATGCCCGGCAGATTACTCGAATCGTTGACGGGTGCATCCACCAAAGGAGGTGCGAACCGTGAAAACCCACCACTTCTCGCTCGACTTCGTGCTTCCCGCGCAACTCCCCGTCACCGCTGAGGACCTCGAACGCCTCGCCCAGGAGAACTGCACCGACGCTCTAGTGGGCATAGGGCGACCTGGCCGCATCGTTTTCGATTTTGACCGGGAGGACGGTGATGCCCGTACGGCCGTCTTGAGCGCGCTTGGGGACGTGGGCCGGGCGATGCCTGAGGCCGAACTAATCGAAGCGTCACCCGACTACGTGGGACTTACGGACATCGCCGAGCTCTTGCGCATGACGCGGCAGAACGCGCGTAAGGTGATTCTGGGCCCCGACTCATCCGCTCCCCCGCCCGTCCACCGGGGCAACCCATCGCTCTGGCACCTGGCACCTCTCCTGGAGTGGCTGCGTGACTCGAAGGGCTACGCGATAGACGACCACCTCATCGCACTTGCGTGGACCACCCTGGAACTCAACTCCGACGTAGCGTCCCGCGCCCTTACCCCAACAACCGCTTGAGGCTCGCGCGCAAGTCCTCGCCGAACTCCTGAGTCTTGAGCGCGAGTGCGATGTTGGCCTCGAGCCACGACAGCACGTTGCCGGTGTCGTAGCCTTCGCAGTCCATGACAACCGCGTGGATCTCCTCGCCCTTGAGCAGCTGCTTGAGCGCATCAGTGAGCTGCACCTCGTTGCCGCGGCCGGGCTCGATCTTGGGCAGTATCTCCATGATCGTGGGTGACAGCAGATACCGGCCAAAGATGGCCAGGTTGCTCGGGGCCTGATTCGCCGGAGGTTTCTCGACCAGGTCGGAGACCTCCCAGATTCCGGGCTCTACCTCGCGCCCGCCAATCACACCGTAGCGCGAGACGAGGTGCTCGGGGACTTCCTGCACCGCGATCACCGACCCGCCGAACTTCTCCTGCGCGGCACGCAGCTTGGGCAGGCAGTCGTTGGCAGGCACGAGCACGTCGCCTAGCATCACGAAAAACGGCTCGTCGTTGGTGAACGGTGCGCCGCACATGACCGCGTGCCCCAGGCCTTTCGGACGCTTCTGGCGCACGTAGAACACATCGGCGATATCGGAGATGTTGCGAACCTCGCGGAGTTTCACGGTGTTGCCGCTGCGCTCGAGCAGGTCCTCGAGCTCGATCGAGCGATCGAAGTGATCTTCGATGGCGCGCTTTCCTCGGCCGGTGATGATGAGAATGTCGTCAGCGCCGGCGGCAACCGCCTCTTCGACCACGTACTGGATGACCGGCTTGTCTACGACCGGCAGCATCTCTTTGGGCTGCGATTTGGTGACCGGCAAGAAGCGCGTGCCCAGACCGGCGGCCGGGATGATTGCCTTCATGCAGACGCATCCTCTCGTGTGCGAAACTCCAACCTCAGAAGATTACATGATTCTCACCACCGCGTGCAGTGAGTGGCCTGTTAGGCTATCGTACAGTCGCCCGTTACGAGAGGCTCAAGGAGCTCGATGACGACTGCCAAGCAAGGTGAGGTCCGAGACCTCCCGGTCGGCAACTTCTACGACAAGTACGGTGCGCGCAATCCCGTGGCGCGGCATCTGACCACCCGGTTTCGCCAGGAGCTCGATGCGCTGTGGGAGCGTACGGCGCCGGCGACTCAGCTCGATGTGGGCTGCGGTGAAGGTGTGCTCACGCACGAGTGGGCGTGCACCCGGGCGGACACGCGCCTTGTCGGCCTCGATCTCGAAGACCCCGGTCTACGTGCCGAGTGGGACTCGCGCTGCGCACCCAACCTCGAGTTCGTCTCCGGTGATGCCCAGCAGCTCCCCTACGAGGACGACTCGTTCGACCTCGTAACCGCGATCGAGGTGCTCGAGCACCTGCCCGACCCACAGCTCGCAGCGCAGCACATGGCGCGCATCGCGCGCAGCTACCTGCTGCTCTCGGTGCCTCGCGAACCGCTGTGGAGCGCGCTGAACATGCTTCGGGGCGCCTACTGGTCGTCGTGGGGCAATACGCCGGGACACATCCAACGCTGGTCGCGCCGCAGCTTCGTGGAGTTCGCGTCGCAGTTCGGCGAGGTGGTCGAAGTGCACTCCCCCCTGCCCTGGACGATCGTGCTCGTGCGAGTAGGCGGGGCGGGCGAAGGGCGAGGTTAGAGCGGGTCATCCAGGCGCAGTATCGGATCTCGCTCGGCTGTCATAGCGGAATCGCCTCGGCCATGACGCGGTCGCGAATTCGTTCCTTGACGCTCCGGGCCGACACCACGTCCACTTTCACACCCACCAGTTGCTCGATTCCGTACGCCAGTCCGCCCAGATCGAACAGCGATGCGTGCGGCAAGAGATCCACGAGCACGTCCAGGTCGCCGTCTTCGCCCGCATCCCCCCGCGCGACCGACCCGAAAATCCGCAGGTTCTCGGCCCGATTCTTCTGTGCCAGGGCGAGTATCTCCTCCCGATGCTCGCGGACCGCGTCCATGATTCGCTCCGACGGCGACCTGGGATCGAGCGTCCCGGTCGCCACGGCGGCTCCGCGCGTCGGGCAGTAAGTTGCGCGCGATTCCGCGGCGAGCGATGCACCACCCGAGGCCGAGACGGTCAGGGACTCGACCAGCGCGTCGACCGCCTCTTCGGGCGCGCGCGTCACCCGCTCCGAGAGGAGCACGGCCGGCAAGATCG
>JBGSMX010000116.1:0-2190 GCA_041739935.1 Coriobacteriia bacterium | reverse complement strand
AACGAAGATTCTCCAATCTGGCTAATTGTACATGGATGAAGATGGGCAGTCCGTGTAAGGACGAGCGGGGGATGGCGAGGGACGGCAAAGCCCCGCTTGGGCGTTGTGAGGGCAGTTATTCGGGTCGAAATGGCCAGTCTGGATAAGCACCTTCGCTGTCGCGCCTTCAGATGTTGTCCATGGGGCTGCAGACTCCTCGGCCACCTTTGTTGAGGACGTGGGTGTAGATCATCGTCGTGCTCACGCTCTTGTGCCCCAGCAGCTCCTGGATCGTGCGGATGTCGTAGCCGGCTTCGAGCAAGTGGGTCGCGAACGAGTGTCGTAGCGTGTGGCACCCTGCCGGCTTCTCGATGCCCGAGCGGCGCACGGCTTGTTTCACTTCGCGCTGCAGGATCGTTTCGTGCACGTGGTAGCGGCCCTGATCCCCGGTCTTGGTGTTCTTCCAGCGGTTCTGTTGGGGGAAGACCCACTGCCACGCCCACTCGGTCGGCGCGTTGGGGTACTTGCGCTCGAGCGCGGCAGGCAGCTCGACTCGACCCCAGCCAGCGGCCAGGTCCGTGCGGTGTATCTCGCGCACCCGCTCCAGGTGTTCGCGCAGCGGATTCTTGAGCGAGAGCGGCAGCATGGTCACCCGGTCCTTGGCGCCCTTGCCGTTGCGCACGAGGATCTCGCCGCGCTCGAAGTCCAGGTCTTGAACCCGCAGGTCAAGGCACTCGCTCAATCGCAACCCGGAGCCGTACAGCAGCGAGGCCATGAGCCAGGCCTCGCCGTCGAGCTTGGCCAGGACGGCGCGTACCTCGGCGCGGGTCAGCACGACCGGCAGTCGCTTGGGCGTGCGTGCGTGCACGACCTGTCCCAGGCTGCCCACTTCTCGGTCCAGCACGTGGCGGTACAAGAACAGCAAAGCGGCCAGCGCCTGGTTCTGGGTCGATGCGCTGACCTTGTCCTCGACGGCAAGGTGCGTCAGGAATGCGTTGATTTCGGACTCACCCATCTCGGCAGGGTGCCGCAGGCCGTGGAAGTAGATGAACCGCTTCACCCACTGGCAGTACGCCTTCTCCGTCCGAGGGCTGTAGTGCCTGGTCCACAGGGCGTTGCTCATCTGCTCCATCAGGCGGGGTGGGTTGTCGTGGGCTGGCTGGTCCATGCTCGCTCTCCTCGGCTCGGCGTCTTCACGCTACGCGGGTACTCCAAACGCGAGCATATCCGTGCCTTACCGAGGATCGTGCAGCGTGGCTTTCGGACCTACTGAACCTCGATGAGCGAGTCGGTCGGCGCGTGCGAGTCGGTGAGCAGTGGTACGTCCGCAACCGGGACCGGCGCTGTGTAGAGGTCCTCGGCGAAGTGCTCGAAGCCGTCTATGGTCACCGTGTCGTCCACGCGATCCTCGATGCGCTCCACGAGTTCGCTGTCGGTCAGGCCGGTCGTGTCAGACCCCAGGACGATGATGTTCCTGCGAACCTGAGCCGCGGTGGCCGCATCGCCCGCGGTAGAGTCCGCGCCGTAGCCGATCGGGAAGACCCACAAGCGGTCCCACACGCCGCTCGCCGTGCGGTACATGCTGCGGAACAGCCTCGAGCCATCGCCCTCGGTGGCGGAGATGACGTTGTAGGCGATCACGCCGTCGGGTGCCATACGGTCCTTGATCTCGCGCAGGAATTCGTCGGTGGTCAAGTGGAAGGGGAGCGAATCGGCATAGTACGCATCCACGATCACAACATCATAGGTCTCGTCGCTGGCCTGAACGTAGCGTCGTGCGTCTTCGGTGAAGGTGCGCAGCCGTGGGTCGTCGGGTAGGCCGAAGTAGCGCACGGCTACATCGACGACCACCGGATCGATCTCGACCGAGTCCACGCTGACCTGCGGGTAATCGCGCCAGAAGCGCTTCGTGATGGCGCCGCCGCCCAGGCCAAGAACGAGGACCCGCTCGGCGTCGGGCTTCACCGCCATGGCCAGGTGCATGTAGTTGGGGTACGCGATCAGGCTCTCGTACGGATCGTCGAGCGCGATCGCGGACTGGTGGCTGCGGTCGAAGCGCAGATGCCGCGCGTTATCGTCCTCGGTCACCGTGATGCGGTGGTACTGCGTGTCGGCGCGGAACAGTACCGCCTCGCCGTACTCGTTCGTGGCGCTCGCCGGGGCGACCTGCCACAGCACGACCGCGCCCAGTAGCGCACCGGCCACGACAAC
>JBGSMX010000050.1:0-4699 GCA_041739935.1 Coriobacteriia bacterium | reverse complement strand
CCAGCGCAAGCGACGTCGCGACGGCGAGGGCCACTACCAGCACGATTGAGCGCGGGCGCGCGCGCTTCCGGGCGACCCTCTGACACTCTGGAACGATCGTTCCATAATGTGCGAGCGCTTTCACAAGACTCTCCTCTCGCTCGGATCGTCCGCGACGGGGTATCGTCTCAACACGGACTCGAGAATAAGGACCGGCGAATGATACTCGGCTATCCGATCAGCCTGCTGACCATCATCTACATCGGGCTCGTCACGTTCGCGCTCGTTGCCTTTCAGATGCTTGTCGGCATGCGGATCATCAAGTTCAAAGGGCGCCTACACATGAAAGTCCATCGTCGGGGAGCCTGGGTGCTCGTCGCGATCGGCGCCGTGCACGGCATGCTCGCACTCGTCGCGTACAACGGATGGCGCATTCTAAGCTGACCCGTCGCGCAGTCTGTATGTGCCCAGAAGCTGCCGGTCCGCCGCATAAGCGCGACGAGAGCCCTACACCGCCGCCGCGCTTTCACCTACAATGACCGCGTAGCACCGCGCCCCCACACCCGCACCTCGCTGCCCGGGCGGCGGTCGTCAGACAACACCGCTGGAAGACCCCGAGAGGAGCGACTGCCCATGCAGCCGCAGGGCCTTCATCCCGATTCCCAAGGCAAAGTGCGCGACCTCTACGACCTGGGCGACACGCTGCTGCTGGTCGCAAGCGACCGTATCAGCGCGTTCGACTTCGTGTTGCCCGACCCGATCCCGTATAAGGGAGAGGTCCTCACCAAGCTCTCGCTGTTCTGGTTCGAGCTACTGGGCGATGTCGTCCCGAATCACCTGCTGTCGACCGAAGTCGCCGATCTGCCACCCCAGTTCGCCCCCCATTCGGACTATCTGCGCGGGCGCTTCATGCTGGTGAAGAAGGCGCAGGTCTTCCCGGTCGAGTGCATCGTCAGGGGATACCTGGCAGGCTCGGGCTGGAAGGAATACCGCGAGCAGGGCACGGTGTGCGGTATCGCCCTGCCGTCCGGTCTGCGCGAGTCAGACAGGCTCGAAGCGCCCATCTTCACGCCCAGCACCAAGGCCGAGATCGGCGATCATGACGAGAACATCAGCTTCGAGCGCACGGTCGAGATCATCGGCGACCAGCCCGCCCTGGCGCTGCGAAACGCATCGATCGAGGTCTACTCGCGGGCCCGCGAGCATGCGGCTGCCCGTGGTGTCATCATCGCCGACACGAAGTTCGAGTTCGGCACGATCGATGGCCGGGTCACCCTCGTGGACGAGGTGCTGACCCCGGACTCGAGCCGCTTCTGGCCTGCCGCTGACTACCAGCCCGGCCGCGGCCAGGCCAGCTTCGACAAGCAGTTCGTGAGAGACTGGCTGGAGAGTAGCGGTTGGGGCAAGACGCCTCCGGCCCCTGCGCTGCCCGCCGCCATCATCAAAGGAACGAGTGAGCGCTACATTCAAGCCTACGAGCTGATCACCGGTCGTAGCTTCAACCCCGAGGGACGTGCATAACATGGCTCGACGCAGCGCGCAGAATCCCCGCTATCGCAAGGATGCGCAGGTGGGGAGCACGCGAAGGAGCGCATCGAGCGCGAAGCCCAAGCGCGAGGCCGGCGAGTCGGGCGGCAGCGGTGGCAAGGGAAGCTCCAAGGGCTCCTCGGCAGGTAAGGGCAGCTCCAGCATGCCGCACGAACCCGACTCTCCGGAGTTCAAGCGGTGGCGCAAGATCTGGCTGTGGCTGTTGATAGCAACCGTGGTGTTCGTCGGCCTGACCATGGGTTTGAGGCAGCTTGCAGGGCAGCTGGCCCAGACCGCATCGTACGTGGCGCTCGTCGCTGCGTACGCGACGTTACTGCCGGGTCTGTGGATCGACTGGAGCAAGCTTCGGCCCATGCGCAAGGAGTGGCGCGAGCAGATCGCCGGTACCGGCAAGCCGAAGTCCAAGCCGTCTGAGAAGCCAAAGGATAAGAAGGGGGACGCGTAGTTTATGGCACGCTACGAGATATTCGTCACCTACAAGCAGGGGATCTTCGATCCGCCCGGTGCCACCGCGGAGCGCGCGCTTCGCAATCTGGGCTACGGGGGCGTCGAAGAGGTCAAGATAGGCAAGTACATCCGCATGGTTGCTGACGCGGACGAGGCGACGGTTCGCGAAATGTGCGACAAGCTGCTCGCCAACCCCGTGATCGAGGACTACCGCATCGAGATCGTCGGGGAGGCGTAGCGCATGCGCTTTGGCGTGGTGATCTTCCCCGGCTCCAACTGCGAGCAAGACGTGGTGCACGCCGCCCATCATCTGGGCTTCGAGGCCGACTACATCTGGCACGGCGATACCGATCTGTCCGGTTTCGATGCGATCGTGCTTCCCGGTGGATTCAGCTACGGCGACTACATCCGCTGCGGTGCGGTCGCGCGCTTCAGCCCCGTGATGAGCGAGGTCGTTCACTTTGCCGAGAGGGGCGGTCCGGTCCTGGGCATCTGCAACGGGTTCCAGATACTTTGCGAGGCGCATCTTCTGCCGGGTGCGCTGTTGCGCAACAGCGGCCTGAAGTTCATCTGCAAGGAAGTGCCGTTGCGAGTGGAGTCCTCGGCATGTGAGTGGCTCGATCTTGCCCCCGGCACGATCGTGCAGCTGCCCATCAACCACAACGAGGGCAACTTCATCTGCGACCAGCAGACGCTGTCGCTCATGGAAGCCAAGGGCCAGATCGTGCTGCGCTACTGCGAGCCCGACGGCTCGCGTGCCGAGCGTGGAAGTGCGCCCAACGGCGCGCTCGACGACATCGCGGGTGTGTGCAACGAGTACGGCAACGTCTTCGGACTCATGCCGCACCCCGAGCGCGTGGTCGATCCCGCCGTCGGCGGCACCGATGGCCAGGCGTTCTTCACCGCGATTGCGCGCAAGCTCGCGCAGGTGGCCGGCTAGATGCACGGTGGAAGCACGCTGGGTGGCCCGCTCTACGTGGCGTTTGTCGTCTACGTGTTCGCGGTCGCATTCGGCGCCGTGTGGGTCATGTTCGACGCGACGCGCCCCAAGCGCGCCTCGGCCTTCGCGTCCAGGCCGTGGACGCGGTGGGCATGGTTCGCCCCGCAGGCGCTCTACTTCGTCGTGTTCGTGATCGAGAGTCTCCCGTGGACCGCCAACGCCTTTCTGGGGCTGGTTCTCGTGGGGATGAGTCCGCTGGTGCTGGTCACGCAGATCATCTACCTGCTTCGCATCGCGTATCCGACCGCCGAGCGGCTTGCCGCGCGCGAGCTGCACGATCTACCTGCCGAGGAAGACCCCACAGACCCGCGTTGACGCGTGTCAGACCCCGGGTTCATACTGGCGTTATGAATGGCAGTATGAACTGAGGTGGTCCGCATGGTTGCGCGCGTGACGATATCGCTTCCCGATGAGCTTCTCGCCCGCCTCGACGCCGAGGCCCGCGAGGTCGGCGTGCCTCGCAGCGAGCTCGTGCAGGAGTCTCTCGCCTCGTATCTGGGCAGGACCGCCGAGGAACGCGCGAGCGAGGCGCGCCGCGAGCGCATGCTGCGGGCGATCGAAGGCATGCGGAACTTCCACGTGGGGCGTGAGGTTCGCGATGACAGGCCGAGTCTCGAGGTATTGCGCGAGATCAGGGCGACGGACGACAGCGCGCCGCTGCGAGACGTGCGCACGGAGCGCAAGAAATGAGCGACGGGCAGATATACGTGCTCGACGCTTCTGTGGGAGTGAAGTGGTTCAAGCCGGAATCGGGGCAAGCGGTCGCGCTGGGACTGCTCGATCGTGCGTCGCGCGGGGAGATCTCGATCGTCGCACCGGTGCACTTCGCACACGAAGTGCTTTCGGTTGTAGCTCGTCACTACACCCCAGGTGACGTTCCCGCAGCCTGGGAGCGTCTCGGCGAGAGCGGTGTCGTGCTGCTGCCGCTCAGCACTGCCGTGGTCGCCGAGGCCTCGCGCCAGGCGCAGCTCCTGAGCTGTTCGTTCTACGACGCCCTCGCGCCGGCCTGCGCCGTGCTGCTCGATGCGACTCTCGCAAGCGCGGACGAGCGCGCCCATGGCGAATTCCCGGAGGTGTTTCTTGTCCGGTAGCCACGCCCCGCGCGCCTTCGCTCGGTTACAATCCAGTCAGCCGCCCGTTCGCATCGAGGAGTAGTCACCCATGCCCGAGTCGCTCTCGCCTGAACTCGCTCCGAAACTCGCCCAGGAGCTCGGCCTCAAGCTCGCGGAATACGAGCACATCGTCGAGATTCTAGGCCGCATCCCCACCGTGACCGAGCTCTACATGTACTCACTCATGTGGTCGGAGCACTGCAGCTACAAGCACTCGCGCAAAGCACTTCGCATGTTCCCCACGACCGGCGAGCACGTCTTGCAGGGCCCGGGCGAGAATGCGGGCGTGATCAGCGTGGGCGACGGCTGGGCGGTCGCCTTCAAAATGGAGTCACACAATCACCCGAGCGCGATCGAGCCCTACCAGGGTGCGGCGACCGGGATCGGCGGCATCATCCGCGACATTTTCACGATGGGCGCGCGACCCATCGCCTCGCTCGACTCGCTGCGCTTCGGCACGCTCGACAAGCCGCGCCAGCGCTACCTGTTCGAGGGCTCGGTCGCCGGCATCGGCGGCTACGGAAACTGCCTGGGCGTGCCCACCGTGGGCGGCGAGGTCTACTTCGAAGAAGCCTACGAGGGCAACTGTCTGATCAATGCGATGGCCATCGGC
>JBGSMX010000046.1:0-4770 GCA_041739935.1 Coriobacteriia bacterium | reverse complement strand
GGCGGCCGAGCCCGTCATCAGGTTCGGCATCAAGCGCTTCGACCGATGATGCCGCAGCTACGCTTGCGGCCGAGCGTGCGGCCTTGCTCGAAGACTACAGGCAGGCGTTAGCGGAGCGAGCGCAGGAGATTGAAGCCGGCATCGGCGCTCCGTATACCGGACCGTAGTCCCGCGTCCTACAGCCCGCGCTCCCGGCGCCGCACGGTCTGCTTGCCGCCCGGACCGACGCGCGATTCCGTACTCGCCTGCGGAGCCATCACACTGCGCAGCGACCACATCGCAAGCGCAGCAATCCCCATGAGCAGCGCAGACAGCACGAAAGGGGCGCCGTGCGACACGGTGTCCCACAACACGCCGGCGATGACGGTTGACGGGAGTGCGGCCAAGCCCAGAACGAAGGTGTACCCGCCTATGGCGGTGGCGCGCAGGCTCTCGGGCACCAGATCCACTACGAACGCGCGGGTCATGCCTTCGGTGAGTGCATACGGAACTCCGTAGGCCGCAAACAGAAACCATGGCGCCCACGCTGCTGAAGCCAGCGCGAAACCCGAGTACACCAGCGCGTAGAGCGCGAATCCTCCGATAATGACTCGCCGCCGGCCCACCCGATCCGAGTGCTTCCCGAACTTCGAGGCGAGTGACGCGGCAACCACGTTGAACACGAAGTACATGAGCGGCACGAGCGCGACGGGCGTCCCCAGATCCTGCGCCCTCAGGACGAGCATCGCATCTGACGAGTTGCCCAGTGCGAACACCGCCGAGACGGCCGTGAAGATCGCGAATGGCCTGCCAAGGCCCTTCAGGCGCAGCGGTGCAGTATGCGGGCGCGAGACAGCTGCGGGGCGCCGCTCCCGCACCGCAAACAGCACCACGAGGATCGCCGCGGTGCCCGGGATCGCCGACAGCAAGAACACAGTGCGGTACCCGTCGGGTGAGAGGGTGAGCACGAGCCAGGCCACCAGCGGCCCGATAGCCGCGCCGACGGTGTCGAGCGCCCGGTGAAGCCCGAAGGCCGCGCCGCGTTCCTCGGCAGTACAAGAATCGGCGATCAGTGCATCGCGCGGCGCCGTCCGGATCCCCTTGCCGAGCCGATCGGTCACGCGAAGCACGAGCACGACGGGCCACGACGGCACCAGAGCCAGCAGGGGTTTCGCGACATTGCTGAGCGTGTACCCCATGACCACGAGTGGACGGCGGCGACCGATCCGGTCGGACAATGCGCCTGAGAAGACGCGAACAAGCGACGATGTCGCCTCGGCAAGCGACTCGATGATACCGACCACCGTGACCGGCGCGCCGAGCACGTTGACCAGGAACAGTGGGAGTATCGGGTAGATGGCCTCGGATGACGCGTCGGTGAGCAGGCTCACGAGACCGAGCGCGCGGACGTTGCGCAGGGAACCGGAGGGCTCGTCGGGGCGCTCTTGGGTGGTCATGCTCGCAATGCTAGGCTCGCGAGCTGGGCGCCGCAACGGAAGGCCGCATGGAGCCGTCGTCGACGGACTCAGTCGAACAGCAGCTCGATCTCATCCAGCCGTTCGTACGGGATGACCTCCCAGCCACCCGTCACGCGCACGAGGTCGATCTCATCGGCGTGCGCGGTGAGCGCCTCGGCGGTCTGAGCTCCTATCGCGTCCTCCTCAAGCAAGAGGATCGGTGCCCGACGGGATGCCTGTGCCGGTCCCCCGGACAGCGCGTCCCACGGACGATCTCCCCGACACACCATGACACCATCCCAGACGAATCCGAGTTCGTCCGTGGCCATCTCGGCCACGAGCACGGCGGTCTCGCACCGATCTCCCCCACCCACCCGGGTCGTCTCAGTCCAGGACAGCGCATCGATGCTGGCTTCGAGTTCGGCCGAGATGCGCTCCGTGCCACCCACGAGCACGGTGTGTGCGGGTGCATAGGCCTCGAAAGCCGCACTCGTGGCACCAGGCATCGAATCCCGATCGGTGAGCAGAATGGGACTGCCACTGACCGCAGCCAGCGGACCCGCCGCGAGGGCATCGGCCGCGACATCTCCCGTCGCCAGATAGACGGTGTCCGACAACGGCAAACCGTCAGCCTGACGCTTGCTCTCGATCTGATCGAGCACCGCAGCGGCAGTCTCGTAGCGATCGGCCCCAGCCACGCGCGTCACCACCGCGTCAGGCACGGACTCGCGTATCGCCTGCTCCAGGTACTCATCAGCGGCAGACAAGCCGCCCACGATAAAGACCTGGTCGGGATCAAGACGGCCGAGCTCGGCCCGCAATGCCCCATCCTCAGATTCGTAGTCCGCCCACGTGCGCGAGCCCAGTAGAACGGGCCCTTCGTAAGCGACCGCAAGCGGAGCGGCCATAAGCGCGTCTGGCCACGCCTCGTATCCGACGACCACGACCGCCTCAGGTGCGCCGGCAACAAACGCCGACTGTGATACCCGCACTGCAGTCCCGACCCTTCCCAGCCCGGCCGCGAGCGCCAGCTCCACAGGGGCCGAGGAGACGGACCCTGGATTCGTATTGGTCGCGGCCAAGCCGAGGGCGGCTGCCCAGGCGACACTCCCGGCGTGCTCGAGTGAAACCGCGCCGTGGAACCCGCGCAGGTGCCACGTCGCACCGCCGTCGACGGTCTGAAGCAGCGTCCCCCACTCACCGCAGATGAGGCCGATATCCTCATCGATCCACTCGACGTCGTAGAGCGCAGCCCCGGACAGTGGCGGCACTATCGACCATGTCTGTCCACTGTCATCCGAGCACGCGACCGCCCCGTTCGAGCCGACCGCCCACACCTCGGTTGCGGTCCGGTGATCGACCGCATAGAAGACATCGTCGGTGACACGCGAGCCTGCGGTCCACGTCAGCCCTCCGTCAGATGTGAAGAGCATGCCCCCGTGACTGGAGGCAACGCCATACTGGTCATCCCAGAAGTCGAGTCCGGTTACGGTCCTGGGTATGCCGTCATGGGCCGAAGTCCCGATGGCAAGCCAGGTGCCACCACCGTCGATCGTCCGGGCGATCGACTCTCCTC
This sequence comes from Coriobacteriia bacterium, assembly GCA_041739935.1. Classification (GTDB taxonomy): domain Bacteria; phylum Actinomycetota; class Coriobacteriia; order Anaerosomatales; family JAGXFU01; genus JBGSMX01. The sequence goes on along the minus strand of JBGSMX010000046.1, from coordinate 1,758 downwards.
GGCCGATCCACCCGTGCTGCGAATCGCTGAACTCGATGGCGCCGGCAAACCCGCCCCCTCGCACGGGGACCGACGCGACCGACCACGTCAGGCCGCCATTCTCGCTGGTAACGACGGTGTCCTCGCAGCCCAGTGCCCACAGGTGCGACCCGTCCGCCCAGCACGCGTCGATCAGCGTCTCACCATCATGCAACGGAGGCCCCACGTAGCGTGCCGCCCAGGTCGCACCACTGTCGGAGGTCGCCAGCACGCTCGAGCCGCGAACGCCCGCGGCATGCACGGAATCGAGGAATTGAAGTGATTCGAGCCCTACCGGCTCTCGCTCGACCCAGCCCGATGATTCCGTGATACCCCACGCAGACGTGACCCCGGCCAACAGAATCACGAGTGACACGGCAGCTAGCTTGCGCACGGTGCCCCCTCTGGTGACAAACGCCCCCTCGCACCCAGAGATGATACCCCGTCATGACACCCAACGGGCCGAGGACCAGATGGAGATCACTTGAGCGCGCTCGCTACAGCCGGCGCTCCCAGCGGCGCATGATCGTCTGCTCGCGGCTCGGGCCGACGGCAATCATCGCGACGGGTACCTCGGCAAGATCCTCTATGAACTGGATGTAGTCGCGTGCGGCCTTGGGCAGCTCGTCGAACTCGCGGCACGCCGTGATGTCCGTCTTCCAGCCCGGCAGCTCCTCGTAGACCGGCTTCGCGTGGTGGAAGACCGTCTGGTGACACGGCAGGTTGTTGTAGCGGTGCCCTTCGTGCTCGTAGGCCACGCAGACCTTGATCGTGTCGAGCTGCGAGAGCACGTCGAGTTTCGTGATGATGAGATCGGTCAGCCCCGCCACCTGCACGGCGTAACGGATGATGACCGCGTCGTACCAGCCGGCGCGACGCTCGCGGCCGGTGGTCGTGCCGTATTCGTGACCCACCTCGATCAGGTGCCGACCCGTCTCGTCGCCCAGCTCGGTCGGGAACGGTCCCGAGCCTACCCGCGTGATGTACGCTTTCGCGATCCCGAGCACGCGATCGATCGCACGTGGCCCCACGCCCGCTCCCGTGCACGCGCCGCCCGCGATCGGGCTGCTCGAGGTCACGAACGGGTACGTCCCGTGATCGATGTCGAGCATCACGCCCTGCGCGCCCTCGAACAGCACCCACTGGTCGGCCGCTAGCGCGCGGTTCACCGTGAGCGACGTGTCCGCGATGTGCGGCTTGATGCGCTCGGCGTAGGGCAGGTACTCCTCGGCGATTTGATCGACCGTGTAGGTGGGCAGATCGTGGAGCTTCGAGAGCAGGTCGTTCTTCTCGTGGAGCGCCGCCTCGATCTTCTTGCGGAAGATATGCTCGTCTTGCAGATCCTGCACGCGCAAACCCATGCGCGAGGCCTTGTCCATGTAGGCGGGGCCTATGCCCCGGCGGGTGGTGCCAATCTCGAGATTGCCCAGCCGGCGCTCACTCGCGCCGTCCAGGTCGCGGTGGTACGGCATTATCAGGTGCGCGTTGCACGAGATGAGCAGACGGTGCGTGGAAAGGCCGTCCGCTTCGAGGCGGTCCATCTCCTCGAGCAGGACCTTGGGGTCGATGACGCACCCGTTACCGATGACCGGTGTGATGTGCGGATACATGATCCCGCTCGGGATCAGGTGCAGTTTGAGCGTGCGGCCGCCGTGGATGACGGTATGCCCCGCGTTGTTGCCGCCCTGGAAGCGAACGACGTAGTCGAAATCGTCCGCGATGAGGTCGGTGATCTTGCCC
>JBGSMX010000030.1:0-5002 GCA_041739935.1 Coriobacteriia bacterium | reverse complement strand
GCCGCCGCCGCCGCTCGCGCTTCGGTTTCGCGCGCCTCTTCCTCGCCCCGGACCTTCCCGGCGCCTACTCGTGCGGCCCGCAGCGAAGTTGTGAGTATCGCCAAGCGATATCTGGGCGCACCGTACCGGTGGGGCGCGTCGGGACCCAATTCGTTCGACTGCAGCGGGTTCACGATGTTCGTGTACGCTCAGGTGGGCGTCTCGCTCCCGCACTCGTCTCGCGCCCAGATCAACTACGGCGAGCGCGTCTCGAGGTCGGACCTGCAGCCCGGAGACCTGGTCTTCTTCGGCTCGCCGATCCACCACGTTGGCATCTATGTCGGTGGCGGGCAGTACATCCATGCACCCCACACCGGCGATGTCGTGAGCATCGACTCTCTGAGCCGCAGCGACTATGCCGGAGCATGCCGACCCTAGGCTGCGGGCATGAACCCCCACACCGCCCCTTCGATCGACACGGCTGCGCGCGTTCGCACGCCTGCGGTATGCTGTCCGCAAGACGTGACGGCACAATCGCAGTGAGGCGACATGGCTGAGATCGATGGACTGCTCAAGCTGATGACCGAGCGTGGCTCCTCGGATCTACACATCAAGGTCGGCAGCCCGCCGGCGATTCGCCTCAATGGCCGGCTGATCGTCCTCCACGACCAGTACCAGCCGCTCTCACCCGAGCAAACGCAGCTGCTCGCCGTCGGAATGATGGACGATCGCCAGAAGCTCTCGTTCGAGACCCACCGCGAAGTTGACTTCGCGTACTCGCTGTCCGGCGTCGGGCGATTCCGCGTCAACGTGTTCCGGCAGCGCGGGAGCGTGGGTATCACCATGCGGCGGGTTGCCACCGAGCGGGCCTCGATCGAGGATCTTGGACTTCCGCCGATCATCAGGCAGCTTTCCGATGAACCCCGCGGGCTCGTACTCGTGACGGGTACCGCCGGATCGGGCAAGACGACCACGCTGGCCGCCATGATCGATCACATCAACAACACGCGCGAAGGTCACATCGTCACGATCGAGGACCCCATCGAGGTTCTGCACAAGGACAAGCGCTGCATCATCAACCAGCGAGAGATCGGGATCGACACCGAAAGCTACGCAGACGCGCTGCGCCACGTCGTGCGCCAGGATCCCGATGTCATCCTCATTGGAGAGATGCGCGACCACGACACGGTCTCAGCGGCTCTGACCGCGGCCGAGATCGGGAACCTGGTCTTCTCGACATTGCACACGATCGATGCGACCGAGACGATCAGTCGCATCATCGACTTCTTCCCCCCGTACCAGCAAAAACAGGTTCGTCTGATGCTTGCGTCGACCCTCAAGGGCATCGTTTCTCTCAGGCTGATTCCCTCGATCAACGGCGGACTGGTGCCCGCGGTCGAGATCATGGTTACCACGGGTACGATCCGCGAGTACATCACGGATTCCGAGAAGACGTACCTGATCCGCGACGCCATGGAAGAGGGCGAGTACTACGGGATGCAGACCTTCGACCAGGCGTTGCTCAAGCTCTACCAGGACCGGCAGATCACTCTCGATGACGCGATGGCAATGGCGCACAACGCCCACGACTTCAAGATCAAGATGCGCCAGCTCGGGGTTGACCCTCAGGCAGCTGCCGAGAGCGGCATCTACTAGGCGCGTGGGTGCGCCCACGAGCATCTTCTCGTACGTGACACAGCTCACAGTACGGTACCCGTATCCGCACGAGCTTCGTCGGCGTTATGACGGTTGGAGTCGATGACGCGTTGAGCGCCCTAGACGACAGGCACGTTGACAGGCTCGTTCGCCGGGCTGTCCGAGGCGACGCCGAAGCGTTCGGTCGCATCTACGATCTGTATGTCGACCGGGTCTATGCCTTCGTGCGTGCGCGGGTGGGCAACCCGCACGATGCCGAGGACGTTACGGAAACGGTGTTTCTCAAGGCGTTCACGGCAATCACCACGTACGACAGACGTGGTCTGCCGTTCGGGGCCTGGCTCTTCCGGATCGCGCGCAATGCCGCTGTGGATCACCTGAGACGCTCAGGCAGAACGCCCGAACCGGTCGAGGACGTCGAGCTCCACACGGAGCCGTCGCCGGTGATGGTGGACGAGCAGGTAGCTGCCCGGATTGATGCGCAGATGGTTCGGGGGCTCGTGGAGCAGTTGACAGAGGACCAGGCGGCCGTGATCGCCTGCCGGTTCTTCTGGGATATGGATATACGGCAGACGGCGAAGGTGCTCGACAGGACACCCGGAGCCGTGAAGGCGTTGCAGCACCGCGCGATGAGTGCGCTCGCGACGATGCTCGAGGGGTTGAACATTGATGAGTGACCCAAACAGCAGATCAGGACGAACAGTCCCGCTGGAGGACGCGCTTGGTGGCGTCCACGAAGTGATGCCGCAGGCTGCGCGGGATATGGTTCGTGTCCGGGTGCTGGCGGCCGCTGGCTCTGAAGGGCGCATCGCGCGGGCACGGGTCGTGTTCCTGCGCTCGGCCGCGGCTTTCACTGCCACGGCGACCTTACTCGCCGGCACAGGGTATGCCGCAGCGGGCACCATCCCCGGCGATCTTCTCTACCCGCTCAAGCGGGCTGCCGAGGAAGTCCAGCTTGCGTTCTCGCCTGATGCGGATCAGGGCGACGCTTTGCTCGAGATGACTCGCGAGCGTGCTCGCGAAGTAGGCGAGCTGCTTGAGTCGCAGGCATCCGAGCAAGAGCTGCTTCGTGCTGCCGATCGTTTCGGTGAGACAGCCGGCCGCGCTGTGGACAGCCAGCCCACTCCGGAAGCGGAGCAGGCAGCCGTGCACGAGATCGAGCAGGCCGTTTCGGGTGAGTCGTCTGGCGTGCAGAAGGTCGTCGGGGACGAGGTTCCCACGCCGGCACCGGCGCCGACCCCCACACCGGCCCCCGATCCGGCTTCGGGCAAAGATCCCCAGCCGCAGCCTGAGCCACAGCCGAACCCGACGCCCGGTCCTGGTTCGCAGCCCGGTCCCGGCGGTACTGGCTCGGACAGCGTATCCCCCCCGGGTCGCTAGACGTTTCTGTGTGTGGAGGAGCGCGAGCAACCTAGAGGTGGCTGGATATGAAGCGACACGCAGTACCCATCCTCGTGGCTGTTGCGCTCGCGGTTGTGCTCTCGGCAGTCCCGGTGTACGCCGGACAAGGTGCGAGCACGGCCACAAGCGCGCAGACGAGAACTCAGGCTGGATCCTCGGATTCCTCCTGCACACCGATCGCCACGCAGCAGCAGACGCGTCAGCAGACGCAGCAGCAGACGCAGCAGGCATCGGGTGAGTGCGATGCAGAGCAGCCTCGTACTCGCACCCGCAGCGAACTTCGCGTCAACGAGAACGAGGATGCTGCAGTGGACGGGCGGGATCGTATTCGCGACCGCGTGAACGAGGCGCCGGCGCCCGACGATTCTACGGAGCCGACGGACTCGGTGGAGCCGACCGATACTATCGAGCCGACGGAGACCGTCGAGCCGACCTCGACCGTCGAGGTCCCGGACGCTGACCCGACCGAGTCGATCGCCTACTCGCTCGTCGATGTTGTCGAGAAGGGCGTGCAGGCGATGTTCCGCGTCGTCGCAACCTGGATTGGTCTGGCATAGGTATCAGCGGACCGAAGGTCCGATTCCCTATGCATCAGGGGTGCCCTCGGGTGCCCCTTTTGCTTGCCGCGAACCAGACAAGACACGCTCCTGCGAGCGCGCCGAGGGTGTCCACGCCCCAGTCGACGACATCGGGCATTCGGCCGGGTACGAACGACTGGTGGAATTCATCGGTCACACCGTACGCGGCAGATATCAGGACCGCTATCGCGATGGCTGCGGTTGCGCGATGGGGCTCGTAGACGGCCATCCAGACCAGGGCCCCGAGCACCGCATAGAACGCGAAATGGCCGAGCGACGCGTAGTTGCCCGGAACAGACGTGCCGGGCATCGATGAGAGTCCAAACAGCACCGCCATCCAGCCGGCGACGAGCAGCCAGCGAACAACCGGCGGGGTTCTCACTATGAGTTCATTGATGCGCACGGCAAGGGCTCCTGCAGGTCCGCGCGTCCGGTCTGTCGCGTACCAGGCGCGACGAGTCTAGCATGGCAGGGTGGAATGGTGGGTGGCGGGACGAGGACTTGACCTCGCGCGCCCGCAGTGGAAGGTTGAAGCCTCATCGTGCGGTGAAGGGGATTCGGATGGAGCGGCGTGGTGCGGTAGTCTCGGCCCTGGTCTCGGCAGGCTGCTTTGGCACGCTCGCGATTCTGGGCCGACTCATGTACGAGCGGGGTGCCGAGCCTCTCCAGGTGCTCGTGTGGCGCTTCACGCTCGCCGCCGTGTTGCTCGGTGCCTACACCGCGTTGACGCGTCCCGGCGCGTTGCGCGTGTCGCGCGGAGTTCTCGCGAGCCTGGCCTCGGCTTCGGTATTCGGATACGGGGCAGCGTCGCTGTGCTTCTTCTTCGCGCTGGACCACGCCGACGCTTCTGTCGTGGCGATACTGCTCTACACGTATCCGGCTCTGGTCGTCTTGTTCGAGCTGGTCGTCGCGCGCGCGATGCCTACGCCCGGCAGGCTCGCCGCGGTGATTCTGACGTTTTTGGGATGCGTCCTCGTGGTCGATCCGTTCCAGGGCTCGCTGCGGGTGGAGCCGCTGGGCATCGCACTGGGCCTGGGGGCGGGGCTGGGGTACGCCTCGTTTTCGCTCCTGAGCCAGCGCGTCATGAAGCGAACATCTCGTCCCGTGCTCATGGTCTACCTGTTTGCCTTCACCGCGCTCCTCGCCGCGGCCGCTGCGCTGGTGAGCGGCTCGTCGATCTCGGCGGCTTCTTGGGACGTCGAGGTCTGGATGTTGCTCGCCGTTCTCGTGGTAGTCCCCACGTTCGCCGCGGTGGTGCTGTACCTGCGCGCCGTGCGCATCTTGGGCGCTTCGCAGGCTGCGATCCTGTCCACCTTCGAGCCGGTCTTCACCCTGGCCCTCGCGGTGGTCATCCTGGGGGAGACGCTCGCGCCCGTGCAGTGGGCCGG
>JBGSMX010000011.1:0-5763 GCA_041739935.1 Coriobacteriia bacterium | reverse complement strand
GACTCAAACGCCTCGGCGCGCTTGGCCTTGTCGGCTTCGCGGGCCTCGCGCTCTTTGCGAGCAGCCTCGGCGGCTTCCTCGGCGGCCTTCTGACGCGCTTCGCGCTCGCTCGCTTCTTTCTCGAGCGTAGCTGCCGCAGCGTTACCGAACTTGTCGGAGAAGCGCTGCACGCGACCACCGGAGTCAACGAGCTTCTGCGTACCCGTGTAGAACGGGTGACATGCGGAACAAAGCTCGATGTGGAGCTCGCCGCCGGCGGTGGAGTGTGTCACGAATGTGTTGCCGCAGGAACAGACGACCTTGGTATCAAGGTAGTCCGGATGAATACCCTCACGCACTATGGGTCACCTCTTTCTCAGCGCACCTGGTTTCCGACCAGGCGCTTCAAGACAAGCCTGGGAATCTTAGCACGCGGCCCGGTGGGTCGCAATATCACAGGTCGATGCCGTTGGTCCCTCGCTTGTCGTCGGCCCGCTTGGCCATCTTGGTGAGGAACTGCTGGTTGGACTCGGTCTGCTTGAGGCCTTTGATCAGCATGTCCAGCGCACGCTCGGGGCTGTCCACGCCGTGCAGAATGCGGCGAAGGCCCCACACGAAGGGCGCGATCATGGGATCGAGCAGGAGTTCCTCTTTGCGGGTACCGCTCGAGACCACATCGATTGCCGGGAAGATGCGGCGATCCGCCATGCCGCGATCCAGACGCAGTTCCATGTTGCCGGTGCCCTTGAACTCCTCGAAGATGACTTCGTCCATCTTGGAGCCCGTGTCCACGAGCGCAGTCGCAAGAATGGTGAGCGATCCGCCGTGCTCGATGTTGCGCGCCGCACCAAAGAAGCGCTTGGGCGGGTACAGCGCGGTCGAGTCGACACCACCGGACAGAATGCGGCCCGAGGCGGGCGTCGCCAGGTTGTAGGCGCGAGCGAGACGCGTGATCGAGTCGAGCAGGATCACGACGTCCTGGCCGGACTCGACGAGCCGCTTCGCACGCTCCATGACGAGTTCGGCCACCGCGATGTGGTTCTCGGCAGGCATGTCGAACGTCGAGGAAACGACCTCACCGTGGATCGAGCGCTCCATGTCCGTGACTTCCTCGGGCCGCTCGTCTACGAGCAGGCACATGAGGTAGGCCTCGGGCGTGTTGGCGGTGATGGCTGCGGCGACGTCCTTGAGCACGGTGGTCTTGCCCGCCTTGGGCGGCGAGACGATCAGGCCGCGCTGGCCCTTGCCGATCGGCGCGATCAGATCGATGACCCGCGCCGTGACGAAGCTCGGCCCGTGCTCGAGCACGAAGCGCTCGTCGGGGTAGACCGGCGTGAGGTTCTTGAACTGCTGGCGGCCCTTGGCTTCCTCGGCAGGTAGGTCGTTGATGATGTGCACGCGCTGCAAGGCAGAGTACTTCTCGCTGTCCTTGGGCGGGCGTACCTGGCCTATGATCTTGTCGCCGCGACGTAGATCGAACTTGCGGATCTGCGACATGGAGCAGTAGACGTCACGGTCGCCGGGTAGGTAACCGCTGGTGCGAATGAAGCCGTAGCCCTCCGGCAACACGTCCAGAATGCCGGATATCTCGACGAAGCCCTCGGACTTGAGCTTGGCCTCGAAGACGGCCTCGATGATGTCGTCTTTCTTCTTGAGCGCCTTGACGTCGAGTCCGAGCTCTGTGGCTACCGCTTTGAGCTCGGCAACGGTCTTGGTTTCGAGTTCCTGACGCGATACTGAAGGCCTGGGTTCTTGCTGCTGCGGGCCACCGCCACCGCCGCCGGTGCTGCTGCCTCCGCGGCGTCCACGCTTGCGAGGTCGTGCTGTCATGAGTTCTTGACCTTCTCCCAGTCAGCCAGGAACGACTCGAGTCCGCGATCTGTCAGCGGGTGCTTCACGCACTTCTCGAGCACTCCCATCGGAACGGTTGCAATGTCGGCTCCGAGCAGCGCGGCCTGAAGCACGTGCTGCGGGTGGCGCACCGAAGCCGCGATGACCTCGACCTTGTGGCCGAAGTCGTAGTTGTCGAGCGCCGTGATGACATTCGCGAGCTGCTCGATGCCGTCTTCGGAGATGTCATCGAATCTGCCCACGAACGGTGAGATGTACGCCGCGCCGGACCGTGCGGCCAGAAGCGCCTGCGGGACCGTGAAGCACAGCGTCATGTTGACCTTGATCCCGCGGTCGAACAGCTGCTTTGTGGCCGCAAGACCCTCGGGCATCGTAGGTACTTTCACCACGACGTGGGGGTGGATGGCCGCCAGCTCGATGCCCTCGGCGACGATCTCGTCGCGCTTGAGACAGACCGTCTCGGCCGAGACCGGCCCGTCGACGATCTCGCAGATGCGCTTGATGTGCGCGTGGAACTCACTCAGATTGCCGCCCTCACGCGCGTATAGCGAGGGGTTGGTCGTCACACCGGCGATCACACCCCAACTCGCCGCTTCTTCGATCTCCGCGATATTCGCGGTGTCCAGATAGAACTTCACGTCCCGTTCACTCCTCTGTGAAGGCGCCGCTTCCCGGCGGCGCTGCTTCGATCTCGTCGTCCACGGCCGCGTCGATGATGTGTTCGATCACGTCGGCGACCGTCAGGTCCAATTGGTGGCTCACGATCACGGGAATCCCCCGCTCGCGGGCCAGGTCCTCTATGTAGTGCCCGAGCAACCGGATATTGCTGAAGTTCGCCCGGTAGCGCTCGAACGGCCGCATGCCATCGGTCTGCACCTCACGGATGTAGAAGTGGCTGCGGTGTGAATCCTCGTCGTCCACCGCGATGACAAGCTGCACGACGCGCGCGTTCTTGAACTGACGCGTCTCTATGTAGCCCGGAGCGAGATGAATCCCCTCGAGAACGAGACTGTCTCCCTCGACTACCGACCGGTCGATCAGTGCCTTGACGCCCGTCGTGACCACAGCGGTCTGCTCGCGGAATCCAACGATGACGGGGTTGGCGCCATGCGGCACCGGGACTCGGAGACCTCGCCATGCGTTGAACGCACTTTCGTAAATCGCCGGCATGAGGTCCTTGGTAAAGATACCACGCATCACCTCTCGAATGGAATCCGTGGATACGATGCGCGTGATTCCGAGCCGGTGAGCGACTTCCGTGGCGATTGTGGACTTGCCCACACCGGTGGTTCCGCCGATGAGTACGATCAGCGGCCGGTCGAGCTTCGAGAGCCGGTAGAGCTTGCGATACCGCGCCGCCCATTGCTCTCCAGCCATCTTGGCCAGGAACTCCTCGGTGAGCTCCCTGAGCCGCTTCACGGTGATCGAGAGCTCGTCGCGCGCGCGGAGGTCGTCCTGCACCGCGGACGCGATCTCGAAGGCCTTGCTGGGCGGGAGACCTGTGGCTGTGAGCGACTGGGCGAGCAGGCCTTTCGAGAACGGCAGCCCGTGCTTCTTGTCGGATAGCGTGATTGTCTTGCCGGTCGGCATCTGTGCTCACGCCTCTCGTGTCGCGCCGCGATCGAGTGCGGTCTGCGCGATGTCGGTCACCAGGTGCTCCAGGTCCTCGCCGTCAAGCGCGACCGGCACGTTGTCGCACAGCACCGTGGGCACGCCCGCCTCTTCGCCCGCTGCAGCCACCACGTCGATCGCCGCCGCCTTGAGCTCGGTGAGCAGCACGTCGTAGGAGCCGTGATGCGCGCGCATGTCCTCGCGCAGCTTCGCACGGTTCGACAGATGCCCGCTCACAGCGACGACCTCGCAGCCGTACTCGGTCTCCAGATGCGTCGCCAGCTTGCCGAGGACTTGCCCCGGCGCGGTCGTCGCGAAGAACACGCGCTTGCCCTCCACCGGCTCGATCGGGGCAGGTCGAAACGTCGTGGTCACGCACGTGATGCCGGGACGCTGACGGCAGATCGCATCCCGGATCTCAGTGACCTGCTCGCGGGAGGCGATGGGCTCCTCGGCAGATGCGATGATGACCATGTCGGCGCGTCGCAGGCGGTAAGGGCCGAAGTATCCGTCGACGTAGGTGATCCCCCGGCCGGCGCCCACCACCAGGATGCTGGCGTCGGCATGCACGGGCGGAATCGCCGCACCGGAGCCCTCGAGCACGATGAGCTCCTTGCCCAACGTATCGGCCAGCCGGGCGCCCTCGGGTACGTTGGAGAAGAACGTCTCCCCCGCCATGCCTCCGCCGCAACGTCGGCAGCCCACGGTCGTCACCCGGCTCATCACGGCGTCTTCGTAGTTGTCGCTGCTCGCGTGCTTGCCCTCGCGGGCCAGCGCGAGTAGGTCCGGAGTTGTCAGACGCACGAGTTCGCCGTGTATCAGCTCGGGCTCGCTCGGCCCGCCGCGTCCCATCGCGAGTACGCAGATGTCGCGGCCCGCTGCCTTGAGCGTGCGGGCGATATAGCCCGACAGCGCCGTCTTGCCCACACGCTTGCCGGTGCCGATGAGTCCGAGCGTGGGCGTGCGCGTGGTCAGCCGCGAATGCGGCGGAGTGAACGTGAAGTCGGCACCCCGATACTCGACACCGTAGCTCAGCGCGATGCCCGCGAGACGGAACCTGTCGGCACTCGACACCACGGGCTCGTCAGACAGATCGATCACGGCGTGCGGCTCGTAGCGCTCGATAACCTGCTTGAGCGCCTCATCGGGCGTATCCGCGGTGACAATGGGTACCCCGTAGGTCGCGAAACCGTTCTCGAGGTCGACCTTCTCGGTCCCGCCCAGGAACGCCGCAGCCACCACTTCGTGCTCGTGAGCCAGACTCGCGAGCGCGAAGCGCACCACGGGCGGGTAATGCTCTCCATCTACCAGGGCGACCACGCGCGACATGGTAACGACACTCCTTCTTGCGTTGTCGGGCCTACCGCGGGACCGCCGGCGCCAGTGGCGCAACGTCGGGGGTAAGCGATTTGAGCTGATCGAGATCGTCACGAATACCCAGCAGGTACGAGAGCAGATCGCCATAGGCGTAGGAGTCGTAAACGACGACTTCGTAGTCACCGGCGATGCCGCCAAGTTCCGCCGCACGGTCGAGCGCGTCGGTGTAGGTGCCCATCTCGTCGACGAGCCCCATCTCCTGACCCTCGATGGCCGACCACGCCCAGCCCGTCGCCATCTCGCGCACATCGTCCTCGGGCAGATCGCGCCCCTCGGCGACGATTCTGATGAACTCGTCATACGCGATGTTGATCTCGTTCTGGATCAGCTCGGTCTCGGTGGCGGTGAGCGAACGGTACGGGCTGCCTGCATCCTTGTACTCTCCGGCAGTCAGCACGGTGTACTCCACGCCGACCTTCTCGAGCAGACCGGAGACGTTCGGTATCTGGGTGATAACGCCGATGCTGCCAATCGCAGAGGTCGGCTGCGCCCAGATCTCGTCGCACTGCGACGCGATCATGTACGCGCCCGAGGCGCCCACGTCGCCTACGCTCGCGATCACGGGCTTCTCCTGGGACAGACGCGCAACCTCGGTGGAGATCTCCTGCGATGCGGCCACGGTGCCGCCGGGCGAGTCGATGCGCAGCACGATCGCGCGCACGTTGGGGTCCGCCTCGGCCTGATCGAGGTACGAACTCATGACCTCGGGGTTGATGATTCCGTCGATCGAGCTGCCGGTGCCGGCGATGACGCCGTCTATGTGGATGACGGCGACCGAGTCGGTCAGCGTGACATTCGAATCGACTCCGCCCAGCCCCGAGACCGCAGCCATGCCACAGCAGCCCGCCAGACTCGTAAGCGTCACCACGACCATCAGGGCGATGAACACCTTCCACCCGGTGCCCATGCGCGCCTTTGTCGCGCCGGTCACTGCGCCTGCGTACC
>JBGSMX010000009.1:0-1743 GCA_041739935.1 Coriobacteriia bacterium | reverse complement strand
GCGAGGGCGTGTGCGGCGCAGGCCTGGTGGACGGCGATGCGGTCGAACGGCGTGTGGCAGGCGACGACGGTACCGCACAGCTTGTCGAACATGACCTCGGTGAGCGCCGGGAACGGCGGCGCGCCGGCCACGACCGCGGCGTCGATGCCATGCACGGCGACGTTCATGGGATGGAAGTAATCCTGGGGGTCGACGTAGCTCTTCCACTCGAACGCCAGGACGCCGTCCCTGAAGCCCGCGATTCCGACCTGGCAAATCGACGCCAGGTTAGGGTTGGCGGTCTCCACATCGATCGCCACGAAATCCACAACGGCCCCCTTGGAGTTCGGTGGTTCTAACGTGTCAGGGATAACCTGCGAGCGAAGCGAGTCAGGTTGATCCCTTTGTTAGGCATTGGGAGGACCATCCGTCGCAGCCGATCAAATGGTCCCGCCACTACGGACGTCCTCCAGCCGACGGGTACGGCGCCGTCGACGCATGCGCTCATACCCGAGAGCAAGCAGGTGGCTGGCTGTGAGAATCGGAAGCGCAACCAACGCTGCGACCCACGAAGGCTGGTCCATCACGCCGAATACGATCGCTAGCCAGCCGATCACTACCCACTGGATCACGTAGATCGCAGTGATGTTGCGGCTGAGCGAGGTGAGATACCGTGGTATCACCCGCCACGAATGGCGCTCGTCCAGCCACCACATGAGGGATAGCCAGAGAAGGACGAAGCCCGCCAGCATGAGCTGCACCGGCAGACCGCTGCGGTAGTAGTCGCCGAACGCGAGGATTCCGGTTTGTGCCGGCTCGAACACTACGAGCGCGGCTCCGACCAGCAGCCCTACGGTACCGGCATACGTCCAGGACCGCATCAGTCGACCATCCGAGGTCGCCCTGACGGTGAATCCGGCGAGAGAGAGGCCGAGCAGAGGGTAAGCCACCCAAGGGAAGAGCGGGAACGACACCCAGTCGCCAACTCCCCACAGCGGGTCGAAGAGAATGCTCCCGCCGATCCCCCAAAGAAGTGGCGACACCGTCGCCACCCCGGCAGCCAGGGCCAAGACGGCACGGGCATCGCGCACGTACCTCTTCACCGGAGCGAGGATCGCAAGCGACAGGCCCGCGAGCTGGAGGATGTCAATCTCGAAGAATGGACCCCACCAATCGGAGCCAAGGAGCGCCTGCACCGTCGGGCTCCCACCGTTCAGCAGGGCAGGAATGACGAAGCGAAGCACGTTGAGCGCATAGCCGAATGCAAAGAGCTTCAGTCCGCGCAGGACCCCGCTGCGGATGTCGTCACCCGCGGAACTCCCGTACAAGAACCCCATGACGACCATGAACACCGGAGCAGCGGGAGCGGTCCCTAACAACAGAAACGCTTGCCCGAGGACCGATGCCTCCCCGTAGTCCACGGCGAACACGAGCTGCACATGCTGGAGGACCATGAAGATGATCGCCAAGCCGCGTGCCAAGTCGAGGAATCGCAGGCGGCCGTCGATTGTGTGAAGCGGCCCGAAGCTGCGCCGAGATGGGTCGGCCGCGACGGACTTCAGTGACCCCACGGCGGGGGCAGGCAATCGTTCCAAGTGCCCTCCGGGTGTCAGAAGTCCATATGTCCAACGTGATGCGCATGAGCTGTTGGCCCGCTGTGCTCTGATGAAGATCATAGCTTCCGGGCCAATCAGCTCGATGCGCTTGTTAGAGCGGCATCCTGCGGCCCGCCATCGGCCCTCGCCTCGACGCCGATCTGACGCA
>JBGSMX010000138.1:0-8821 GCA_041739935.1 Coriobacteriia bacterium | reverse complement strand
TGCTGTGGCCCGCACCCGATGAGGCGCCGGAGGACGCGAATGACGGCAGCATCGTCCTGCGTGTGGAGCGAGGTGAGTTCAGCGCTCTGCTGACCGGTGATGCCGAGGGAAGCGTCTATCACGAGCTTATCGACTGCGGCGCACTCGAGCCGGTAGACGTGCTCAAGGTGCCGCATCATGGCAGTGCCGCGGGCGTCGACTCCCAGATCCTTGGAAGTCTGCGGCCTGCAGTTAGCATCGTGAGCGTGGGCGAGGGCAACGACTTCGGCCACCCGGTCCCGTCCACGCTCGAAGCTCTGCACGCGGCCGGCAGCCGGGTCTGGCGCACCGACCAGTCGGGCGATGTCACCGTCCTGGTGGGGGAGCACGGCTGCGAGATCGAGACGCAGCGCCGTGGCGCGGCCGTCGAAGCGTGTGAGAGAATCACGAACGTCACCCGAGCACCGAACCCGGCAGGAGCCCATGTCCTCAGAGCTTGCAGGTCTCAAACCCGTATACCTGATCTACGGCGCCGAGGAGCTGCTGCTCGAGCAGGCCGTGAATCGGTTGCGCGCCAAGCTCTCAGGGGCGACCGACGCGGACATGGAGTTCAACCTGGACGTGTTCGACGGCGAGAATGCCGAGGCGTCGCAGGTCATAGCAGCGGCCAACACGCTGCCGTTCATGTCGGAGCGCCGGCTCGTGATCCTCCGCAACGCCGACAAGATGGCGACCGACGGGCTCAATCAGATCGCGGACTACGCGGGTAACCCCAATCCGGACACGAGCCTGGTGCTCGTTGCGACCAAGATCGCCAAGAACATGCGCGTCTATAAGGCCATCGATGCGCTGGGTGGGGCTGCCGAGTACAAGGCGCCCGCCAAACGTGACTACCCGCGCACCGTGGTCGACATGTTCGCAGCGCGCGGCCGTAAACTCGGGCTCGAGGGCGCCGAGGTGCTGGTGCGCGCCGTGGGCTACGACCTGCGCAGACTCTCGGTGGAGATCGAGAAGGTCATCGCGTTTACCGGCGAGGAGCGTACGCTTTCGCGTCATGACGTCGAGCAGGTCATGTCCACAACTGCGCCGACATCGGTGTTCGACTTTCTCGATGCGATCGGTTCGCGGGACTGCCGCAGCGCGCTGAAGCTGCTCGCTAACCTGCTGGGCGAGGGGGAGTCGATCCACGGCATCCATGCGATGACTGTGCGGCATGTGCGCAGCTTGCTGAGTATACGGGCGATCCTGGACCGGCCCGACGGAGCACATTCGCCTGACGCGATCGCGAAAGAGGTCGGCCTCATCCCGTGGCAGGCGCGCAATCTGGTGCGTCAGGCGCAGCGATTCAGCGGCAATGAGCTAGTCGATGCGCTACGCGGGTGCGCAGCGGCCGAAGAGCAAATGAAAACGAGCCGGGATCCCCGGCTCGCGTTCGAACGCTGGTTGATCGCGGTCTGCGGCTAGCCTGGTGGCTTAGCCCTCGACCGAGTTCACGCGCTTGGTGATCGACGACTTGTGGTTCGCCGCGGTGTTCTTGTGCACGACGCCCTTGCTTGCAGCCTTGTCGAGCAGTCGCGAAGCCTTCTTGGCGGCTTCTTGGGCAGCAGCGGCATCGCCGGCGGCGATGGCCTCGTCGACCTTCTTGGTCTCGGTCTTGATCCGCGACTTGACCGCCTTGTTGCGCATGCGCGCCTTCTCGTTGGTCAGCACGCGCTTCTTCTGGCTTTTGATATTCGGCACTTGGTATTCGTTTCTCTCAGCTAACGATGGTGCCCGTCGCAGTGGGGTGCGGACGAACCCTGCCATGCTAGCACACCGGCTCTGGCGTTGCTACACAGGGAAGTCCCTGCTAGATTCCTGAAGGGTCCGATACGAAATGCGTCCGACATAGCGTTCGATTCCGATACAGGCTGAGGTGGATGTCTTGAAACACGCGATGAGGGGTGCGCTTGCGTCGTGTGTGGTGGCGATTGCGCTTGCAGGTGGGAATCTGCCGGTTGCTTCTGCACACGTGGGTGCTCTGACAGTCTCGACATCGATTGAAGGTGCGACACGTTACGATACTGCGGTGTCAGCATCACAGAATCTGTACTACGAAGGTGGGCCGATTCTACCCTTCCGTTCGCCAGATGGACCCACAGTGGTTCTTGCGACCGGCGAGAACTGGCCGGACGCTCTGGGCGGCGCGCATCTCGCCGGGCACTTCCGCTCTCCGATGCTCCTGACAAAACGGGATTCCACACCAGCCAGCGTGCTTGCCGAGATTCAGCGTCTCGAGCCATCGCATGTCGTGATCCTTGGTGGTACGGCCGCTGTCTCCGAGGCCGTCGAGTCGCTGCTGGCTCAGACATATACCGTCGAGCGCGTCTCTGGTGACAACCGGTACGCGACTGCTAGGGCCATTGTCGAGCGCGCGCGAGTAGGCGGGATTCCTGACTACAAGGGGCCCGCCCTGGTAGCGACTGGTCGCGATTTCCCGGATGCTCTAGCGGGCAGTCCCCTTGCCACGAACGGCTGGCCCCTATTTCTGGTGAGTTCTGCCGGCCTTGATAACGAGACGCTTACCCTGATGCAGGAGACGGTTGCCGGACCGATACTGATCCTTGGCGGGACCAGTGTCGTGTCGCAGAACGTGGAGGACGAGCTCAGGACTGAGTTCGGAACTGGTGCAGTCACAAGGTTGGGCGGAGCGAATCGATACGAGACTGCCCGGCTCATCGCCGAGTATGGCCAATCCGAGGGTATTCTTGACTGGGACGGCCTGGGCATCGCCACGGGTGAGAGCTTCCCGGATGCGCTGGCCGGCGGGGTCATGTGCGGTATCCTCGATGCTCCGATTCTGCTGACCAAGCGCAGCTCGTTGCCGGCTCCGACGGACGAGGTGCTCAGGTCGTGGGCTCCGGCGGTAAACGAGTACTACTTCATAGGCGGTCTTGGCGCGATCAATCAGGACGTCCGAGATGCGGTGCAGGCCGCTCTCAAGTAGCGTTTGACTCAGCGGCGTTACGAAGGCCCCGGGCGATGCTGCTTTCGGGGCCTTCGGTGTCTTCGGACTTGGGATCCACGAAGCACACCGGCCCGTTAGCGTGGATGCGCGCCGGCGCTGTCCCACGATTCCCGCGCCACATGGGTAACTGCTAACATAGGCCGCTATGACAACTCCCAGCCACATTCGCAACTTCTCGATCATCGCGCACATCGATCACGGCAAATCCACGCTGGCAGATCGGGTGTTGCAGCTTACGCATACCGTCGAGGACCGCGACATGGTCGAGCAGGTGCTCGACTCCATGGATATCGAGCGGGAGCGCGGCATCACCATCAAGGCCCAGGCGGTTCGCGTCCTCTATGAGGCCGATGATGGCGAGACCTATCAGCTCAACCTCATCGACACGCCGGGACACGTGGACTTCACCTACGAGGTCTCCCGGTCGCTCCAGGCGTGCGAAGGCTGCCTGCTGGTCGTAGACGCAGCTCAGGGCGTCGAGGCGCAGACGGTCGCTAACGCGCTGATGGCGCTCAACGCACACCTGGAAATCATCCCGGTCATCAACAAGATCGACCTGCCCTCTGCCGACCCGGAACGCGTGCGTCACGAGATCGAAGAGGCGCTCGCGATACCTGCCGATGAGGCGGTGCTGGCAAGCGCCAAGTCCGGTGAGGGCGTGCGAGAGGCACTCGAGGCGATCGTTCGGCGCGTACCGCCGCCTGTGGGCGATGCGGATGGCCCGCTCAAAGCGCTCATCTTCGACTCCTATTTCGACGCGTACCGCGGTGTCGTGGCGCTGATTCGTGTCATCGACGGCTCGATCTCCAAGGGCATGAAGGTCCGCACGATGGCCAGCGCGACCGTGATCGACGTCGAGGAGGTCGGGGTGCGCCGTCCCGCCAACCTCCCGGTTGACGAGCTCACCGTGGGCGAGGTGGGCTACCTGATCACCGGCCTGAAGGATCCGAGCCTGGTCAAGGTCGGCGATACGGTCACCCTTGCCAAGCACGGCGCGACGGAGCCGCTTCCCGGGTACCGCGAAGTCAAGCCCATGGTGTTCACCGGCCTGTTCCCGATCGACGGTGACCAGTACCCCGAGCTTCGCGACGCGCTCGACAAACTGCTGCTCAACGACCCTGCGCTCGTCTACGAGCCCGAATCCAGCCATGCCCTGGGATTCGGATTCCGGTGCGGGTTCCTCGGCCTGCTTCATATGGAAGTCATCAAGGAGCGTCTCGAGCGCGAGTTCGACCTCGATCTGCTCGCCACCGCGCCGAGCGTGGAGTATCACGCGTTTCGCACCAACGGCGAGATGGTGACCGTGCATTCTCCGCAAGATATGCCCGATGCAGGCGTGCTGGAGCGTATCGAGGAGCCGTATCTCAAGGCCACCGTGCTCGTGCCCCCGGACTTCGTCGGCGCCGTTATGGAGCTATCCGAGTCTCGCCGGGGATCGTTCAAAGACATGCAGTACCTGTCGAAGACCACGGTCGAGATGCACTACGAGATACCACTGTCCGAGCTGATCATGGACTACTTCGACCAGCTCAAGAGCCGCACGCGCGGGTACGCATCGCTCGACTACGAATATATCGGATATCAGGCCTCGGACCTGGTGAAACTCGACGTACTGCTTGCCGGCAAGCCGGTGGATGCGCTGAGCTTCATCGTGCACAAGGACAAGGCGTTCGTACGCGGGCGGGCGCTGACGGAGAAGCTGCGCGAGATCATTCCCCGGCAGATGTTCGACGTGCCCATCCAGGCCGCGATAGGCAGCCGGGTGCTCGCGCGCGAGACCGTCAAAGCCAAGCGCAAAGACGTCTTGGCCAAGTGCTACGGTGGTGACATCACCCGCAAGCGCAAGCTCCTTGAGAAGCAGAAGAAGGGCAAGAAGCGCATGAAGGCGGTCGGGAGCGTCGAAGTGCCTCAGGATGCGTTCATGGCGATCCTGAAAGTCGATGAGTGAGTTCGGCGACAACGGACTGGACCTGACCGACGCACTGCGCGACGGCCCGCACATTCCGGCGCACGTCTACATCCACGTACCGTTCTGCCGCGTGAAGTGCTCGTACTGCGACTTCTACTCGGTCTCAGATCTTGCAAGCGTCCGGATCGAGGCGGTGCTTCGGGGCATCGAAGCCGAACTCACCCAGTGGGGGGCCAGCGGGCTACCCGGAGTCGTCGAGACCGTGTATCTGGGTGGCGGCACGCCCACCGTGATCGTGGGCGGTGCGGTGCGTCTCGTGCGGGCAGCGCTCGAGGAGTTTCCCGTGCGCGCCGGGGCAGAAGTCACGGTCGAGGCTAATCCGGACTCGGTCACCCCTGCGCTCATGGAGGCACTGGCGGCGGTGGGCGCTACGCGCGTGAGCGTGGGCGTCCAGTCGTTTGTCGAAGGCGAGATAGCGCTGCTGGGACGCGTGCACACGGTCGACGAGGCTGTGGACGCGTGCAGAGCCGTCCGCGGTGCCGGCCTCGAGCTGTCGGTCGATCTTATGTGTGGTATTCCCGGGCAGACGAAAGCGTCGTGGGTCACCTCGCTCGAGCAGGCGGTGTCGTGCGGTGCGAGTCACGTCTCGGTCTACCCGCTCACGCTCGAGCCGGGCACGCCGCTCGAGGTCGCCGTGAGCACGGGGCTGGTCGACGAGCCGGATCCCGACTTAGGCGCGGATCAGATGATCATGGCCGAGGAGTTCTTGTCGATGGGCGACATCGAACGCTACGAGGTCTCCAACTACGCGAGAGCCGGCCGAGAATCTCGCCATAATCTGGCCTACTGGACGGGCCGGTCGTATTTGGGCATAGGCCCGGCAGCGCACGGCATGCTCGACGCCGCGACCGCGCTCGCCACCGGGTTGATCGATCCGGCGCATGCCAAGGCCGGGGCCGCCCGGGTGCGCTACGGCAACGTGCGCGACATAGACACCTGGCTTACGTCGAGCGAGGTCGAGATCGAGGTGCTCGACCAGGACCAGACGTTGCGCGAAGACGTCATGCTCGGCTTGCGCCTCGTGCGCGGGGTGCCGCATGGCCAGGTGCTCGTGGCCGGTGTCGAGGACGCACTCGTAGACCTCGAGCGCGAGGGGCTCGTTGAGCGCGTGACCGCTTCGGGGCGGGCGGTACTCGTCGAAGGGGTCGTGCCCTCGATGCGCTGGCGAACCACGCGGCGGGGCTGGCTTCTGGGCAACGAGGTCTTCGGCAGGGTGCTGGGGGACTAGGGGCGTTTCGCGGCGAGTTGGCACTCGCTATAATCGACTGCTAGCACACGTCAGGAGGTGGAATCCCGCATGCTCAACGATCGCAGACGGCTGGTGCTCAAAGCGCTGGTCGAAGAGTATATCGCCACCGGTCAGCCGGTCGGTTCACGGAGCATAGTGGAGAAGTTCGGGCTTGACTGCTCCTCGGCGACTGTGAGAAACGAGCTTGGTGCGCTCGAAGAGAGCGGATACGTGTACCAGCCTCATGTCAGCAGCGGCAGGATTCCTACGGACTCCGGCTATCGTGCGTTCGTTGACGGGCTGCTCGACTCGGGCGAGGCGCTGCCCATGCTCGACGACGAGGAGATGCGTCGCCGTTACCTCGAGCTTGCCGACGAAGTCGATGGCCTCATGCACCAGACGTCGACGCTGCTGTCGCACCTGACGCACTATGTGGCCGTCGTGCTTGCGCCGGCCGTCTCACTGGCGCGGATACGCCGCATCGACCTGCTGTCCATGGGATCGCGCCGCGCACTGGTGGTGCTGATCACCGAGTCCGGTCAGGTCGTGAACCGCTCGATCGAGCTTGCCGAGGATGTCTCGCCGGAGCGCATCGCCGAGGTGGAGCGCGCCGTGAACACCTCGCTTGCCGGCAAGCACGCGGGCGACGTACGTCCGCTGCGCGAAGCACTTGCGACCGCTCATCCCGGCGACGCGGTGGTCGCCCGCGTGATCGACGAGATCGTTGACTGCCTGGAAGAGGCCGACCGCGATCGTTTGTACCATGGTGGCGTGCCCGAGCTGCTCGCGTTGCCGGAGTTTGCCGAGTCCGCACGGTTGCGCCCGCTCATCGGGCTGCTCGAAGACGGCCTCGCGATGCTCGACACGCTGTCAGAGGTCATGCGATCGGGCGGGATGACGGTGCGGATCGGCAGCGAGAACTCGCGAAGCGAGCTCGGCGAGATGAGCCTGGTGGCGACAAGCTATGGCGCTCACGCGAGCGACGGCATAGTCGGCGTGATAGGGCCCACGCGCATGGACTATCAGCGCACGATCGCGGCGGTCCGCTCGGTGGCGGACAGCTTGAACGACGTTCTGAAATAGGGACCGTAACGGAGGAAGCGCGTGTCAGCAGGTACGAAGGACTACTACGCGATTCTCGGCGTGTCGAAGGACGCGGACGAGGGCGAGATCAAGAAGGCGTTTCGGCGCAAGGCGCGCGAGACGCATCCCGATATCAACGGGCACGACAATGCCGAGGAGGAGTTCAAACTCGTCAACGAGGCCTATGACGTGCTCTCGGATCCGCAGAAGCGCTCGATGTACGACCAGTACGGCACTGCCGACCCGCGAGCGGCGGGCATGGGTGGCCCGGATCTGGGCGACGTCTTCGCGGGATTTGGCATGGAGGACCTTTTCAGCGTGTTCTTCGGCGGAATGGCCGGCGCCGGCGGCGGGCGGCGTGCTCGAGTCGACGGGAGAGATATCGTCGCAAGCGTGAGCATCACGCTGGAAGAGGCCGCGAGCGGCGTCACGAAAGAGGTGGTTCTCAACCGCCTGGTGCCCTGTGAGGAATGCAGGGCTACCGGCTCTGTCGACGGCAGCGGGAACACGACGTGCCAGGACTGTCAGGGCACCGGCCAGAAGCGGGCGTACCGCAAGACCTTCCTCGGCACGATGGCAACGACCATGCCGTGCGACACCTGCGGAGGGACCGGGGCCGTCATCGCCAACCCGTGTCCCGAATGTCAGGGACAGGGCCGCGTTCCCGATCGCGAGCACATACAAGTCGAGATTCCGGCTGGCATAAGCGACGGACAGCAGATCCGGTTGACGGGCAAGGGCGAAGCCGGTGTTCGCGGCGCGAGAACGGGTGATCTGATCGTTACCGTGCGGATCGCGCAACACGAATACCTGCACCGGGAGCGCGATGACCTGCATTGCCGCGCGACGGTCTCGATCTCACAGGCGGCCCTTGGCGCCGATCTCACGGTGTGCGGGATCGGAGCCGACAACGAGGTCTCGATCCCGTCGGGGACGCAGCACGGCGATACGGTTCGCGTGAGAGGCAAGGGCATGCCTCACCTGCGAGGTTCCGGTCATGGTGACCTGATCGTGCACCTGGCGGTCGAGGTGCCCCGAAAGCTCGACAAGCGCCAGCGGGAACTGCTGAGTGAGCTGGGGGAGACGTTTGGCGACCCCGAGCGGCGCAGCACCATGCAGAAGCTCAAAGAGTGGCTGACGGGTTAGGGGCGCGTCGGTGTCCTTGCAGCGCTTCTTCGCGATCGAGCAGTTCTCACCGGTGGCCGAGGCGGCCTTCGTCCTGCCGCTGTCGCCGGCAGACGCTCATCACATCGCCGATGTCTTGCGTATGCACTCCGGCGAGCGCATCGCCCTGGTCTCACCAGATCGGATCGCGCACGAGGTCGTGCTGACCGCAATCGCGCGCGACGGAATCGAGGGGGAAGTCGTCAGGCGATTGCCGGCGTCCCGGGAGTTCGATATCACGCTGATCCAGGGGCTGGCGAAGGGCTCCAAGCTCGAACTCGTCATCGAGAAGGCAGTCGAGGTCGGTGTCAGCGCGATCTGGCCGGTCGAGTTCGCACGGTCGGTCGCACGTGTCGACCCGGCCCGCGCTGCGTTCAAGGGCGAGCGCTGG
>JBGSMX010000076.1:0-2332 GCA_041739935.1 Coriobacteriia bacterium | reverse complement strand
CGCCCCCGGGGCCCCCCACCCGGGCGGCGTACTGCGCATCACCATCACCGACAATCAAGGTGTCGAAGTGGATGCGCCCGAAGAGGTATACCGCCTCACCCGCGAGGTATTGTCGATCGTGGCGGAGGGTTGCGAGGCCACCGTGCTGGCTGTCGATCACGACCTCAGCACCCAGGAGGCTGCGGACATCCTGGGCATGTCTCGGCCGCATCTGATCAAGCTGCTGGAACAGAGTGCGTTCGCGCATTACCGCGTCGGTTCCCACCGGCGCGTCCGAATCGACGATGTGCTCGCATACAAGCGCCGTCGCGATGCGCAAAGAAGTCACGCGCTCGACGAGCTGGCTGCGGAGTCGCAGGACCTGAAACTGTACTGATGGCGCGTGTCGCGGTACTCGACGCGTGCGTACTGTACCCCGCCGCATTGAGGGACATTCTGCTTCGTTGTGCGGAGGCCGGTCTGTTCGCGCCGCGCTGGTCGGAGCAGATTCTCGATGAGACCATCCACGCACTCGCGAGGACCCGACCGGAAATCCCGATAGGCCGACTAGATCGGCTGCGATACTTCATGGTGCAGGCGTTCCCCGAAGCGATGACGGACCTGCCTCCGATCGTTCCGGTGGGCCTCCCCGACGAGGGCGACGAGCACGTGCTGGCGACCGCTGTCGCCGCAGATGCCCGGTTCATCGTAACCAGCAATACTCGCCACTTCCCCGGTCACGTTCTCGGCAAGGCGCTGTCCCTGAAGGTTGTCTCGCCGGATGAGTTCCTCGGCCTGTTGAATGCAGACGAGCCTGAAGCTGTGACTGGAGTGATCGAGGTGGCCGCGCGGGCGCTGCGAAACCCGCCCGTGTCCGTCACGTGCCTGCTCGACCAGCTTGAACGCCAGGCCCCGGAGTTCACAAGAAGCGTGCGTGAGCAGGTCCTCCAGCGAACTCGGCCATGAACGCCGAGCGGTCTCGCCGATCTCGAGCATCCAGCCGAGGGCCAGTACCGCTATACTGCTTCTCGGTTCGCGCGGGCTATCCAAGATCGAGCCGCGCATGAATGGCACCGGGAGGCGCCATGTTCACTACGATCATCGAACCGTTCCGCATCAAAGCCATCGAACAGATCAAGATGACCACCCCGGAGCAGCGGCAGGAGATGATCGCCGCCGCCGGCCACAACGTCTTCAAGCTTCGCAGCGAAGACGTGATCATCGACCTGCTCACCGACAGCGGCACCGGCGCCATGAGCGCCAATCAGTGGGGCGGGATCATGCGTGGCGACGAGTCGTACGCGGGTAGCCCCTCGTACTTCCACTTCCGCGATTCGATCCACGACATCACCGGCTTCGAGTACATCATCCCCGCACATCAGGGGCGCGCCGCCGAGCGCATTCTTTTCTCGGTCATGTGCAACGAGGGCGATGTAGTCCCCAACAACAGCCACTTCGACACGACGCGGGCGAACATCGAGTTCCGTGGCGCGATCGCGCTCGACCTGCCATCGCCTGAGCTGGCCGACATGGACTCGGACCGGCCGTTCAAAGGCGACATGGACGTCGCGCGCCTGCGCGAGACATTCGCCGAGTACGGCGCTGCGCGCATCCCGCTCGTCATGCTCACGGTCACCAACAACTCGGGCGGAGGGCAGCCGGTTTCCATGACGAACATCCGCGAGGTCGCGGCGGTGTGTGCGGAAAACGACACGCCCCTCTACCTGGACGCGTGCCGTCTGACGGAAAACGCGTACTTCATCAAGACCCGCGAGCCCGGATACGCCGAGAAATCGGTGCGCGAGATCGTGCGCGAGATGTGCGACCTGGCGCAGGGCTGCACCATGAGCGCCAAGAAGGACGCGATCGTGAACATGGGCGGCTTTCTCGCCACACGCGATGCGGATCTCGCGCGCGAAGAGCAGAACCTGCTGATCCTCACCGAAGGCTTCCCCACCTACGGTGGCCTGTCCGGGCGCGATCTCGAAGCCATCGCTATCGGCATGCAGGAAGCCGTCGACGAGGACTACCTGCACTACCGCATCATCTCGACCCGCTACGTGGGCCAGCACCTGCGCGATGCGGGAGTGCCGCTGCTCTGGCCTCCGGGCGGCCACGCCATCTACCTGGACGCACGGCGCTTCGCGGCACATCTGGAGCCCACGCAGCTTCCCGGCGTCTCGGTCGCTAACGCGCTCTACCTGCTGGGCGGTGTGCGGGGTTGCGAGATCGGAACGCTCATGTTCGGACGCCGTGACGAGGCCACCGGCGAGGAGATCGCCGGCCCGCGCGAACTGGTGCGCCTCGCGATCCCCAGGCGGGTCTACACGCAAAGCCACATGGACTACGTCAT
>JBGSMX010000074.1:0-5355 GCA_041739935.1 Coriobacteriia bacterium | reverse complement strand
GCTGAACCTGCGCGGAACCACCCGCTATCTGGGAGGTCGCCTCGCGCCGCATACCGGGCTGCACTGGCCCGACGACTACGAACCGTTCCGGGTACCGTGAGCTAGCAGGGCATCGTGCCCAGGTGAACGGTCGCCCGCCGCGCGAGCGCACGTCGCAGCGCGTCGAAACTCAGCTCCGGCATCGCAAGCAATGTGCGACGACGCCCGATCTCCTCCAGGCAGTGTGAGTCCGAGCATCCGATCAGGCTCACGTCGCACGCAGCGAGTCGGTACTCGCCATCGCGCGCGTGCAGCATGTCCACCGCAAGCACGGTGTCCTCGGCAAGGAGCCGCTCGAACAGCGGGGAGTCGACCAGACGGTAGTCGCCGAACACCCGGTCTGCGTGGGCGACGACCGCGATACCGCCAAGCGAATCGATGATGCGGGCCACACGTACCGGATCGCGCTCGATGGTCGCGTAGGGCAACTCGTGAGGTGACAGCAGCTCGTCTGAGAACCCGAGCATCCCGAACAGGGCGGTGGTTGCCGTCGCGTAGCCTTGCTGGGGAAAGAGCGCCGTGATGTGGGCCTCGTCATCGCCAAAACGCACGCGAAGCTCGGTGCCCGGCACGACGAACAGCGAGCGGCCCGTCTCGGCGGCCACCTGCTCGGCGGCGAGAATCAGACCCGGGACAAAGCCGCACGAGAAATGGTCCGTGACGGCGTACACGTCGATTCCCGCGTCGAGCGCCGCTTCGACGATCTGCCGGGGTGTCGTGTCGGAAGAACCGCGATAGTCGGAGCTGATGTGGGGCGTATGATTGTGGAGATCCGCCGTGAACGCTGGCATCGTTATCCTGTTCGTTCGTCTGCTCACCAATATATCAGCAGCTCAACGCAGAATCAAGCGAAAGCGCTCTTTCAATCAAGATTACTTATAGTTGAGCGCCGCGCCGGGGGTGCCGGGGTTTCGTCTATACTCGTTCGAGCACATACGGGATGCTCCGCGCCGGGGGGTGCCGGGCCGACCCGGAGGGGAACCATGACCGACAGCTCGCCGATTCCGGACGCAGAACTCACCGATTCCGAGGAGTCGACTTCGCACGGCGTGCTGGCGACCGTGCTGCTGTTGATCGTTGTGCTGATCCTGGTCCTCATCTTCTGGCGCTCCTGCGACTCGAACGAAAGCACCCCGGACACCTCGACCACCGGAGGATCGATCCAGCAGGTCGAAGGCCTCGAGGTCGAGCCGGGGGGTGTCGCGGTGTGGGTGAAGCCGGACGCCTCGCTCGATGAGGTGCTCGAACGCAACGGGCTTGCCGGCGCCAGTGTGGCTGCCATGGGTGATGGGACCTTCGTCGTCGGGGTGGGCCAGGCCGACGTCGAAGACGTGGTCGCCCGGCTCTCGCAAGACCCGGGGCTCTTCGATGCGGGATTCCTCTACATAGACGAGTGAATCGGCTCGATCCCGCGCTCGGCCAGCACGGTCAACACCGCGTCTATCGCGGTATCGAGCGCGGCCTCGACCGAGTCCGATAACCCGATCGTGAGGTCCACCGGCGTCATGTCCTCGATCTGAACGCCCACGCAGTGCGCCTCTGGCTCGACGCCGATCAACTGACCGGCCTGCAAAACATCCACGAACCGGATGTCGTGCAGCGAATGAAGCACCGAGTTCGAGGCGATGTCTTCGGGCGACAAGCGCACCACTGTTCCCGGTGCGTATCCTGTGCCGTTAACGGCATCGATAACGAGCACGAAGTCGCGGTCTTGAAACAGGTTGAGGATCATCATGCCCATGGTCCCCGAGTCCACGATCTCGACGTTGTCGGGAAACCGATAGCGCTCGGCGAGCAGCTCAACGACCCGGCAGCCTACGCCTTCGTCTTTCATCAACACGTTGCCGATACCCATGACCAACACGCGGTCGTCAGATGCCATGTGAAGTCTGTCCCTTCGAATTGCCGAGAAGTGCCGACAAGTGCCGCTGGCAGCCTAACTGCGGTAGCGCGGATAGCTGCCCAGTACCTTTACCTCGCGCAGCTTGAGCCTCAGGCACGAGAGCGCCAGCGAGACCTGAGGGTCCTCGATGTGCCCGGCCAGGTCCACGAAGAACATGTACTCGCCCAGCACCTGTTTTGTGGGGCGCGACTGGATCTTGGTCAGGTTGATCCCGCCGTATGCGAACTCGGACAGTATCATGAGCAACGCGCCCGGCTTGTCCTCGTGCATGAACAGCGCGAGTGAAGTCTTGTCGTCGCCTGTGCGCGCCATCTTAGAACGGCCGACCATCACGAAGCGCGTCTGGTTGTCCGCGAAGTCCTCGATCGACTCCTCGAGAACGAATCCACCGTGTATCTCCGCGGCCAGACGCGTACCCACCCCCGCCACACCGGGTTCCGCGACAGCATGTTGAACCGCCTCGGCGGTGGAGTTCGCGGCCTCGACCGGGATGCCGGGCAGATGGTGCGCCAGCCACTTGCGGCACTGCGCCGTCGCCTGGGGATGACTCGTCACGCGCGTGATCTCGCGCAGGCCGATCCCGGGAGCCACGATCAGCGCATGGCGCACGTCGAGCACGTACTCGCCGTGGATGGTGAGCGACGAGTCGAAGCCCAGCGCGTCGAGCGTCGCATTGACCGATCCTTCAACGGAGTTCTCGATCGGGACGATGCCGGCATCGGCACGACCTCGCTCGACCATGGTGAACACCTCGGCGATCGACGCACAGGCCACGGGCTGGATGTCGTCCAGGCCCAGCCCCCGCAGCGCTTCTTCTGAAAACGTGCCGGCCGGACCCAGGAACGCATAGCGGGGCATGACGGCCTACCCTTCCTCTTCTGTCGCAGTCGGCAACTGCCGTGTGGGACGCTGCATCACAGGCGATCTCACCCGGTCCTTGCCACCGCTCTTGGCCTGGTAGAGTGCATCGTCGGCCATCTTGAGCAGCGCCTCTTTGTCCGTCGCATGCGCCGGGAAGGTCGCCAGACCCAGGCTGACGGTGAGGTTAACGCCCGCGTTGTGCTCGGCGTCAAGAAACTCGTTGAGAGCGATCGCCTCGCGGATCTTCTCGGCGACCACGTATGCTCCGGCGGCGTCGGTCTCAGGCAGAACGACGGAGAACTCCTCGCCACCGTAGCGACACACGACGTCGACCTCGCGCACGTTGGTGCGCAGGACGCGTCCAAGATCCGCCAGGGCACGGTCGCCTGCGATGTGCCCGTGTGTATCGTTGAAGCGCTTGAATTCGTCGACATCGATCATGAGCAGCGACAGGTCCTTGGCGTAGCGTCTGGCCCGCTCGATCTCTTCGTCGAGACGCTGCTGCAAGAAGCGGTAGTTGTACAGGCTGGTGAGCTCGTCGGTGATCGCGAGGCGCTTGGTCAGCTTGTAGAGCTGGGAGTTCTCGACCGCTACCACGAGCTCGCTCGACACAGCCTGCAACACCAGGCGATCTTCCTCTGAAAGCGCCTCGACCACGTCGGAGTCCGCGCAGAACACCACCATCATCTGGTGGTGGTCCATGACCGACAGACAGGCGAAGTGCGAATCGGCGATCTCGAATCCGTCCTCGAAGCCTCCCACCGAGCGAAAGTCCATCTTCGCGCCCGCGATCCCTACGCTGGCGGAGAACAGCGTCTCTGCCTTTCGCTTGTCGATCACGAACAGAGCACATGCCGGAACGTCCACGACCTTGGTGAGCACCTCGAGCACGAGCGGGCCGACCCGGTCGAAGTCGAGCGACGAGTGAATGATCTCCGTGATCTGCGAAACCGCCTGCAGCTCTGAGAGACGACGCTGCAGCTGTTCGTTCAGGCGCTGCTTCTCCTCGGTTGCCTCGCGCATGTGCTCTTCGTGCTCGGTGTGGCGGGCCACGCTGCTGGCGACGATGTAGGCAAGATAGACGATAAGCCCGGCCTTGATGAACAGAAGTCCCACGCCAAGCGGGTGAGCGTCTCCCATGTACGGCGCATGCGACAGCAGGTAGGTCAACGCCGAGGCAAGCCCGAGCCACCAAACCCAGCGGCTGCGGAGGATGATCGCGTAGATGATGGGAATTGCGATCAGCGCAGCGTAGGCAGGGTCCTCAAACTGGTGGAACGCCGCTCCGAGCGCGCCGAGCGCGAGCAGGTCGAACGGCCAGATCCACAGGATCGCCCGCTCCAACGGTGCGCGCAGGACCCTCATGGCTGCAACAATGCTCGCCGTGGAGACTACCCCGACGAAGACCCCCAGGTACGCCAAAGATTCGACGACCAGCGAGGGGTACAGCGAGGTCCCGACTGCCGTAACCAGGAGTGCAACTGCCAGCGCGACGGAACGCACGCCATAGTACATGCGCTCGTACGCGATATCGCGTGATGTGTCGGTCTCGGGCACGGTGACTCCGGCATCCGGCGGTTTCCCCAGGCAACAGCCGCAAATCCGCTGTGTATGGCACTATAGTGCCACTCCTGCCAGAATGCGTCGAACGGTGCCCCTGGCAGACGACACCGTCGAAAGGCGGCCCCACGTGGATGCCGATACCCTTCGCACGCTGCTCGAACAGGTCGCCGCCGGTCAGACGGACGTCGCCGAGGCGGTCGCTTCCCTGCGTGACCTGCCCTTCGGAACGCTGGACGGGGCACACGTCGATCATCACCGCGCGCTGCGCTGCGGCTTTCCCGAGGTCGTGTTTTGCCAGGGCAAGACCCCCCGGCAAGTCCGCTCGATCGGCAAGGAACTTCTCGAACACGGTGATGTTCTGCTCGCCACGCGCGCCGATGCCGCGCATTTCCAGGCCCTTGCGCAGATCGCATCGGACGCCCGCTACTTCGAGCAGGCGCGACTGATCGTTGTCGACCGGCGCGACGAGCGTCCGAGCGAGGGGCACATCGTGGTAGCGACCGGCGGGACGGCCGATATCCCGGTTGCCGAGGAGGCCGCTATCACCGCCGAAGTCATGGGCAACCGCGTCACTCGCCTGTTCGACGTAGGAGTGGCCGGAGTGCACCGCCTTCTTGCCCGCCAGGACACACTTCACTCCGCCCGAGCGATCGTCGCCGTAGCGGGCATGGAGGGCGCCTTGCCTTCGCTCATAGCCGGACTCGTCGCGTGTCCCGTGATCGCAGTTCCCACCTCGGTGGGCTACGGCGCCAGCTTTGGCGGCGTCGCCGCCCTGCTCACCATGCTCAACTCCTGCGCCGGCGGCATCAGCGTCGTGAACATCGACAACGGCTTTGGCGCGGCGATGGTCGCGTCCCGGATCAACCGCCCCTGCATACCTGCCGAGGAGGCGTCCCCGTGATCGCCTATCTCGACTGCTCGAGCGGCGTCTCCGGCGACAAGGTGCTCGGCGCGCTGATCGACCTCGGCCTTCCGGCCGGGGACGTCAG
>JBGSMX010000073.1:0-6309 GCA_041739935.1 Coriobacteriia bacterium | reverse complement strand
CGCCGCACGAGGTCGCGGGATGCGGAGGCCGCGGACGCGCTGTTCTCGGGTTGCCGGCTGTCGTCAGTCATGGGGCACGGCCCAGTCGCTGTCCCGACCGACTTGAGTGGGCGTCTCACGAGCCTCTCGGCCACCTCGGAGAGGGGCAAGGGAATCACCAAGACCGAGTTGGCCGTCGTCATCGCTGCCCCAGGCCCATAATGTGCCATCGTTCTTGATTGCGAATGTCGAGAACCCAGCCGTGGCGACCAGCCGCCAGTCAGTGTCGCCACCAACGCGCGTCGGTGTAATGCGGTTGCTCGGTTCGGAGTCACCAGAGCGCACCGCGTCCTGGTCTTTCCAGCCCCAGGCCCACAGCGTGCCGTCGCGTCTGATGGCGTACGACAAGGAACCATTCGTGGCAACGGTCAGCCAGCCCGTCTCCTCTCCAACGCGTGCAGGGAACACCCGCACCCCGCTGTACTCGGGTCCATAGAGTCCCGACCTGTTGAGGTCCCACAGCGATCCGTCGCGCGTGATTGCGAATGCCAGACGGTTCGCTGTGACAAACACCCAGTCGGTGCGACTGCCTAGCTGTGCAGGGGTTTGCCGACGCGTGGTGTCGCCGAAGCCGAGCTCACCGAGGATGTTCACGCCCCATGCCCAGAGCGTGCCATCCTGCTTCACAGCTCGCCCGCCCATTCCCGCGAGGACCGCTACTCGCCAGTCCATGTCTTCGCCCACCTTCACAGGAGAAGACACTTCGGTGAAGTCGTGTCCGACCGGGATGTCGCATTCCAGATTCAGACCCCACGCCCACAGGCTTCCGTCTCGTTTGATGGCCACGTGCGCGTATCCGTCAGTTGCGACCCTGAGCCAATCGCTATCAGTGCCAACTCGTGTGGGAACGGCGGGCCCCTGACCGAACGGGGCGTGGAGGTAGTGTCCCCACGCCCACAACGATCCGTCATTCTTGATCGCCAAGGAGGTGTCATGACTGCCGGCCACCGTCAGCCAGTCGGTATCGCTGCCGACCTGTTCGGGCTTCTCCCGGCGAAGGTAGTCACCGAGGCCGAGTTGGCCCGCAGGATTCGCACCCCATGCCCACAGCGTGCCGTTCGGCTTGACGACCAATGTGTGCGTCGACTTGACTCGGCGCGACTCGGCGACCGCCAGCGTTGCCGGTCGGGCCGTGGCTTCATCGACCGCGCGCCGGGAGTCAAGCTGAGCGGAAAGGGAAACGCCGCGGGCAACCACGCCCGCCGCGCGCTCAAGACCCACTCCTCGACGCACGATGTCACGAGAATCTGAGGCCGTTCGGTCGGCCCCGCTGTCAGAGGGCTTGTTCTTCTCAGGCAAGCCTAGCGTCCTACGATCCCTCGGCCTTGAGTCGGTCGAGCTTGGCCCTCGCCAAGGCGATGCGCTCCTCGATCTCGGCGACCATCTCGGCAATCAGGTCGCGACCCTCCTCGCGGGCTTGCTCGGTCTTCTCGAACAAGCGGAAGGTGTCCTGGGAGCACAGCATCTCGAGCTCGTCGCTGATCTCTGCCAGACGAGCCTCGACCGCGGCGATGGCGCGGATGTGGCGCACCAGTTCGGCAGCGACGCCCTCGCCGCCCACGACCTCGGGCCGTGACTCCCAGTCGCCCAGGATCGACCTCAGGCGCTCGACATCGCCGGCGGCATAGGCGGTGTTGGCCTCGCCCATGAGCCTCTCGCGCACCTTTCGGTCTTCCTCATCGAGAGCCAAGTCGGGGTGCACCGCCTTGGCGACCTGGCGGTAGAGTTGCTTGAGGTCGACGGGTATCTCGCGCTGCGACGCGGCCGCTTCCTCGGCGAGTCTCTCGGGGTCGTCGCCCAGAGCGCGGGTGGAGTCGTCGGCCCGCTGCTGCGCCTCCCGCAAGGTCTCCTCGGCTTCGGGCGTGGGGTCGCCGCGGGCGAGCAGGGCGGCGATCTCCACCTCAAGTCCGTCAAGCTCGGCCAGGCGAGTGCCTACGCGCTCAAGGTAGAACGCAAGGAACCCTGCCAGTTGCCTGCGCTGGGTCGCGAGTTCGACCTCGCGGTCGGCCAACTCGTCCTCAAGCTGGGCGAGGCGCACCTTCAGCTTGGCGAGTTCCTCTTCTTCGGGCAGCAGGACAAGGTCTTGGCTCATCGCCCCTCGCAGGTGAAGTGGGGACTCCATCCTACTGCCTCGGTAGGCGGTTGCCTTCATTCTCTACAGACGATGAACGGCGGCCGGCTAGTTGTCACAAGAGTCAACCCGCCGACCGCCGAGAACACTCAAGCGGCAGCGGTGAAGAGCGGCCGATAGGCGCGCGTATCGGCAGCCCCAGCATCCTTCTGCAGACACGCGTCGCGGCCCCAAGCCACTGCGGTGCGGCAGGTGCTGCTCGTCGAGCACCGGACTGCTGTTCTCGCGCTCGGTCTCGAAGGCAGAGCGGCCACCCCTTCTGGGGAATCGCTCGCCAGACGTGGCACAGACAGCGCATGTCTTCGCGACCCTGCGATTGTTGTCTGGTTTCAACGAGACCGAAGCGGACGTGAGCGGGTGGCCGGGCTGCCTTCTCTGGCAGTTCATCCTCTGGGCGGGGAGTGTGTCAGATGGGGAGCGTTGTCTGTCCGGCTGCATCACCCGACTGGTCACTGCGCGCTTGAGGTGCACGAGTCTGTTGCGTCAGGGTCTCCAGCATCGCCGGCGTGCTGCGAACATCCCCGGGTAGCGGCGTAGCCACAGCTTGGTTCAGCAGGAGCACGTTGCCTGCCCAACTCTCGTCGTTCGCTTCGTTGGGAGGGGGCTCAAGGCATGCGATGGGCCGCCGCTGCCGTTGCGCGAAGCCAGCCGTCTTCATGGTCCCGCCCCGAGAGCTCGTCTGGACTACCAGAACCAGATCGCTCAGTCCGCTTTGCAGCCGATCGCGCTCGACGAACTGGTAACCTCGCGGTTTCTGCCCTGGCGGATACTCGGACGCGAGACAGCCGCCGCTATCGACGATGGCGTTGGCCAAGGACTTGTTCACTGCCGGGTAGACGCGATCGAGGCCGTGGGCCAGAACCGCCGCTGTGAGGCCTCCGGCCGAGACCGCCCCTTCGTGCGCGGCTGTGTCGCACCCGCGCGCCAGACCGCTGACCACGAGCCAGCCGGATTGGGCCATCTGCCGTGCACAGTCGTGGCTCCTTGTGTAGGCCCACTCAGCGGGACTCCGAGTGCCGACGATTGCGACCGAGCGCAGCGCGCGGAGCGAATCGACGGAGCCGAGCACGTAGAGCACCATCGGCGGGTCGGGAATCTCCGAGAGACGCGGGGGGAAGCCGGCTGTGGTCGGCGATAGAACCCTGATGTCACTGCGCTCGCAGCGCTGGAGCGTATCGACGGCGCCCTCCATCGAGCGCTCCACATCCCTCGCGGTGAGGCTCGCGACCTGGACCGCTTTGGGGTTGCGCGGGTGGGCTGCAGCCAACTCGTGCAGCGCGCTAAGAAGGAACGCAGGGTCCACCGTCTCGTCATCACCCGACAAACGTAGAGCCGCGACCGTCCGTCGGCTCACGCCGGCCAAGCTCAGCAACGCGACAATCTGCAACGTGTTCAAATCCATGGCGCCCTCAGCACGTGCGTCCAATGAAGCAGCCTACGACTCCGCCGCACAACGGCAGGGCCGTCTCAATCACCCGTCTGCATCCGGCCGCCGTGTGCCCCGTCGTCAGCACGTCGTCAAGGAGCAGGACGCTGTATCTACCTTCAGGCCTTGTACGGCTCTCTCCTGCCCAGCGAATCGTTGCGGCATGCCTCTCTGCAGTCGGTCGCTCCGACGACACGGACTTGTGCGAGGTCGGTACTTCGCCTTCGCGTATGAGCGCACCCCTCCCGTGGGAGAGCCAGGGGAAACGCTCGGCCAAGGCCGCACCGACCGCCTCGATGCCGTGCCTTGCCGTCCCCCGCTTGCTTGTCGGGGCCGCGACGACAAGTCGGCAGGCGAACTTGTCGCGGAAGAGGTGCTCATTGGCCTTCACCAGCGAGACGGCCAGCTCACTTACGAGCCGAACCGTTCTGCTCTTCCCGTTCTTGAAGTCCAGGACGGCCTGGGTAGTGTCGTCACGCAGCCCCCAGCGCATGGGGTGGTAGTTGAGCAGGCCGATATCAGACTCGAGTCGCTGCCCCAACCGCAACTCCGTGAGACCTAGATCGCATCGGATGTTGGCCGTCATACGGTCGGCGTCGTAGAGGTCGGCGACGCCACGGAACAGTTCCACCCACCTCCCCTTCGGCACCTCAAGCCGGACGAGGGTCGTGCGCCCGTTACGGCGTGCCATATCGTCCAAGTACATCCTCGCGACTTCGGCGACCTCCCGCCAGTCCGAGCACACCCAGCCAGCCTTCGCGCCCGTCGTGTCTGTGTAGAGCGATCCGTCATGCGTGAGCGAAATCGCGCAGATGCCGGCACTCGCCGCAGCCAGGGAGTCCTCGGCTTGGTCGCCGACGTGGACGCACCGGCTCGGCGACAGACCGAGCTTCTCGCAGGCCTGCAGAAGCGGGGCCGGGTCCGGTTTGTGTCGTGTGGTGTCGTGATAGGCGACGACCACGGGAAGGTCGAGACGGTGATGTGCGAGGAGCTTCTCAGCGTACGACCGCGGCGAGCTCGTCACCACCGCGATGGCGAAGTCCTTCCCCGACTCGCTGAGTAACTCCTTGAATCCCGGTGAGAGCCTCGTCTCTCGCAACCGTGCGTGCACCTCACTCCAGCGGCGCTGCGCGCGCAACTCCTGCAGCATACTGGTCATGATGATTGTGTCGTCGAGGTCCAGGAGCAGACCGTGTGCGGCCGCTTGCGCAGTCACGGTGTCTTCGACGACACCGCCGAGCCTCCTGATTGCGGTCCTCGCTGCCTTGTTAACCGATTCGGCAGGGTCCGAGAGCGCCTTGCGCAGGCACGCCTCCGAGCGTCGCTGGCCGAGTCTCCCAAGAGCGCACGCGGCTGCACGGCGCACCGCTGCTGCCTCGTCGCGAATCAACACCCGCTCGAGGGCCTCGCGGGCTTCGATGCAGCGGCTCTTGCCCAACAGTCTTGCCGCCTTGCGTCGAGCGGGTGGGTCCGCAGAACTGAGGGCGGCCACGAGGGTATCGGGACTGGGGACCGTCACGTCTCCCGGCGGTGTGGGATCAGAGGCGCCCTCCGCGCTGGCGAGGACCTCTTGGAGTTCGAGCGGCAGGTCGGCGACGCTTTCGGCGCTGAGCACGAGCATGCCGTACTTCATGATCTCTGCGTCGTCGAGACCTGAGGCTTTCAGAGCGCGATTCAGGCGCCGACTGAGTTCTTGATTCACTTCAGTCCCTCTCGCGCCAGTTCAGCCTTCACTGTCGATGTCAGGTTCGATACGCACCGCCCAGCTGGAGCGGATGTCGTAGGTATCGGCGTCCGTGAACTCAAAGTGAGCACGGTGTGCGAAGAGGGCGCAGGCTTGCCGAGCGGTATGGAGTTCCGGATGCTCGACCGGAACCGCGTGATAGATATGCCATGCCCGCGGGCGCATGGTATTCATCTTGAAGCCAATCAGGCGGCAACTCCTCAGCGTGCCTCGCTTTGCGCGGATTCGAGCGTGCGCCCAGCCGCATGGTTGACATGGACAGACTACGACTTCGGGCGGGCGCACAGAAGAAGCGGGCTACGCCAGACGTCAAATGAGTCGTCCAGACATGGCGACGGCCGCGGCGGGGGGTCGCAACAGAGCGAAGCGACGGGGCCGGCCGGTCTCCGTGGTCAGCCGGTACCCGTCGCACCAGGAGCGTAGAGGCCGCAGGAGGCCGCTACAAGGCCGCTAGAACATGGCGCGGGTGACAATGAGGGCCTGCTAGCAGTCCTGCTAACGCGTGGGCTGACGACGCTTCGGAATCGGCTGCCACCATGTTGAACGGCCTAGACGGTTGTGCCTGCAAAAAGCGCACATTTCGACACTGGACACAATCGCTTCACAGCATAGCGCGGCAGTCAGATCCGCGTGTCCTAGGTTCGAGTCTGCCGCCGCTACCAGCCTTCTTCGAACGCCTCTTCTTGCCTCTCGCTCACCCCCGCGAATGCTTGTGAGTGGCCGCCGCCGAACGCCTCTTCTATGTCCGCCCACATGAAGGCTCGATCCCTGTCGGTGCGAGGTCGGCTGCGATATGCTGTTGCAGCGTCATGACACATCGTTCACGACGCCTCCCCGACCCCTGCGCTCCAGTGCTTCAGCGCAGCAGCTTCCCTGCCACCTCGACCATGCTGCGCGGCAGCTCGGAGAACCCGTCGACGCGCACGACGTGGCCGTGCCCTGCCCTGGCGATCGCCTCGCCGACCAGCC
>JBGSMX010000047.1:0-6687 GCA_041739935.1 Coriobacteriia bacterium | reverse complement strand
CCGGCGACATCGTCGCCGGCGTCCCCGCGGTGACCATCGACGGCGGCTAGCCACCCGGCTCGCTGGGCGCCGGTGCTGAACTGCCGGGACGAGACACGATACGCGAACGACCCGCCGCCGGAGCTACTTCGACTGTGAAGCGAGGTCGGCATACAGCGGCTCCAGGATGTCCATGACGGTCTCCTCCGAGTAGCGTTCCAGGTATCGGGCGCGCGCTTCTTCGGCCAACTGCCTGGAAAGGTCGGGATTCGTGAGTACGCCCTCGACCGCGTCGGCGATCGCCTGAGGGCTGCGTACATCGCACAACAGGCCGCATCGGCCAAAATCGAGCAATTCCGGGACGTTTCCAGAGTCAGCGCCTCCCACGACTGGCACGCCTGCGGACATCGCCTCAAGTACTGTCATGCCGAACGACTCCTCTAACGCAGGGTGAAGAAGTACCGCCGCTCCCGCTACCTCTCTAGCGGCAGCGACATAAGGTAGTCGACCGAGGAATCGCACTCCGTGAGTCAGGCCGTGCGACTGAGCATGCGTCTCGGCGACTTGACCAGGGCCCAGGTCGGCACCCACGAGGCGATACTCCATGTCGATGCCGCGTTGCCTGAGAATGCGAAAGGCTTCAAGAGCGAGGCCGACGTTCTTCCGTCCAGCGAAGCCGTTCGAGACGGTAATCGCGTAGCTGCGCGTTGCCTCCAAGTCGCGCGCCGCAGCTTCGGGCGGGGCGGGCAGGAAGTTGGGGACGACGATCATGTCGGCGCCGCGGCGGCCGTACGCTGACTTGAGGTACTCGGAGTTTGCCGCCTTGCAGTGAGCGCGAAGGGTCACATAGCTGCTCAGAAGCCAGCGAAACAGCCTGTACGG
Organism: Coriobacteriia bacterium; assembly: GCA_041739935.1. Taxonomy (GTDB): domain Bacteria; phylum Actinomycetota; class Coriobacteriia; order Anaerosomatales; family JAGXFU01; genus JBGSMX01. Next base: position 5,826 of record JBGSMX010000047.1, on the reverse strand, counting down.
GTCGCGGCTGAATCTCAGGATGGTCCAAGCGTGATCGCGATAGTGGACAAGCGACGGTATACCTGACTGCAGCGCAGCCAGGGCGAACTCGTATGACCACATTGCGTGGACAACGTCGACCTTGGGCCCGCGTCGCATTGCCGAGCACAGATCACGGCGTTCCGCGGCGTGGAAGCGAAGCACCGACCGCGGTCTTCTGCGAGGGACGACCCACACAGCCAGCTGGCCTTGGTCGATCAAAATTGACTGCTGCACGCTCCTTGACGTCGTGTAGACCACAACGCGGTGGCCACGCCGCAGGATTGCGTTCGCGAAATGTGAGACGACCGGGGCGTCATAGCTCTGCGGCAGATCGGATGGAGGCCCGCTCGGAAAGTCCAGAAGATCCATGCTGACAGGCCCGGCGATCCCGACTCGGAACATCTGAACAGTCACTCCTGTCCTAGTGGGCGCAGCTGTGGCAACGCACCGCTTTCCTGCGGAAGCTGGGCGGATCGTCCATCGACACGTGTGCTCCAGCACGGTGGCTGGACCGTGAAGGCCACATGGGGCGGATCTTTGTGACCGTAGGTGGGAGCCGGACCGCCGTCTCTTTGTGACGTTTCCCGCGCCCAGGAGTTACGGGCTCCTGCATCTCGACGCAGGGCTATGGTCTCTCCGCTCTTGTCGTGAAGTGGTCCGCCTGGACCGCGATCCTGTCGGGTCCTCGAGCGAAGAGTGCCGCAAGGGCCTCATCCCTGCCACTCATTGAGCGAATGAGGAGGGCCAAGAGCAGCGCCAGAGCCGCTGCGTGGTATCCGAAAAGCGCGTTGTCCACCGTCTGCCCAATGACAAATGCGACGATACTCCCGGACAGAGCGATGGTCAGAGGGGCTCGACTGCGCCTGACGGCTCTGATCACGTTCCCGATGGTCGCTGCCATCAGAAGGAGGAAGCCAATGACTCCGGTTTCGAGCAGGGCTTGGAGATGGCTCGAGTGGACTGATCGCTGCACACCGGGTGCCGGCCTTGACCCAGATGAGGTCTGAAGTACTGCCTCCTGGAAGTGTCGATATCCATAGCCAAAGACCAGCATCGCCGGATCCTCAGCCGCCCTCTCGGCCGCATAGCGCCAGGTTACGACGCGATGGGATACGTTTCCGGTCTCTGCTTCGTAGTCACCTATCACCTGCCCGCCGAGTGCCGTCAGAGTGATTGTAGCGGCCACACCGATGGCCAGCCATGTCTTGCGTGAGTGGCGGTCGAATGCATAGATGAAGACGCATCCGATGATGGACGCGAGCAACGCCCCTCGCGAGTAACTCGTGACCACGCCGCCCGTCAGAACAACGAGCATCAGCCAGCGAATGGGTGTCGAACGGGCACGACACAGTGCAAAGGCCAGGGGCACCCCAAACGTTAGGAACGCTGCATAGAGGTTGAAGTGCTCGAAAGTGCCTGAGCCGTGGTGCACCTGTGTTGCGAGTCCTGGCACCACTCGGCCCAAGTAGCCTCGGTTTGACTGGGTCAGAAGCGTTGAGATTCCTGCCATCACGGGCCGCTCTGAAAACGACTGCACCAAGCCGATGAGTGCTTGGAGAACCATCAGACCCAGCAGCGCCTTCACCGCGAAGACCAAGTCTTGCTTGGATAGCAGGACGACGTAGTACAGGCCGACAGCCGCGACGGGCCACATGAACCAGGTGTAGTTCGCAATCGAGTCGTCGATCCCGTAGGCAACCAAGCCGGTCACCACGACAAGCAGGAAGAATAGGGGAAAGGCGTCGGGCCTTGCGTGTCTGCTCTGCAGGACTGACACAACGGCCGTGACCACAATCGCAATGGTCACTGCCGCGCCGTAGTTGACGGCATCGGGGCGCAGAGGTGCCGCAGCCCAGACGAAGGGCAGACCTGCGTAGACCCACAGAACAAGTCGCTCCATCGCGGGGAGGTGGAAGAATGACAGCGCCGCCACGAAGACGCACAGTGCCACGGAAGCGGCCACCTGGACCGAGCCGGAGGCCAATCCCATGACGACGGCCAGCAACACGACTGCGGCCAAGGCCATCTGCGGCGCTCGCCCCGGACCTTCTGACTTGGCCAACACGTAGTTCAGGCTGTGACCACCAGTGCGCGTGTCTGCGGAATCGGCGTCATCGTGCTGCGCGGCGTTCAAGTCGCCGGGCCGGTGCACCTTGCGGCGCCCTGCGCATATGGCGAGCACGGCGACCGACTCGCGATTGGATAGCCAAGCGTTCTTCAGCGACGGTGCGCTTCGAGTGTGCGAGGCTACACTAGCACGAGAAGGCCCAGTGACGTGCCTCGTGGGGACGCCGGCGCATCTACTCTCGGGCCATCCACCACCGGCCGTGACGGCAACGAGAAGCGTCAGTTGACGGAGTACTCTGCGCATCTGATGCCACGGGCCGCTCTTCGTACGCAGCCGTGACGGCCGGGGCGGAAGGGGCTCTGATGACCGAGGCTCTGACTCGGGGCCGGAATGGAGGGTCCGTGCTTAGCAACAGAACTGTCGGGGCCGCTCCATGGCTGAGTGGCACTCAGCAGCTGTGTGGCGCGCAGCGTCGGGCGGCATTCCAGGACCTTGTGTCGTCGCGCGTGCCGCTGGGGCGCGGACGCCGCGTCGTTTTCGAAGTTGCCGCCGGATAGGTTCAGACAGACGTGTCCATGCCGCGACGAGCGTCGGGTAGGATACACGCCCAGCAAACGCCGGCGCGCGTGTGGACGGCTACATTCACGGGAGAAGGGTTGAATCTGGACTCAAGCCAGGGGCATGGGAGGCCGCGTACGCCTGCGCGCACTCGCGCGTCCGCAGCCCGCGTCCTCATCGTGTGGGACTGGATGCCCGACTACCGCGTCGCGTTCTTCGAGCGCCTTCGGCATGTACTCGACGCGAATGGGGTCGCTCTGACCGTCGCGTACGGGGATCGCCGCGCGCAGCTAGCCGGCGGTCACGCGTCAGACCTATCGTGGGGCGTGTTCACGCCCGTCACGTCGTTCGCCGTCGGTGGTCTTGCGCTGGAGTGGCAGTCGTGCTTGCGCCTTGCCGCTGCGCAGGATCTTGTGGTCGTTGAGCAGGCAGCCAGGTTGATCCTGAACCACGCGCTCCAAGCTCGGCGCCTGCTGGCGCCCAGTCGTATGGCCTTCTGGGGCCATGGTGCGAACCTGCAGCACACCTCCGCCAACCACGCGGCTGAAGTCTGGAAACGAATGACTGTGCGACACGTCGACTGGTGGTTCGCCTACACGGATGCGACAGCCAGTCTCGTTGCGTCACACGGCTATCCGGCGGCGCGCATCACCGTGCTCAACAATGCGTTCGACACTGACCCGCTCCACGAGGCGGCTGTTCTTCCAGGCGCCGCAGCCTCCGCCCGGGCCGAGTTCGGGATCTCTCCGAGCGCTCATGTGGCCGCGTATTGCGGAGGCCTTCACCGTGAGAAGCGCATCGACGTGGTGCTGGAAGCCGCACGGCAGCTTCGTGAGCGGGTAGCCGACTTCCATCTCCTGATCCTTGGCACTGGTCCGCTGGAGGAGATGGTCCGTCGCACTGCGCACAGTTGCCCTTGGATTCACTACATCGGCCCGGTCATGAGTGAGGAGCGAGGTCGGTACCTGGCCGCTGCAAGTGTTCTGATGATTCCGGCAGCAGTCGGGCTCGTGGCACTCGACAGCTTTGCGACGGAAACGCCCCTCGTTGCGATTGCTGGCGCGGATCATGGACCTGAGATCTCGTATCTCGAACCTGATGTCAATGGTGTGGTGGTGGCTGCGCGTGCCGGGCTGGACGGCTACGTCCGAGCAGTGGAGCGGGTGCTTCTCGATTCGAGTTGGCATGCGGCGCTGCAAGCGGGCTGCGAGCGCTCTCGCACGAAGTACTCGCTTGATGACATGGTCACGCGATTTGCTGAAGGGACGCTCGCTTGTCTACAGACGGCTCGGTATCCCGTGACTCTGGTTCGCCGGAGATGACTTCAGCGGCTCGCGTTGGAGCGCCACCGGCCGGTGACGGGACGTGCGTTGTGATTCCGGTGCATCAGCGGCGGGACCTGACGCTACGCTGCCTTGAGGCCCTGATGGCTCAGACGGTGGCACCACGGGCAATCGTCGTTGTCGATGACGGATCGACCGATGGCACGGCCGAGGTCGTTGCTGGGCGCTGGCCGGCGGTCACCATTCTCAGGGGCGACGGCAGCATGTGGTGGACCGGCGCCGTGAATGCCGGAGTGCAATGGGTGCTCGAGAACGACACGGACTGCGCTTTCGTACTGCTGCTCAACAATGACGTCACGGTCGACTCCGATTACGTGGCTCGCCTACAGGCATTGGGACACGCGCACTGGCCAGCCCTTCTCGGTTCTGTCGCTGTCGGTGAGGCACCGCCCCACGTGGTGCGCGACGGGGGTGTTCGCATCAACTGGCGGACGGCAAAGTCCACTCGCCCGAATGAGGGCGTTTCTCTTGGCGCTTGTGGTGTTGCTGGAGACGGCGTTGTACCGGTGAGCGTTCTCTCTGGCAGAGGAGTACTGATACCACTGGCGGCGTTCAGAGCGTGTGGGCTCTTCGCTCCTGAGATGCCTCAGTATGGAGCTGACTACGAGTTCTCGGTAAGGGCAAGCAACCGAGGCTTCAGACTCCTGGTGAGCTACTCCACACCCGTCTTCATGCCTGCGGACGAGTCGGGGCTAAACCCGCGCTTCCGACGTCTTGGCCCACGGGAAGTTGTGCGCAGCTTCGGCTCTCGGCGTTCTCCAAACGGCCTCTACTATCGGTGGGCATTTGCGCGGCGAGTACGGCCGTCGCTGCCGGAAGCCGCATGGTTCTACACACTTGACGTGGGGCGTTCGATGATCTCCGCAGCTCGGACGCTCGTGGACAGCCAGTCGGGTGTCGAGCACCACATGCACCCGCGTTCTGCGCCTCGCAGGCGTCTTACCGCTATACCAGGCGCACGGTCGGTCGACAACGCCACCTCTCCCGGCCGAGTCGAAGACGTCGACATTCTGGGCGTTCCCTTTGGACATACGGATCCGCATGCTATCTACGACGTGATTCGAACCTGTCGAGCCGATCGGCGAGGCCGCTACATCTGCGAGGTCTGCGCAAGCAGCATCATCGAGGCGTCCAGGAGTCCCGGTCTCCACCGTGCTCTCTGCGGGGCTTACATGAACTTGCCCGATGGGATGCCAGTTGCCTGGGCCATCTCGCTGCTGTCAGGTGTTCATCAACAGCGCCTCTCTGGACCTTCGGTGATGTTGAATGTCATTGGTTACTGCGCCGACCGTGGCTACCGCGTCGGTCTGTACGGGTCGACGCCGGACATACTTAGCCTGCTGGTCGAGAAACTCAAACGCGAGTACCCGGGACTCGCGCTTGCCGCCGTGATTTCGCCGCCGTTTGACGAGGGCAACGCGGCACGAGAGCTTGACTCTCTTGCGACTCTGCGGCGCTCACGCTGCGACGTGCTCTTCGTTGCACTCGGCGCCCCCAAGCAGGAGCAATGGATGCTCCGGCATAGCAGCGATTTCGGGTGTCTCATGATTGGTGTAGGTGCTGCGTTCGAGTACAACGCGGGGCTGATTCGCAGGGCCCCTCGGTGGATGCAGGCGCTGGGGTTGGAGTGGCTAGCAAGACTAATCCAGCAACCTAGGCGAGTTGGAATGCGATTCGCCACGACTCTCCCTGTCTTTGCATGGCGACTGGTTGTGCAGCTGGCCGCGACCAGACTCAGAGCATGTGGGCGTTGCCGGCCACCGGGGCACTCGTGAGGCGGAGCGCACCGTGGCTGTGATACCTGACGGCACGCCGTGGCCGGGCAGCGCGCCGCGC
>JBGSMX010000036.1:0-2854 GCA_041739935.1 Coriobacteriia bacterium | reverse complement strand
CCGGCGACCGAACGGTCGCCGGCCACTTCTCGCTTGATTCCTACGCTCCGCCTCAGACATCAGACCGCGCGGCGGGATTCCCGCCGGCTCAGGGCTCGGCGGGGAACGTGGCGCTGCTCAGGAGAATCGCACGCGCGACGAGCAGGTACGTGTTTTCTGGCATCGCCCGGAAGGTCGGATGGAAGCCCATGAGCACCACGCGGTTGTAGTCAGTCTCAGCGACGCCGTCGTAGGTGCCGGTGACCATCGCACCCGCGCCCACGGCGTCCTCATTGCTGTTGTTCCAGAAGCCGGAGTGGAACGGCCCCGTGATGCCAGCCTGGTAGTTGATGTCGGTCGAGACGGCGTCGCTGTCCTCGGTGAACCAGTACGGCGGGTAGCAGAACGCATAGTCGTTCTCCGGGTAGCCAGCCGTGTAGATGCTGTCCGTGCCATACCGGGCCATGACGATGCCGTTGTCGAGATCCTCGGGGTCCTTGGCGACTGTGACGTCGGGCAGAAGCTCGGCCGCCCAAGCCTGGGAGGCGCCACCGGTGACGCCGATGTACGTCCGTTGTTGTAAGGCGCTCGCCCCGTTCAGCCAAGTCTGCACGTCGGCGAACCCCGTGCGTGTGGCGCTGGCGGACGTGCTCGACTGACTGGTGAGGTAGGCGGTTGTAGAACTGCCCAACGTGCCGGCGTTTGCCGAGGCTTGGCGGAAGCCCAGGACCTCGGTGAGCACCCACAGCGTCTGCCGATCCACCGCTACCGAGACCGTCGGCGTGGACAACTGGGCGACCAGGTCGAGCGTCAGGTGCTCGGCGGTCGTGAAGTCGACGCCATACGCCTTGGCAGTGCGCTTGAGGTAACCGAGCGCGCCCGGCCTGTCGGTGGTGTCGACGACGAAGGCCCCCAAGGGAACGCCGTCGTTCGGCGCCGGCAGCGTCTCGTGGACCATCCCGACGTTGTAGAGGCGCGCCAGCATCTCGTTGACGGTCTTGACGGCCTGGTTGCTGTCACCGGCGAACCAGAACACAGGCCCGCTGCCGGCCAGCGTCCCGGTCTTGGCGACCTTCCCGGTCACCCTCGCCAGCTTGGCGGCAAAGGGATCGTCGGCGACGTAGGCGTCGAAGCCCCATTGCTCGGGCAAGCTCCACGCCACGATGTCGTACATCTCGCTGACGTTGTACCGCGCTTTCACATCCTCGCCGTCCCAGAGAAGGTTGCTGAGAGCCGCGCGATTGGGCTGCTGCGTGCGAACCACGAAGGTGCCCGCCGGATAGCTGGTCGTGCCGGCGGTGAACGCTTTGGTCGCCACGTGGACCTCGATGCCGAAGATCCGCGCATGGTTGACGAACTTATACGCCTGCAGCGGGTCCTTCTGTAGTGAGGGGTCGACCGGCAAGATGTGTGCGTACGGGAAAGTGACGTCGCCGACCACGTTCGGGTATGGGAAGTCCGGGTGGCCCCACGGCACGGGACGCAGCATCTCGGTCATGTTGCCCGCCCATGGGCGGCCGGTCACCGAGTCGGGCACGTTCTCATCGCCGCGGCGGAAGTACTCGGCCTGGTCCCTCAGCATAGCCAAGCGATGGCCCGCCACGTAGTTCATCATGGCCCACGACACCCAGTACTGTGCGTCCACCCCGTCCTGGGTCTTGGAGATCGTCTCGAAAACCTGGCCGACGACGCCCGGATTCATGCCCGTATAGATCGCGCCGTAGTCTTCCCAGTACTCGTTCACGTTGTCGTACTCGTCCTTGGCCGTCCCCCACTGATATGGGATCGTCGCGGGGTATCCGGTCTCAGCCTCCAGCGTGCTCTTCATGTACTCCGCGAGCGGCTCGGCCCACTTGATGTAGAGGTCGTACTCGAGATTCGGGTTATGCGGGGCAGTGCACGGCTCGAGGAGCATGAGACTGTGATGCCCGTGCAGGTCGAGGAATGTCACCGGGCTGTACTTCGTGACCTGCTTCATGTACACGACGGTCTCGGGCTGTGTCACGGAGACCGCATCGCGGTTGAGGTCGAAACCGTTGCCGTTGACACGCACGTCGGCGATGCGCCCATCGGGATTCAGGCAGGGGTTGATAAGCACGACGCAGTTCTTGAGGATCCGGAGTGTCTCGGCGTCTTTCGAGAACGCCAGTTTGCGGATCAGCGCCAGCGCCGCGTCAGTCGCTGTCGTCTCGTTGCCATGGATGCCTGCGTTGATGTAGACAGGGGCGCGGATGCCGCTCTTGACGGTCAGCATCTGCTTGGCCTTCGCCGGCTCCTTTCCGATCAGGCTGCGGTACTTCAGGTTGCGCGCCTTCACGGCCTTGCTCTGCCACTTCGCTGTGATCTCGACAACCCATATGGGATTGCCGTTCGCTGAGTGGCCGATCTGCCTCACCGTCACACGGGGACTCTTCTTGGCGATCGTCTTGAGAATGGGGAGCAGCTCGGAGTATTAGGTGTAGCTGGGGTACGGGCGCACCGGAATCTCGGGAGCCCCGGCGAGGCGCGGCGCGGCCTGCGCCGTGGCGACAGCCGAGAACAGGAGCACCAAACCGAGCGCGAGCATGTGAATGAACCGTCTGCGCATGTCATCCCTCCATGTCCTGGCATAGCGGCTGGGCCTTGTTGTCTAAGTCCTCCTCTCTCGCTGGCTCATGGTGCACATTGATCCATAGGCGGTCCTCCGTCTTCGCCAAGCTGATCGGGGACGTTGATGCACAGGTCATCACCGCCGTTGGTCATGTCGAGCATGTAGGCGACGCCCACCTCGTCCAGCACGCTCAACGACCGCCCCAGCGCTCGATTCTGGTCCGCCTACTCCGTCTCTGCCCGGCGGCGCCTGCCGCGGAGCACCACGAACGTCGCGACAGCCGCC
>JBGSMX010000019.1:0-9351 GCA_041739935.1 Coriobacteriia bacterium | reverse complement strand
ACACGGTGGCTGGGGCGGTGCTCCCAAGTTCCCACAGCCGGCGGTCCTAGAGTTCCTCCTGCGGAGATATGTGGCGACCAGCGACGAGGCGCTGCTGGAGATGGTCACCCACACCCTCGATGCGATGGCCCATGGGGGGATCTACGACCAACTCGGCGGAGGCTTCCACCGCTACGCCACCGACGCGATCTGGCTCGTGCCGCACTTCGAGAAGATGCTTTACGACAACGCTCAACTCGCACGTGTGTATCTGCACGCTTGGCAGGTCACTGGCGACACGTTCTACCGGCGCATTGCCGAGGAGACGCTCGACTATGTTGCTCGCGAGATGCTGGACACGCACGGCGGTTTCTACTCGGCGCAGGACGCGGACTCGGAGGGCGAGGAGGGGCGCTTCTTCGTTTGGAGACCTGACGAGATTGTGGCGGCGCTTGACGACCACTCAGCTGATCCGGCGGGTGATGCCCGACTCTTCATGTCAACTCATGGCGTCACCGAGCGCGGCAACTTCGAGGGCGCGAACATCCTTTTCGCGGCCAAACCGATCTCGCAGGCAGCCGTTGAGTCATCACTCGACATCGCGGATGTCGAGGCGCGAATCCAACGCGTACGCGAACGGCTGCTGACGGTTCGATCCGGCCGCGTGAGGCCGGGCACTGATGACAAGGTGCTCATCGCCTGGAACGGACTGATGCTGTCGGCATTTGCAGAAGCCGCGCGGGCATTCGACCGCGAGGACTACCTGACCATTGCTGAGATGAACGCGGCGTTCGTATTGGGTCAGATGCGGGATCAGGACGGCCGTCTCCGGCGCACCTGGAAGGCAGGCCAATCTCGACTCAACGGCTACCTCGAAGACTACGCTCACTTCGCCGAGGGACTACTGGAGCTCTACCAGAGCACGTTCGACCCGGTGTGGTTCGACGCGGCGGCGGGCCTTGCGGACGAGATCCTTGCGCACTTCTCCGATCCGGCTGGCGGCTTCTACGACACGAGCGACGACCACGAGGAGCTGCTGTTCCGGCCCAAAGAGACCCAGGACGGCGCCATGCCCTCCGGCGGGTCCGTGGCAGCGATGGTCCTCGCGAAGCTCGGCGAGTACACGGGTGAATCGAGGTACTCTGAGGCGGCGCTCGTCGCCGTCGCCGGGATGGGCGAGCAGATGGCTCAGACCCCGCTCGGATTCGCCGCGTGGCTCTCGGCACTCGACTTCATCCTGTCTCCGCCAAGCGAACTGGCGATCATCGGTCCCGACCCCCTGCCGATGCTGGCGCCGGTGCGTGCGACCTACAGACCCAATCTCGTCGTCGCCGCGAAGGCACGGGATGAGGACAGCGGTATCTCGCTGTTCGAAGGGCGCGATTCCATAGGCGGGTCCACGACCGCGTATCTCTGCCGCCATTTCGCGTGCGAGCGACCCGTCACGACTCCAGAGGAATTGGGTGACCTGCTCGGCTGAAGCCGACGCCATCGAGGAGCGAGTCCACCGCTACCGGCTGACCGCTTTGGCCTCAGAATCCAGAGCTTTGAGGTTTGTGTCGATGGGGTGGGCCCGCAAGGTGCTCGCGCCCCAGACAAGATTGTGCGCCATGTAGCGAGCTGTCCTGTTGGTGTAAAGGTGCTTGTCGCCGGCGGCGGCAAGGTAGCTTGGGCCCGGGCCTGCGTCGCCGACCCAGTAGCAGTCGACGTTCGGCGGAACCATGCACCCGAGGTGGGTGAGGTTGAACAGCGTGTTTGCACAACAATCGTGCGCCCCGTCCTCGTTGCCGGTGACGATGACGCCGCCGACCTTCCCGTAGAGGGGATACTGCCCGGTGGTGGTGTCGCCCTCGGCGTAGGTGCCGTCGAGTCGCTCCAGCACGAGCTGCGCGACCGACGAGCGGACCCCGAACCAGATCGGCATAGCGATGACGAGGATGTCGCACGCCTTCACGCGCTCAAGAATCGCGGGCCACTCGTCACCGTCACCCTCGTCCGACGACACCCCGAAGGCGACCTTGTAGTCGGTGACCCGGATTGTCTCGCTCACTACATCGAGATCGGCGAGCAGCGCTGCGACCTTGTCGATGAGCGCCTCGGTGTTGGAGACCTCGGGGGAACGCTTCAGCGTGCAGTTGAGAAACAGGGCTTTGAAGCTCATCTAATGCCTCCTACTGGGTACGGCGGATGCCGACATCGGATACAACTGAGGAATACCGAGCATGCCTCACGACGCGGTGGCGCGCCATTCGTGGGCACGGGTATACACCCAGCACAGCCTATACTCGCCTGTACCCGATGCTCGCAGCGGGGAGACCATGACCGCGCCGGATTCGTCTCAAAGCAGGAAGACACCGAGGAGTGAAGATGGACCAGATCACTATCTACGGAGCGCCATGGTGCCCGGATTGCCGCCGCTCGAAAGCGTTCCTCGTGGAGCAGCGAGTGCCATTCGCCTGGATCGACGTTGACACCGACGCAGAGGGATTGCGCTTCGTGCAAGAACTCCAGAGTGGTGGGCGCACCATCCCCACGATCGTGTTCCCCGACGGCAGCCACCTGATCGAACCCTCGAATGCGGAGCTGGCCGGGAAGCTCGGTCTTCAGCTCCGGGCCCAGCGCACTGTCTACGACATCGTCATCGTCGGCGGCGGTCCGGCCGGACTCTCAGCCGCCATCTACGCCGCCCGAGAAGGCATGGACGCACTTGTGCTCGAGCGTGGCGCCCTCGGCGGTCAGGCCGGCACGACCGAGCGGATCGACAACTACCCCGGGTTCCCGGAGGGCATCGGTGGCTCCGAGTTGGCGGACCGGCTGATCGCGCATGCACGGCGCTACGATGTCGAACTCCTCTCCGGTGTGGAGGTCTCGACCATACACCGCGAGTCCGATTGCGTGCTGGTCACCGCGGCGTCGGGCGACGTCTACGGCGCCGATGCGGTGATCGTGACCACGGGCTCACACTACCGCCGTCTCGGCATCCCAAGCGAAGGCGGTCTGATTGGGCTCGGTGTTCACTACTGCGCAACCTGCGACGCTCCCTTCTACAAGGGTGCGAGCGAGATCGTGGTCATAGGTGGAGGGAACTCCGCTCTGGAGGAGTCTTTGTACATCGCGACGATCGTCGAGAAGGTCACGATCCTCACGCATGGCGAGTTGAGCGCGAGCGCGCTCGTCCAGGAGGCAGTCCGCTCCAGCCCGAAGATCGAGGTCCACACCGGGATGGATATCATGGATTTCGAGCGCAAGGACGGGCGGCTTGGCGCAGTGATCGCCCGGGAACGCGCTTCGGGACGCGAGCAGCGCTTCGAGCCGGCGGCGGCATTCGTCTTCGTCGGTCTGGATCCAAACACCCAGTTCCTGCGCGGTATCGTCGATCTCGACGAGATGGGGTTCATCACGACCGATGATTCCTACGCGACCTCTCTTGACCGCGTGTTCGCCGCTGGTGACGTTCGGTCGGGAGCCACCAGGCAGGTCGGTAGCGCCGTCGGCGAAGGCATCGCCGCCCTGCTGTCAGTCCGAAGGGTGCTGGAACGCAACCATCTGAAGGCCCCGAACGTTGCGGACTAGTTGCTCACGAGCAGGCTGACCTACGTACCGAGCGCGCGGCCCGCGTTTGCGATTCGATCGCACCCCGATTTGGTGCCCGATTTGGTGCCCAAATACATGGTGACTGTTGGTACTCGTTGGTGACTATTGGGACTCACCGCAGCTCCGCCGTACCAACGAGTCCCAACGAGTCCCAATAGTCACAAGCACAATCAGGATTCGAATTCCCTTGGGGGCACCATAAAACCGCAGGTCAGAGGCTTGGGAATCCCTGAAGCGTGCTTGAAATCGGGCACCAAATCGTGCCGTTCTGGGAGCAATTGTGGGGGCAAAAGCCCAGCTCAGGTGCCATTTCTGTTTCATCTTGGTGCCCAAAGATCCCTGTTGCTGAGGATCGGCCCTCGACATCGGCTTGGTGCCCGATTTGGTGCCCAAATTCGCCGCGACTCTCGGGCCCCAATTCATATGCGCCGTGGTGCGGGCTGAGCGGACAGTGGGGTTCCTGGCGCTGTGGCGACCCCTGTCTTCGACAGACTGGCGAGACTCATGGGCCATTCGGAAACCACCGGATCAGAACTGGCCGCGGCGCTTGCCCGGTTGCGCACCGACTGTCGGTCGTCGGACGGATACAATGGTAGTTCGAACTGGGGAGTCACCGACGCAGCAGATGTGAGTTGCCAATGCTTCTGACTATCACGAGTACGACTAAACCGGCAACGGACCTCGGCTACCTTCTGCACAAGCATCCGGAGCGCGTGCACACGACGCGTCTCCCGTTCGGAGACGCGATCGTCTTCTATCCAGAGGCGACGGACGCCCGATGTACGGCGGCATTGCTGCTCGATGTGAATCCGGTGGACCTCTCTCGTGCGCGCAAGGGGTCCCCGCACGGTGCCCCGTTGCAGCCGTATGTGAACTCGCGACCCTATATCGCGTCGTCGTTCATGAGTGTGGCAATCTCGCGGACGCTGAAGACCGCGCTCAATGGGCGGTGCGACTCGCACCCGGATCTTGCTGAGGCCCGACTCCCATACGAGGCTACGGTCGCGGCCGTGCAGTGCGTTGGCGGCTCCGACCTGTTGCGACGGCTGTTCGAGCCGCTCGGCTACGAGGTCAGCGCGCACGAGCAGCTGCTCGATGAGCGTTTCCCCGAATGGGGTGTCAGTCCGATTATCGGGGTGACGCTGCAAGGCACGGTTCGCTTGTCCGAGCTGCTCACTCACCTCTACGTTCTCATTCCGGTGCTCGACGGACAGAAGCACTACTGGGTGGGCGACGCAGAAGTCGAGAAGCTGATCCGTTATGGCGAGAACTGGCTGGCCGGCCATCCGGAGCGTGAACTCATCGCAAAGCGCTACTTGAAGCACCGCCGTTCTCTCGAGACGGCTGCGCTCGAGCAGTTGCTCGTCGACGAAGCGGCGCCGGAGTCGCTCGAGGAGCCGCCCGAAGAGACCGCTCCGGACACCGAAGAGCGTCTCGGACTGAACGAACAGCGTGTCATCGCCATTACGGAAGAACTCCGATCCCGAGCCGCGGGGACCGTGGTGGACTTGGGCTGCGGCGACGGCAAGCTACTGCGCGCCCTACTTGGGGAGCGTCAGTTCACCAAGATCCTTGGCATGGACGTCTCGACGCGGTCACTTGAATTCGCTGCGGACAGGCTGCACTTCAGGGACTTGCCGCCAATGCAGCGCGAGCGTATCGACCTCATACAGGGATCCCTGACCTACCGAGATGAGCGTTTGAGCGGGTTTGACGCCGGCGTGGTCGCCGAAGTCATCGAGCACCTTGATGCCGGTCGCCTGGCAGCGCTGGAGCGTGTGGTGTTCGAGTTCGCGGGACCGAGGCTTGTGGTAGTGACCACACCGAACATCGAATACAACCAGGTCTTCGGCATGGAGGACGGCGTGCTCAGGCATAAGGATCACAGGTTCGAGTGGACCCGCGAGCAGTTCGAGGGCTGGGCCTCGGGCGTGGCATCCGCGCACGGCTACACTGTCGAGTTCAAGCCGATTGGACCGATCGACCAGTCACATGGTGCGCCGACTCAGATGGCGGTGTTCAGCCGATGACTGACGAACGCAAGCCCAAGAACACGATCACCGTGCCGAAGCTGTCCTTGGTCGTCATGGTCGGGATCTCCGGCTGCGGCAAGTCCACTTGGGCAAGCGAGCGGTTCCTTCCGACCGAGGTCATCTCCTCAGATGAGTGCCGTGGGCTGGTCTCCGACGACCAGAACGATCAGAGCGCGACCAACGATGCGTTCGAGGTCCTGCACTTCGTGGCGGGCAAGCGACTCGCACGCGGCAAGCTCACAGTCATCGATGCCACCAACGTCCAAGCCGAAGCCCGGAAGCCACTCGTCGCGCTCGCGAGAGAACATCATGTGATCCCAGTTGCCGTCGTCCTGAACTTGCCGGACAGGCTATGTGTTGAGCGAAACCGTCAGCGCGAAGACCGGGACTTCGGCGCCCATGTCATCAAGCGTCAGAGCGAATCGCTGCGACGTTCCCTCAAGTCCCTCAAGCGCGAGGGATTTCGCTACGTGTACGTGTTCTCCAGCGTTGAAGAGGCCGAGGCTGCGATAGTCGAGCGCGTGCCTCTGTGGAACGACCGGACTTCCGAGCACGGTCCCTTCGACATCGTGGGCGACGTGCACGGATGCTTCGATGAGCTCGCCGAGCTGCTAGATCAACTCGGATACAAGGTCGAGCCGGATGACGCGCGAGGATGGCGGGTCATCGCCCCCGAGGGACGCAAGCTGGTCTTCACCGGCGACCTCGTCGATCGCGGGCCGCGAGTCGTGGACGTGCTCAGGCTCGTGAAGTCGGCCGTGCAGGACGAGGTGGCCGTGGCTGTGCCCGGCAACCACGACATGAAGCTCATGCGGGCCCTCAAGGGCCGAGACGTAACGATCGCGCATGGACTCGCCGAGTCTCTGGAGCAGCTCTCGGGCGAGTCGCCGGAGTTCAAGCGTGCGGTCGCCGACTTCCTCGATAGTCTCGTGAGCCACTACGTCTTCGATGACGGGAACCTGGTCGTCGCGCATGCCGGCATGAAAGAGGCGATGCAGGGCCGGGGATCCGGCCGCGTTCGCGACTTCGCTCTGTTCGGCGAGACGACCGGTGAGACTGACGAATACGGGCTGCCCGTGCGCTTCGACTGGGCAAGCGAGTATCGCGGTCGCGCTGTAGTCGTGTACGGCCACACTCCCGTGGTCGAGGCGGAGTGGGTGAACCGCACAATCAACATCGACACGGGTGTCGTCTTCGGCGGCAAGCTGACGGCGCTTCGCTACCCCGAGAAGGAGCTCGTCTCGGTGCCCGCGCATGAGGTGTATTTCGAGCCCGTGAAGCCACTGACCGTCAACGTGCTCGCACAAACGCGGCCCGATGATCTCTTGGACATTGACGACGTCTTGGGCAAGCGCATCATTGCCACGCGTCTGCGCGGCAATGTCACTGTCCGGGAGGAGAACTCCCGCGCAGCGCTCGAGGTCATGAGTCGGTTCGCCGCGGATCCTCGCTGGCTGCTCTACCTCCCGCCGACCATGTCGCCTCCCGAGACGACCAAGCGGGAGGGGCTCCTCGAGCATCCGGACGAGGCGTTCGGGTACTTCCGCAGTCACGGCATCGAGCGGGTCGTGTGCGAAGAGAAGCACATGGGATCTCGCGCAATCGTCATCGTCTGCAGGGATGCCTCTGTCGCAGAGAGGCGTTTCGGTGTTGCCGACGGTTCAGCTGGCATCGTCTACACACGGACGGGCCGGAAGTTCTTCGACTCAGAGAAGACCGAAGGCGAGTTTCTGGGTCGTGTGCGATCGGCGGTCAGCGCAGCAGACTGGTGGTCATCGTTTGAAACCGACTGGGTCGCGCTCGACTGCGAGCTGATGCCCTGGTCCGCCAAGGCTGTCGAGCTCCTCAAGGATCAGTACGCGGTCGTGGGTTCTGCCGCTCGCACGGGTCTGCCAGCAGCTGTGGAGGCTCTGCAGATGGCGACCGACAGGGGAGTCGACGTCGGCGACATGGCAAAGCGCTATGGCACTCGGCTGGAGTCCGCAGAACTCTTCACCGAGGCGTACCGACGCTACTGCTGGACCGTTCTCGGCATCGACGACCTCAGGCTGGCGCCGTTCCACATCCTGGCCACCGAAGGAGCGTGCCACACGGGCAAGGACCATCTTTGGCACATGGAGACGATCGCCGGCATGGCGAGGCACGACGAGATCCTGCTTGCGACGACCTTCCGCACAGTCGAACTGAGCGATGAGACCTCGGTGTCGTCCGCAGTCGAGTGGTGGGACGAGCTCACGAGGGCCGGAGGCGAAGGTATGGTAGTGAAGCCCATGGACTTCATCTCCACCCACAAAGGCCAGCTCGTTCAGCCCGCGGTGAAATGCCGGGGACGTGAGTACCTGCGGATCATCTACGGTCCTGAGTACCTGCTCGAGGAGAACCTGAACCGTCTACGAGACCGCAACGTCTCAAGGAAGCGGTCGCTGGCCCTGAGGGAGTTCGCCCTCGGTGTCGAGTCCCTGGAGCGATTCGTGCGCCGCGAACCGCTCTACCACGTGCATGAGGCGGTCTTCGCGGTTCTTGCGATGGAAAGCGAACCTGTCGATCCCAGACTCTAGTCGGCTTGGGCCTTGCGTTCGCGGACTGTGGGACAAAATATGTAACACTTGGCGCCCAAGTGCTGTACTATATGTCCCATGAGAGAGCCAAGTGACAACGCGCTTGCCGCAGCCGAGGCCATCTTCGCCGCGCATGAAGGAGTCATGCGCACGGGCGAAGCGCTCGAGGCCGGCATACACAGGCGGACCCTGTACTGGATGAGGGATCACGGGAAGCTTGAGACCCTGAGCAGGGGAGTGTTCCTTCTCGCCTCGGCGCCGCTTCCCGAGAGTCCGGATGTCGCCGCGGTCATGCGCCGCATCCCCAAGGCAGTCCTGTGCCTCGTGAGCGCTCTGGAGTATCACGGCATCGGGACGCAGATACCCAATGCCGTGCAGATCGCGCTGCCGCGGAACGTGACGCCTCCCAAGTTCAGCTACCCGCAGGTACAGGTGTTCAGTATGAGCGACGCGGCGTTTCGGGCCGGGGTGGAGGAACACTCGATGGCGGGGGCGCTGTTTCGCGTGTATGGCGTCGCCAAGACCGTGGCCGACTGCTTCAAGTACCGCAACAGGATCGGCTTCGACATCGCGATGGAGGCACTTCAGGAAGTCGTGAGGAAGCGGGCAGCCACGCCTTCAGAGATCATGGAGTTCGCGCGTATCGACAAGGTCGAGTCCGTCATCACCCCCTACCTGACGGCACTCCTGTGACCACCGAGAAGCCAACCAATCTCCCCGCCTCGGTGCGGGCTCGCCTGAAGAACAAGGCCGGTGAGATCGGCCTCGACTTCAACCAGGTGCTCCAGTACTACGCGATGGAGCGCTTCTTGTACCGCCTCTCCAAGACCAAGTGGGCGGACTGCTTGATCGTTAAGGGCGCGGCGATGCTTCGCGTCTGGGACGGGGCGGTGGCTCGGCCGACGAGGGACATCGACTTCCTCGGCCGCATGGAGAGCTCACCGGAGGCCGTCGCCGCGATGGTGCGCGAGTGCCTCGCGGTCGAGTCAGCCGACGGTGTCGAGTTCTCCGCCGACGTGGCGGTCGAACCCATCACCATCGAGGACCGGTATCCAGGAGTGCGTGCGCTCGTCGAAACCAGATTGGCAGGCGCGCGGATGCGTCTCCAGCTCGACATCGGCGTCGCGGACGTCGCCGTGCCTGAGCCCGGATGGGTGGACTATCCGACGCTGCTGGACATGGACGCG
>JBGSMX010000013.1:0-1858 GCA_041739935.1 Coriobacteriia bacterium | reverse complement strand
GCGCTCGCCGTGTCCGAGCAGGTGGCGTTCGAGTCTGCCGGAGACATGTCGACAGTCCTCGATGGCGAAGTAGCGCTCCGCACCGAGGTCGCGTGCCCAGGCGAGCAGCCCGTCTTGCCCGGTACCATCACCTGTCACGGTGCGCGTCCCGAGACTCGCCCCCATCGCGCAGTCCACGGCGACTGCTGTGTGGGTCTTCATATGCGGGTCGATGCCGATTGTGATCATCTGTGAGTCCCTTCCGTCGGGTATCCCTTCCGAACGCGGGTCTCGTCGGCCGACACGCCTTAGCTGGGGCCTCTAGGCCAGGCTCCTATCAGGTCACGTCGGCGACCCCTCGGATCCGACGGCGGGGGACATAACAGCCGACAGTCAGCCCACTCGGGCGACAGAAATCATTCGGGTCACCCCGCCGTCGATTCCGAGGCTACCTGAAAGCGGACTTCAGGTATCCCTCGGGGGCAGAGTGACACTAACGAATCATTGTTAGGCGCGTGCCCCCTAATGAGCAAACCGCCGAGCACGGAACACGTACACCGCAAGCGCCACCATGAAAGCCCCCATGGCCTTGTTGACGTAGTTGCTGGCCTTAGCGCGCCCGCTCAACCACCCGCCCAAGTGCCCGGCTGTGAATGCAATCGGTATCTCAATCGCGATCATCACGACGCAGAGTACTGCCCCGAGAATCGAGATTTGAGCCCAGAGCGGCCCTCTCGCAGGGTCAGCGAACTGCGGAAGGAACGTGAGCATGAAGAGGATGACCTTTGGGTTCATCAGGTTGTTCAGGAAGCCCCGACCGTACAGCGATCCTGCGCTGATGGATGACTGCGACGTGGACGACTCGAGGCTTCCGGCGCTCATCATCATCCGCACACCCAGGAACGCGAGATACGCCGCCCCGGCGATGCGGACGAACTCGTAGGCCGGCTGGTAGGTTGCAACGACCGCAGTCAGTCCGAACGCAGCGAGCAGAACGTGCGCGAATGCCCCGCTGGTGGTACCCAGCGCTGAGTAGACTCCACCGCGCTTTCCATAGGCGACAGCGTTGGCGCTAATGTACATGAAGTCCGGACCAGGCATTGCCACGAAGACCGCAGCAACAGGGACGAACACCGCCAAGGTATGCCAATCGACGAGCATCAGGCCTCCGATTCAACGACTCCGTGCATCGTACATTGCCAGTGGAGGAAGATGTTCCAACTCCCGGACGATCCCCGACCATCCGCCTAACGGTTCGCGCATGAGCAGACGCCCAGCGCCTTCAGGTCAGTCTACCTCGCCGCGTTCTGCTCGATGCGCTTGTTCGAGACACGCCCCTGCAGCCTACAGCCGATCCTTCCAGTAGAAGGGCCGGCGACTGTTGTGGGCGATTGCGGAAACGAAGATATCCCCGTCGCGAATCGAGTAGATGACCGAGAACGGGAATCGCTCAACTTGGTGCGTGCGGACGGGCGGGAGCGATACCGGGGCCGATTCGGGGTGTTTGATGATGCGCAGCATGGCTGCTTCGACGGCATCGAGGAACTCGCTACCGAGCCCAGTGCGCTGCTCATCGTAGTAGTCGGCCGCCTCACGCAACTCGATCTTGGCGCCCGGATGTAAGTCGGGGCGCCGTCTCACTTGCGTGAGGCCCGCAATTCCGCGAAGACCTCGTCCATCGGGATGGGCTTCACTGCGCCCGAGGCCATTTCCTGGTCACGCCGCACGGCCTCTTCGAGCCAGAGTCGTTCAACTTCCGCTTCCGAAAGGTCGTCGAGGCTTACCAGCAGTTCGCGTGCGAGATCCGCCCGCGCAGGGGCGTCCAAGCGAAGGGCTTCGCGCTTGAGTTCATCCACGGTCATCGCACATCACTCCGCAA
>JBGSMX010000010.1:0-1771 GCA_041739935.1 Coriobacteriia bacterium | reverse complement strand
TTGCTGCGATGCGCGAGCCCCTCGAAGCTTGACCGCGCTCCCGTCCACATCGACCTGAAGATCGCCGAGGAATCCGGCTGCCGTCAGACGAGCCTCGTACTGTGCCAATGCGACTCCCCCTGCCGCCGGTTCGGGCTAACGTTCTTGGGCGTAACCTGCAACGCCTACGCTCGCTCCGAACCCGAGTCTAGCGCACACGGCGTTGTCAGGTTGACGCCCGGGTTAGACGGGGGCCATACCGTCAGCCGGTCTGTGCGGTACCGGGCCAGTTGCTGAGAGCAAGCTGAGCAACACCAGCGACCGCCAGTAGAGTCAGCACCTCCAAGAGGAGCCGCGACCAGTCAATCCCTACACTGAAGCCGGTGGTCGCCGCAGGCGGGGCCAACATGAAACTCCAACCGATGGGCACATCCATGGCGGGGGTGGCCGCTGCGCGGGAACCTCTATAGGACGGGTTGCCCGGCGTCATGCCGCGGTAGGCGTGCCAGGGCGGAAACACCAGTGCAAGCACCAAGAGGCCACCCGCTACGAGCAGAACTCTCCGGTCGAGACGCTTTATCCACTGCATGGGTGCTCCTGCCGTCGAGTCACGAGGTCAGTCAGGCTTCGGGTGGACGAGATCGGTTGCGACGTCTCCAATGACTCGAGCCATTCGAGATCGTGAAGATCCTTCATCCCCCGGGATGGGTCCATAGCTGTATGCCGCTTCATGTCGACAAGATCAGCGAGTGACATCACGGGAATCGCAAGATTGCTCTGAGTGGCCTCAATCCGCCTAGACCATGCATCGACGAACTCAATGCCCTCAGCTGATGTGAGCATGTCGACCGGCGAGTCGGGGAGCGTCAGCTTCTTGCTTCTGCGAGTCAGATCAGCGCTCTCAAACTTCGGACGGTAGCCAAGCGTGGCGACAATCACTCCGTACGCCCGTTCGGCGTTCTCCGCCGAACGATCAAGTAGAATGTCCAGGTCTTCGACGACCCGGGCAGGCCAGTAGCACTTGACGGCGTAGCCACCGATGACAAGGAAGCGTACCTTCGCGCTGATGAGCGAGCGAAGAAACGCGAGTTCACCGTCTCGAAGCTCCAAGAGCATCGGCAAGTCCCTTGCCCTCCGTCTAACGTGTTTCGGCATGAGCAGCGGTCATGCGCTGGCTTGATTGTAGCGCTCACGCCGTCTGCTCGATGCCGGGGTTAGAGCGACCGCCGTAATCAGTAGCCCCGAAGGACGGACGCGAGCGCTGCGAACCCGAATATCGCCACCGGAGCGATGAAGAGCCAGCGAAGCCGGTCTGCGTATTCACTGAGCTCCGGGTCCGAGCGAACCGTCTTGTCCCAGGTCGCAGCCACCATCGCATATAGGTTCCAGGTCCAAAGCAGACTACCGATGTTGCGTTGCTCGAGCACTGATGGCGCCCTACGGACGAGGGCCATCTTGAACGAGTACGTCGCGTAGAGAACGGCCAGGCCAGTGCCAAGCCAAGAGACTGCTAGCAGAATGACGAACAGCACCGGCGAGGTGTTAGGTGCGGTAGCGAGTGCGAACAGCCACAACATCGCGAGCCAGGGTACCCAGATCGCTTTGATGAGCCGAGCCAGCGGCCGCGGCGGCTTGGCGGGTGGGAGTTCGGGGAGGTCCGAAGGTTTCCACGAGATGGAAGGGAGAGGCGGTGATGAGTCATCGTCCCAGAGGAAGTCGGACTCGAGATCGCCGTTGCGCACCATGCGCTTCCTTGCTGTCAGTAGGGGTGGCGGTTCGCTCTAACGTGTTT
>JBGSMX010000170.1:0-3743 GCA_041739935.1 Coriobacteriia bacterium | reverse complement strand
GGCGTGACCTGCGCATGCCGGACTTTCGCGACTACGCGGTCCCGGCCGGCGGCGACGCGCCGTTTGCCGAGGCAACGCGAGTCATGGGCAAGTTCCTGCGCGATGTCATGGGCAAGAACATGGACAACTTCAGGCTGTTCGGGCCGGACGAGACCGCTTCGAACCGCCTCGACGCCGTCTACGAGGTGAGCGAGAAGACCTGGCTCGCCGACTACCTGCCCGAAGACGCCGACGGCGGGCACCTTGCGCGCAACGGGCGGGTCATGGAGATGCTGAGCGAGCACACGTGTCTGGGCTGGCTCGAAGGCTACGTGCTCACCGGCCGTCACGGGTTCATCAGCACCTACGAGGCGTTCGCGCACATCGTCGACTCGATGTTCAACCAGCACGCGAAGTGGCTCAAGGTGAGCAAGAACGACGTGCCGTGGCGCGATCCGATCGCCTCGCTCAACATCTTGCTCTCGTCGCACGTCTGGCGGCAGGACCACAACGGCTTCACGCACCAGGACCCCGGCTTCATCGACAACGTCGTCAACAAGACCGGCGATGTCGTGCGCGTCTACCTGCCGCCCGATGCCAACACGCTGCTCTCGGTCGCCGATCACTGCCTGCGCAGCCACGACTACGTCAACGTCATCGTCGCAGGTAAGCAGCCCGCCCCTCAGTTCCTGGACATCGACGCGGCGGTCCGGCACACCGCCTCGGGAATCGGCATCTGGGAGTGGGCGAGCAACGACCGCGGAGGTGAGCCCGATGTGGTCATGGCATGCGCGGGCGACGTTCCCACGGTCGAGACGCTGGCGGCCGTCGATCTACTGCGCCAACAGGCACCCGAGCTCAAGGTACGCGTCGTCAACGTCGTCAACCTCATGACGCTTCAACCTGCCGAGGAGCATCCTCACGGATTGACCGATCGCGAGTTCGATGCACTGTTCACCGTGGACAAGCCCATCGTCTTCGCGTTCCATGGCTATCCGTGGCTGATCCACCGGCTCGCGTATCGCCGGACCAACCACGCCAACCTGCACGTTCGCGGCTACAAGGAAGAGGGCACGACGACCACGCCGTTCGACATGGTCGTGCTCAACGACCTGGACCGCTACCACCTGTTCCTGGATGTGGTCCAGCGCGTGCCCGAGCTCGAGAGCATGGTTGCCTACGCCGGCCAGTTCGTGCGCGACAAGCTCTACGAGCACAAGCAGTACATCACCACCTACGGCCAGGACATGCCCGAGATCCGCGAGTGGCGCTGGCCGTACTGACGCACCGACTTCTAGGCGGGGGCCGACACTCCCGCAGGATCCCGCGCAGACCTCCCCGCAACAAACGAAGGACCGCCCGGTTGGGGCGGCCCTTCGCTGGGAGGTAGCGCGCGCTCCTCGCGCGGCTACTCTGTGGTTTCGACCGACGGCAGCGTGACGAAGTCTTCGAGCACGTCGCTCAAAGACCCGTCAAACATGTATGCCGGCAGTCCGATTGTGATCACAACTGTTGCACCCGGCTGTGCCGAGACTCCCGCTGCGGGATTCTGGGCCGCTACCTGCAAGTACTCCTCGGCATCTTCTGTGGGTGCGAACTCGAAATCGACGCCGAGCAGTGCGGTGTTGAGCGTGGTGACCGCCTCGACCACCTGCATGCCCATGACGTCGGGCACGACCACGGTCGGAGTTGCCGGTGCGCCCGTGGACACGGTGATCGTGACCGCGGAGCCGGTTGGTGCGGCTATACCGGCTGCGGGCGACTGGGCGGACACGACCCCGGCGGCAACATCGGCGTTGGTCTGGGAGACGACGCGCACGGTGAATCCGTCGGCGACCAGGGCGCCATTTGCATCGGCCTGTGCCAGCCCCACAACATTGGGGATCTGCCCCGCCGAGATACCTTTGCTCACGACCAGCCCTATGATCGTGCCGACCTCGACTTCCTCGTCGGCAGGTGGGTCCTGGGAGATCACGAACCCGGCTGCTATCGCCGGGTCGAACTCGTAGACGGTGTCTCTGACCGGCAGGCCGGCCTCGGCGAGCTTGGCGATGGCGCCGGACTCGGACAGCCCGGAGACGTCGGGAACGGCAACAACCGGCACGATGGCGACGACCACGCTGACCATGCTGTCGGCTTCGACCTCGGTGCCGGCCCCGGGGTTCTGCTCGAGCACGGTTCCGGGAAGCTCCTCGATGGATTCGGCGTCCTCGACCGTGCCGAGCGACAGCCCTGCGTCGACGAGCGCCTGCTTGGCAGCAGCCTCATCCAGGCCAACGAGGGCGGGCACGGAGATGGTCTCGGTCTGCTCGACCTCTTCGGGCTCGGGCTCCTCGGCAGGAGAACCGCTCAACGCCCACCAGCCCAGCAAGATGGCCGCTACGACGGCGACGGCAATCCAGATCCACAGACGCTTCTTATTCGCGTCCTCGTCGGGCGGCTCCTCGTCGCCGGGAATCTCATCGGCGGGGGCTTCCCTGGCCGCGTCGTCCTCGAGGGTCTCCTCTTCGGCGACCGGTTCGCCAGCGACCGGCATCACCTCCGTTGGTTCCTGGGAAGGATCCTCGGGGGCGGCCGGGGTGGTCGTGTCGTCCATCTATGCCTCCAGTCGTCGAGCGGGGTCCATGCAAGGTGTGTACCCCATGGGCGCCGGGCCCTCGCCCTGCAGTTCTCGACACACGCTACAATCTTGGGTGATTGGGTGAGTCGAGTCCGCCGTGCACAAGGAGCCGACCAATGCCGTACGTTCTCGCGCTCGACCAGGGCACCACATCGACCCGGGCAGTCGTCTTCGATGGCGATGGGGTCAAGCTCGCCCAGGTCCAGGCCCCACTCGAGCAGATCTACCCGCAGCCGGGTTGGGTGGAGCACGATGCGAAGGAGATCTGGACCGATGCGCTCCAGGTGACCCGTCAGGCGATTCGCAACGCAGGCATCGCACCCGAGGAGCTCGACGCGATAGGTGTGGCCAATCAGCGCGAGACGGTCGTGGTCTGGGACCGTGAGACCGGCGAGCCCATAGGCAACGCCATCGTGTGGCAGGACCGGCGCACCGCCTCTGTGTGCGACGCGCTGGTTACCGCAGGCAAGAGCGCGCTCGTGCGCGAGCGCACCGGGTTGGGGATCGATCCGTACTTCTCGGCGACCAAGATCGCCTGGATTCTGGACGAGTACGAGGGCGCACGCGAGGCGGCGGACATGGGCAGGCTCGCAGTCGGCACCATGGACACCTGGATCATCTGGAACCTCACCGGCGGTACGGTGCACGTGACCGATGTGACCAACGCAAGCCGCACGCAGTTGCTCGATATCGCGACGGGGGTCTGGGATCCGGAGCTGTGCGAGCTGTTCGGCGTACCCATGTCGCTGTTGCCGCAGGTGGTGGCGTCGAGCGGCGTTGTCGGCTCGACAGAAACCGAGCTGCTGGGCGCGGCCGTGCCTATCGCGGGCATCTGCGGAGACCAACAGTCCGCGCTGGTGGGCAATGCCGGGCTGCTTGCCGGAGCGGCCATGGCGACGTTCGGCACCGGCATCTTCACGCTGATGCATACGGGAAGCGTTCGCCCGCATTCGGACCGGCTTGCGGTGACGCGAGCGGCGCAGATCGGCACGGGCGTCGATTACGCGCTCGAGGGTTCGATCTTCATGGGGGGCGCGCTCGTGCAGTGGCTCGTAGAGTCTCTGGGCATTGCCGAGTCGCCCGCTGCGCTCACCGAGCTTGCCGAGACGGTTCCCGATTCGGGCGGCGTGGTGTTCGTGCCGGC
>JBGSMX010000166.1:0-8417 GCA_041739935.1 Coriobacteriia bacterium | reverse complement strand
TGACCAGGCTCCCCGGCGGAATTGTAGCGCTCGAGGCGTCTCGCGCGCGGCCCGGCCGAGCCGAGCTGTTGTTGCCCCCTCCTGATGCCCGCTGCGCCCTGGACAACGACTACATCATCGCGTGCTGCGGTGCCCTCTCGAAGCACTTCGCACCGGGCGCGGTCGTTGCGCTCATGCGCTCGAGTATCGGTCTTGCCCCCGCCGACTCCACGTCCGACGCCTGAAGGAGCCTTCATGCTCGCTCGCGCAACGCTCACCGTCGACCTCGCCAAGATCACCGAGAATGCGCGCACTATATGTGGCGCCATCGGTCAGCGCGAGGTTATCGGCGTGACCAAAGTGACGTGTGGCTCACCACAGGTTGCCCGGGCCATGCTCGACGGTGGGGTGAGCGGCCTTGCCGACTCGCGCCTGGAGAACATCGCGCACATGCGCGAGGCGGGGATTCCGGGTCCATTCTGGCTCCTGCGCGCACCAACGCCGCTTCTTGCCGAGGACACCGTGCGCCTGGTCGACGTGTCGCTGGAAAGCGAGACTGCGGCGGTCGAGGCGCTCGATGCGGCCGCGAAGCGACTGGGTGTGCGCCACGGAATCGTCGCCATGGTGGATCTGGGCGACCTTCGCGAGGGTGTCATGCCCGCCGAGCTGCCCGGGTTCCTCGAGCGTGCGATGAAATGTGCGAACATCGACGTAATCGGAATCGGCACGAGCCTGACCTGTTATGGAGCAATCGTGCCGGACGAGGGCAACATGGCCGAGCTGGTGCGGCTTACCGAGGCGGCCGAGCTGCAGCTGGGACGGCGCCTGCTGGTAAGCGGAGGCATGTCGAGTTCGATCGAGCTTGCCACCGCCGGGCAGATGCCAGCCCGTGTCGACAACCTGCGGATTGGTGAGAGCATGTTGCTCGGGGTGAGCACCGTGACCCGCGAGCCGATCCTGGGACTGCGCACGGATGCGATCACTGTGGCCGCACCCGTGATCGAGTGTCTGCGCAAGCCATCCCGACCGCTGGGGACGGCAGCTCAAGACGCGTTCGGCGGCATTCCGAGTTTCGCTGACCGGGGCGAGCGCATGCGGGCCATCTGCGCCATCGGACGTCAGGACGTGCCGCCGGAGGGTCTCGTACCGGTTGATGAGCGGGTTGAAGTCCTGGGTGCATCGAGCGACCACCTGATCTTGGACGTCGATGAACTGCCCCAACCGCCGCGTGTGGGCGACCCCGTCGAATTCGTGCCGAACTACGCAGCCACGCTGCGGCTCTTCACGTCTGCGTACGCGGAGAAGCGGTACACGGGAGTGTAGGTTCGCTCACTCGCGGGCCTCTTTTCGGCACGCAAAAGAGATAAATCACTATTAACCTCCCAGCTCGTCTGGCCGATACCGACAGTGATGCCGGATAGCGGGGGCGTGAACGCTCGAGTCTGCGGGCGGTGGGTCTCACAGCGGGAGCCCACCGCATCAAGCGACTGCCCGGTGCACGGACACCCGGGCGGAGACGGTCGTTCACGGGGATGGTTCTCGCAATGGGAAACCAGGAGGGACGTGGATGTGGGAACCCTTTTCGATTTGAGTCAACGTCTGATGAAGGAGATGGAGGCCCGCTATCCCGACCCGATGGATCTGCTTCGGGCCAAAGGGGAAGCGGCGAGCACCGCCGGATTCATGATCAGTCTCGTCTCCTCGGGGGACGCGGACGATCCCGAAAGGATTGCGCGCCTTCGTGAGGCCGCACACGGGCTCGGTATCGAGCTCTAGCCGACAAAGGACAAGGAGACAGCATGTTTCATTCGATTCGAAGCAAGCTCGTCGTAGCCGTGGTGATTATGGCCGTCTTGCTGGGCACGCTGATCTACGTGTCCTCGGCCAGGCTCAACGAGCTTGAGACCACGCTCGCGGAACTGCAGGACCTCCAGGAGTTCAAATCGCATGTCTTGATTCCTCAGAAGGACATGAATGAGTTCCTGGCCAAGATGGAGCAGACGGTTCTGCTGGTCGAACTAGGCGAACCCGAGCTTGCGCAGGCGACCTACGACGGTTCCGTCGACGCCGAGGTGGACATCTCGAACGAGTTCGCCTTTCTGGAGGAAAACGGGTCCGACGAACTACTCGCATCTGCCGAGCAGACGCACCGGGACTGGGAGGTCGCAGTCGAGTACCTGAAGCTGCACGCCGAGGCTGTGGCCGCTGAGGCCGGCGTCCAGCTCGTGCGACCTACCATCGCGCTGGCCGGTGGCGACGAGGTCACCGATGAGGGTGAGATGGTGAAGTACGTCGACGGGCACACGACCGAGGCCATAGAGTCCGCGCAGGCGGAGTACGGAAGCATGAGCGTTTCAGAGCTTGAGGCGCTTGCAGAAGACCCCGAGACAAGCCCCGTCGAAATCGCAGACGAAGGTATTGACGGCCTCGAAGACCAGACCGACGAAGTCCTGGCTGCCGTGCGCGCGGATGGCGAGGAGAGCCTCGCTTCTACGTCGAGCACGATCATTCTGGGCTCGGCTATCGCGCTGCTCGCGATCGTCGTCATCGGTGCAGTCGTGACGTCGAGCGTCAGTCGCCCGCTCGTCATGCTCAAGGACGGTGCGGAGCAGATTGCCGCCGGAGACCTGAACCACACGTTCGAGAACGTCCCCAACGATGAGGTTGGTGCCGTCATCAAGTCCGTAGAGAAGATGTCGGGTTCGCTGAGGAGCCGGATATCCAACCTCGAGGAGCTTGCGGGCGTCGTCATGTTGACCGGTGATGAGATCGAGGCTGCCGCTTCGGCCATCGAGCCGAAGAGCCCGCACGTCGATACGATACTGGCCAAGGCCAAGACCCTGAAGGAGCTGGTCGGTCAGATGCTCCGGAGCACCAAGGAGTAGCAGCAGCGAGTTCCGGCGCGGTGTTCTCGGCGCCCGTCTCTGGATTCAGGGGCGGGCGCCGTTGCGTCCGGAATCAGCGTGGCGGCGACATGCTGCGCGCGACGGTGAGGAGTTCGTCCTGATCGACGCCGACCGCGACCACGCCGTAATTGGATCCGTGCTCGAGTTCGAGCGCGTAGACGGCGAGCGCATCTTGCCCGTAAGCCGGGCCTTGCCAGGCGAAGCCGAGTGCGCGCAGCTGCGCTGGCCGTCCCGCGAAACTCGCGCTATCTGAGATCAGCTCCGACGGATCTCCCAGGTCCCAAATGCCCTGGATGATGAGCAGGCGCGCCCCGCCGTTGCCGTAGACGATTCCCACGAGATCGGGCTCGATCGTGCTTTCGTCGGGCAGATACTCGAAGCCCGCCGGCATGTAGGTCGGCGTGTAGAGCGCGAAGCCGAACTGCTGCGCGGCTGCCGAATAGACCTCGACGCCCGGAATTGAGGCTACAGTGCCGGGCTGCGGCGACGGTGTGGCGGGCGGGGATGGCGAGGTGCTCTGTGCAGGCGCGGGCTCCTCGGCCGTTATAGGGTCCTGTGAGCAGCCGAAGAGCGCCAGCGAAAGCGCGAGCAGCAGTGCGATGGGCCATCGACTCATTGCGCATCCCCTTAAGCCCGCGGCGGTTTGGCAGCACGCATCACTCTACGTTGACAAGCACGACGTGGCTTCGTAGTCGCGACTTCAGCTCCGGCGCGCGCGCTCTCCGCCGCCGTACGTTCCCAGATCGACCACGACAGCGATGATCAGGAACACGATGTTGAGGGGCGAGAGCACCCTGTCGGCCGCCACGAACGCGTAGACCAGCGCCGTGTAGGGGAGGAACAGCACCCCGAGCAGTGGGATCCAGAAGCCGTCG
This sequence comes from Coriobacteriia bacterium, assembly GCA_041739935.1. Lineage (GTDB taxonomy): Bacteria > Actinomycetota > Coriobacteriia > Anaerosomatales > JAGXFU01 > JBGSMX01. The sequence continues at coordinate 4,657 of JBGSMX010000166.1, read as the reverse complement.
TAGGCCCGCTCCACGTAGTTGGTGAAGAACCACAAGAACACGAATCCTATGCGCGGCGCCGATGCTCCGATGAGTGCCGCAATGCAGCCACAGCCCATGGTTCCTCCCTTGGCTTTTCGATATCAGTGTAGATACCCTTTGCGCGCGTTGTGTCGCCGACAAATCCAAGCCGGTTGACACGCGAGGTTTTACCCGGGTAGAATCCTGCGCGGTACGCACATCACTGAGGAGCGCAGCATGCACGAATCCCAACGCCTCACGGTCTTTGCCGGAGCCACCCGGCTTGCATCCGGCGATCGCGCACTCGTGTTGCGCGCCATCAACGATGCCGCGGACACTGGTGATTCACCGGTGCTCGTCTTCGACGATGCAACGGGCGCTCAGATCGACCTCGATCCGCGTATCTCGGGCGAGTCGCTGCACGTCGACGATCGGCGCACCCCCGGCCGGCCCCGGCTCGGCGTGGTCGGACGCGAGGTCACCTTACTACCGCGACACTGGGAGTGGTTGAGTTCGCAGCCGGGTGGTGCCTCTGCTGCGCTGCGCCGTCTTGTCGATCAGGCCAGGCGCGACAACGCCGACACGGACCGGATCCGGCAATCCCAGGAGGCTGCGTTCAGATTCATGTCGGCCATCGCGGGCAACGAGCCGGGTTTCGAGGAGGCCTGCCGCGCGCTTTTCGCCGGGGACGCAGGGGCGTTCGAAGCGAACACGGGAGCATGGCCGCGCGATGTGTTCGATTACGCGCGGAACCTTGCCTCAGATGCGCTTGGCGGACAGCTGTCATGACCGAACGGAAGGAACTGACCCGCACGTACAAGCAGACGCCGCGACCGGCAGGGGTCTACCGGGTGCGCAACGACGCTCGCGGAGTCTCGCTTGTGGGCACGAGCCAGGATCTGCCGGGCATCCTGAACCGTCAGCGTTTCCAGCTCGAGATGGGCTCGCACCCGGACAAGGAGCTGCAGGGTGACTGGAACGTGCTGGGTCCCACAGCCTTCACGATCGAGGTCCTCGACGAGATCGAACCGTCCGATGCGCCGGACTACGACCCCGCCGAGGACCTCGAAATGCTCAAGGAACTCTGGCTGGACAAACTCACTGCAGCTGGTGAGGAGTTCTACCCCTTCACGCGCCGCTAGACGCTAGCCGGCCGTTGCCGCTTTTCGCTCCTCATCGGTCATGCCCGCGAGTCGTTCGACCTCGGCGACGTCGACACCCACTCCCTGGGCCACGCGGGTCCCGTACTCGGGATCGACCTTGTAGAAGACCGCGCACTGGCGCAGCTTGATGCGTTCGGCCGCACCGCTCAGGTGTCCGACGACGTTGCCTATCAGGTGATCGCGGTCCTCGTCGGTCATGACGTCGCGGAACAGCGCGCGTGGCTGCACGAAGTCATCGTTGGGGTGCGGATACGGAGTGCGACCTGTCTCACCGCTCACCGGCATGCCCGGATCGGCCGCTGCCGGATCGGGACCGGGCCCGCCCATGCTGTTGGGCCAGTAGTTCGGACCTGCCCCGCCGTTCTCGTCGAAGCGCATGGCACCGTCGCGCTGGTAGCTTGCGATGGGCGCGTGTTTCGGTGCGTTGATGGGCAACAGATGGTAGTTGGAGCCGAGTCGGTGCAGGTGCGTGTCATGGTAGCTGAACAACCTGCCCTGCAGCATCTTGTCGGCCGAAGGCCCGATGCCCGGAACGAAGTTGCTCGGGTTGAATGCGGACTGCTCTGTCTCGGCGAAGTAGTTGTCAGGATTTCGGTCGAGCACGAGCTTGCCGATGGTGATCGGCGGGTAGTCAGCGTGCGGCCAGACCTTCGTGATATCGAGGACATCGAAGCGGTACTTCTCGGCGTCAGCGAAAGGCATGATCTGCATCTCGAGCCGCCAGCTCGGGTGCTCTCCGCGCTCGATCGCGTCGAACAGGTCGCGGGTCGCATGGTCCGGATCGCTCGACTTCATGGCATCGGCTTCGGCGGCGGTGAGATTCTTGATGCCCTGCTCGGTCTTGAAGTGGTACTGGACGTAGAACTGCTCGCCCGCGGCATTCGACCACACGTAGGAGTGGCTCGAGTAGCCGTTCATGTTGCGGTAGGTCGCCGGCGTGCCGCGGTCCGAGAAGAGCACCATGACCTGGTGGACCGACTCGGGCGTGAGCGACAGGAAGTCCCAGAACATGTCCGGATCCTTCAGGTTTGTGCGCGGATTGCGCTTCTGCGTGTGGATGAAGTCGGCGAACTTGAGCGGGTCGCGGATGAAGAACACGGGCGTATTGTTGCCCGTCATGTCGTAGTTGCCCTCTTCGGTGTAGAACTTGATCGCGAAGCCGCGGGGGTCGCGCTCGGCATCGGCCGAGCCCTTCTCGCCGCCTACCGTGGAGAAGCGCACGAAGACCTCGGTACGCTTGCCGACCTCGCTCAGGAACGCTGCCCTGGTGTACTTGGTCACGTCGGCCGTGACCTCGAAGTAGCCATGCGCACCGGCACCCTTCGCGTGTACGACCCGCTCCGGGATTCGCTCGCGGTCGAAGTGGCCGAGCTTCTCGAGCAGGTGAACGTCTTGCATGAGCACGGGTCCGGTCGTCCCCGCCGTCTGGGAGTTCTGGTCGTCGTCGACCGGTTTGCCGAATCCGGTTGTCAGTGTCTTGTCTTTGTCTGCCATGGTCTGCCCCTCTCTAGGACTGGTCTGCCTCGAGACGCGCCTCATTACGGCACGCTGCACATACGCCGCGGTACTGGATCTGCACGGATTCGACATCGCCCAGTGCGGCTACCTGCTCACCGGGGTCGAGCGCATCGAGTTCCGGACTGTGGATGTCCTCGATCCGTCCGCAGCGCGCGCACACGAAGTGGTGGTGAGGAAACGGATTGCCGTCGTAGCGAGCCGGACCCGACGTGGCGGTCACCCGGTCTATCAACCCGTTCTCGACAAGCGTCGAGACGGTCCGGTAGACCGTGTCGAGCGATATAGTGGGGACGTGTTCGTGGATGCCGCGGTAGAGCGTTTCGACATCGGGGTGCGCGTCGCTTGCGGCGATCTCGCGGATCACCGCGAGTCTTTGCGGGGTAACGCGGAGACCTGACTGCCGGATTCCTGCCGACAGCGCCTGGACGCGGCGTTGGGTCTCCTCGGCGGGAATCTCCATGTCACCTCCTCGGCGTGGGTGAATCCAGTTACGAATAATTCTTATCTACCCGGAGCGGTGCGAATCTAACCCTCGGGCGGTTTCAAGGGATGGCACGGCCGAAAACGGGCACGCGCCGCGCGGAGGGACACCCACGCGGTGGCGCCGAAGACCGTCAGGCCTGTCGCTGCGGCGTCAGTGTCTCGACCGCCCAGGTCACGAGCGTTCCCAGGCACGCGAACACGAGCGGGGCCACATGGAAGGCGACCCGGTTGAAGCTGTCAGTCCACCCCAGATGCCCCGGATGCTGCGTGGCATGGACGGCGAACGCGATGGCGGCGAAGCCGAGGATGCACCAGGCAGCGAGTCCGGAGGAGCTGGCCCGCTTCGAGACGAGGCTCGCGCTCGCGCCCAGTATCGCGACGGGCGGGGCAAGGTACCACATCGGTCCCCAGAGGCCCTCGTGCAGCAGATTGCGCGTCATGACGTCAGCCACTTCGCGTGCGCCGGGGACGGCGATGTAGAGGCCTACGAGCGCGGCAGTGAATCCGACTGCGGCCGCCGTGAACCCGATGCGCTCGATGAGTTCACGCGCGCGAGTGCGCCGGGCGAGCACAGTGGCCAGCACCGCCAAGAGCGTGAAGACCGCGATCAGCTGGAATGAGAGCGCACTCGAGAGCTTGCTCGATTCCCACGCGCCGTTGCGAAGAAAGACGCTGCCGAAGATGATCACGACAGGTGCGAGACACGTCGCCCACACGAGCGCGATCATGCGTGACGCCCGCTCGCCGAAGCGCAGCGCCACCAGTGTCGCCGCCGCGAGTGGGACGAGCGCGTACGCGAACCCGTCAGGGCGCGCGAGGATGACGCCGGCAGCGCCCAGGCCCGAGACCAACAGCCATTCTACGGCGGCGTGGTCACGAGTCGTTGCTATGATGGCCGCTCCTGATGCCACAAGGAAGTACAGCGCCGCGATCATATGGCTGTGCACGTAGAAGCTGTTGAACGCGAAGAAGGGGAGCAGCGCCAGCGCGACCACGGCCGTCGTCGCGCCAATGAGACGCGGTCCGAGCCGCGTGTCGGCATGTGCGGCCTCGTGCACGATCGAGGCGAGAACTCCGACCGTCGCAAGAGTGACGAGCGGGTAGCCGGTGTAGTACCAGTCGCCGCCCAACGCCCGATAGGCCGCAGACACCGATGGCAGCACCGTTCCGCGGCCCTCGATCAAGCGTCCGAACAGTACGCCGGTATCGGCAAGTCGGACGGCCGTGCCGCCGTAGCCGACCCAGCTGTCGTCGGTCACGAAGCTGAGTCCGGCGCGGGAGAGCAGACCCGTGGCCACGAGTGTGAGCCCGAACGCGATCGCCGCGCCTGCCCACGGATAGGTGAGGGTCACTGCCGGTATCTCCGCGTGCCGGGGTAGTGCCGATACGGCGCTGCGGAGCGCGAACCACGCGAGCGCGGCGCACGCCGATCCAAGAGCGGGTGTGAGCGCGCCGGAGAACGGAAGTCCGGCCAGCGTGTGCAGCGATGCGGC
>JBGSMX010000055.1:0-4722 GCA_041739935.1 Coriobacteriia bacterium | reverse complement strand
CAACCTGCGCGAGAGCGGGATGTGGGAGATCGTTGTGCGCCGCGTCCGCGAGGGCGCGCCGTTCCTCGGCATCTGTCTTGGGATGCAGCTGCTGGCGACCACCGGGCTCGAGGACGGGGAGTGGGAGGGGCTGGGTCTGGTGCCGGGTGTGTGTGAGCGGATCCCGGGCGGTGTGAAGATCCCGCACATCGGTTGGAACACCGTCCAGTATCCGAACGAGAGTCGGTTGTTCGCCGGAATATCCGAAGATACCGCGTTCTACTTCGTACACAGCTATCACCTGAAACCGGAAGATACTTCCTGTATTATCGGGAGTGTTGAGTACGGGGTGCGGTTCGCGGCCGCCGTGCAGTTGAGCCCGACGGCGTTCGCGGTCCAGTTCCACCCCGAGAAGTCCTCGGACCGGGGACTTCAACTGCTGGGCAACTTCGGCACGATCGTGGAGGAACAACGCACATGAAGATCTTCCCCGCAATCGACATCCTCGACGGTAAGGCGGTACGGCTCTATCAAGGTCGCTTGGACTCCGTGAAGGTCTACAACGACGACCCGGTCGACCAGGCGCGGATCTGGGCCTCGCAGGGCGCCGAGTGGTTGCACGTGGTGGACCTGGACGGCGCCGTTCTGGGCAAGCCGGCGAACGCCGAGATAATCGCCCGGATCGTGAAGGCCGTGAACGTCCCCGTGCAAACGGGCGGCGGCATCCGGAGCATGGAGACGATCGAGCGTGTCTTCGACGCCGGCGTCTCGCGCGCCGTCCTGGGCACCGCGCTGGTAACCCAACCCGACCTGGTCTCCGACGCATGCGCCAAGTACCCGGGGATCGTCGCGGGTATCGATGCGCGCGACGGCAAGGTCGCGATCGAGGGCTGGAAGCAGGGCACCGAGCATGGAGTCCTGGAGCTCATCCGCGAGCTCGAGCTCCTCGGCGTTCAGCGGGTCGCGTACACGGACATCTCCAAGGACGGCACGCAGGAAGGCATCAACTACGGCGCCTATCGCGCGCTGGTCGATCAGGTCAGCATCCCCGTTATCGCCAGCGGCGGTGTCGCATCGCTCGAAGACATCCGTGACCTGGTGTCGATCGGCGACCAGATCGAAGGCGTGATCGTCGGGACCGCGCTCTACGAGACCCGCTTCACGCTTCGCCAGGCCATCGCGGCCGCCGGCGGGCCCACGCGCGGCTAGTCCGATGCTCACCAAGCGGATCATCCCGTGTCTGGACGTGCACGAAGGACGCGTGGTCAAGGGCGTCAACTTCGTGAACCTGCGCGACGCGGGCGATCCTGTCGAGCTTGCGGCGGCCTACGACAAGGAGGGCGCTGACGAGCTGGTCTTCCTCGACATCACAGCCACGCACGAGGAGCGGCCCATGATGCTCGAGGTCGCCCGCAGGACCGCCGAGGAGGTCTTCATCCCGTACACGGTCGGCGGCGGCATGCGCACGGCTGCCGACATCCGGGCGATGCTCGCGGCGGGTTGCGACAAGACCTCGCTCAACTCGGCCGCCGTATCCGACCCGTCGCTTATCACCCAGACCGCGCGGATCTACGGCTCGCAGTGCATCGTGGTGGCGATCGACGCGCGGCGGGTGCCCGGCTCGAATCCGGCGCGGTGGGAGGTCTTCACCTCGGGCGGTCGCAACAACACGGGGATCGACGCGGTGGCGTGGGCGATAGAAGTCGAGAAGCGGGGCTCGGGCGAGCTGCTGCTCACCAGCATGGATCGCGATGGGACCAAGGACGGCTTCGACATCGATCTCACCCGGGCGATCACGAGTGCGGTCAACATACCGGTCATCGCGAGTGGCGGGGCCGGCGAGCTCGACCACTTCGCCGAGGTGGTGCTCGAAGCGGACGCCGACGCGGTGCTCGCCGCGAGCGTGTTCCACTTCGGTCAGTTCTCGATCCACCAGGTCAAAGAGCACATGGCGTCGCACGGGGTCCCGGTGCGGCTGTAGGCATCCACGCGAGACGTCGCGCACGCGCCGTCCAACGCACCCGAAGGAGCACGATATGGACCGCGAGAGAGACCCTTTGCAGGTAGACGACCTCAAGTTCGACGACGCAGGCTTGATCCCGGCGGTGGTCCAGCAGTACGACACCCTCGAGATACTGATGCTCGCGTACATGAACAAAGAGTCGGTGGCCAAGACCCTCGAGACCGGCACAACGTGGTTCTGGAGCCGGAGCCGCCAAAAGTACTGGATGAAGGGCGAGAGCAGCGGCCACACGCAAGCGGTCAAAGACGTGCTCTACGACTGCGACGCCGACTGCCTGCTCGTGTTCGTCGACCAGACCGGTGTGGCGTGCCACACTGGGAATCGGACCTGCTTCTACCGGTCGCTGGCCCACCCGGAGAACGACACCTGTCCCGCTCCGTAGCGCGACACGTACAGAAGGCGAGTACATGAGCGAGAACATGGGGGTCCTCGGAGATCCCACGCCCGCGCCGCAGCCGACGATCGGCAGCGTGTTGCCGGACCTCTATGAGGTGCTGGAGCAGCGCAAGCGCGAGATGCCTGAGGACAGCTACACGGCCAAGTTGCTGCTGGGCCACGAGGACAAACTCCTCAAGAAGATCGGTGAGGAAGCCACCGAGGTGGTCATGGCCGCCAAGGACGGGTCGCACGACCAGCTGCGGTACGAGATCGCCGACCTGATCTACCACCTGATGGTCGTGATGGTGCGAAACGGGCTGACGCTCGACGAACTGGCCCAGGAGCTGGCCGACCGTCGTCGCAAGTAGCACGCGAGGGGATCGCACGTGGCGCACTACGAGGTACGCAGGAAGCGCATCGAGCCGCTGTGGGATCGGGTCGACCGCAACCGGGTCCGGCTCGCGCTCTTCCTCGCGATGTTCTTCCTGGCGACGACGCTCTCCCTGGGACTGTTCGTAGCACTCGCAGTGCTCATAGGTGCTGTGTTTGTTGTCGGCAGCATGGCCGAGGCGGGCATGTGGATGAGCGTGGAGAGCTTCGGCGCGGTTCTGACCTGGGCGTTCGCGGGCAGCGGTGTGGGCGTGCTGGTGTACATGATGTGGGCCCTTTCGCGCGACGAGCGTTGGTTCGCACGCCGTCTCGGCGCGACGCTTGCGCCGAAAGGGGAGCTGCTGCAAACGAAGTACGCGCTCAAGGACATGGCGATCGCGAGCGGGTTCGAGGTCGCTCCGGCCTTGTACGTGATCGAGACTCCGAACGTGAATGCCTTCGTGTACCAGCGCGGTCACCGGCGGGCGGTCGTTGGGGTTACGCGGGGGCTCACTTCGAGACTGACGTCAGACGAGCAGCGCGGCGTGTTCGCGAACCTCATGGCGCGTCTGCAGCAGGGCGACATGCTGTGGGCGAGTGCGGTGACCGCGCTCATGTCACCGTTGTGGCGCATGCGGGACAAGCAGATCGACGCGAACGAGCAGCTCCTCTTCGGCGACGACAGCCGGCCGGTGCTCGATCGTCCGGGTGGTGAGTTCTACGTGTCGAGCATTGAGGTCTACGGCGTCGCAATCCTGACGCTGTTCACCGTGATATCCGAGTTCCTCGCGTTCGGGCACCGAAGCTCGCAGCTCAAGCATGCCGAAACCGCCGACGCCGAGGGGATGCTGCTGCTCAAGGACCCGCTGCCCATGCTGTCGGCGATCGAGAAGTCGGTACGATTCAACAACTTCGTCCCCACAGCGGGGCCGGGCATGACGCAGCTCTTCTATGCGTGGACGGGCGAGTGCAGTACCGATGATGAGGAAGATCCGGAGATGAGGCGCGTCACGCGCCTGCGGGAGGTGCTGGGAGTCGAGGGGATGGCGCTTCCGGAACCGGCTCGCAATGAGTCAACGTTCCTCGTGGCGCCCCCAGCACCCCGGTTGGAGAAGTAGGGGAGCCTACTTGGCTTGAAGCGTGACGCGTACCTGGTAGCCGTTGCCGCCGCAGGACGGGCACTGGGCGTGCTTGCAGCGACCGTCGGATGTCGTCACCGGGACGACCTTGTTGCCGTTGCACTTGGGGCACGTCTCTTTGCGAACCATTGCGTTGACCTCCGCTTTCAGGGTAGTTCCGCTTAGTGAATCCGTCAACGGGTTCACGTTCTTTAAGCGGCAGTAAAGCGAAGTTCATGCCGAGTTCGGGTCGCGCCTTGCATCCGTCCCGCGCTCCCTGCTACACTCCTGCCCAATCGAATACGCGCCTGTGACGGGGAGTAGTACCTCGGTTACGCGAAGCATAGAGAGCCGGTGGGTGGTGGAAACCGGCGTGAGCGACCGAAAAGGGAATGGACCCCTGAGGCACCGAGGGCAAAGGCCGAATCAGGCCGACTAGTCCCGGCGGATCCCCACCGATACAAGGGGCCTGGTATCGGAACGCAAGATCGATGGGTTCCCGTACTGCAGGAGCTGAGTGGGCCTCAGGTCGCAAGACCGGGGTCAACAAGGGTGGCAACGCGAGAGAAGCTCTCGTCCCTTGATGGGATGAGGGCTTTTTGTATTGCCCCGGCACCTGCGCACAACGAGCGCAAGGAGCGGATAGACGTGATAGTGCCCGGGAAAGATGAGTTTGTTCGACTGGCCGCCGACCACGACGTGGTCCCGGTGGCGCGCGAGGTCTATGCGGACCTCGCCACACCGATCAGCGCCTTCATGGCGCTGGCCGACGGCGCCGAGCACGCCTTCCTGCTCGAGAGCGTCGTGGGCGGTGAGCGTCTGGGCCGCTACAGCTTCCTGGGCGTGGGCGACCGC
>JBGSMX010000128.1:0-7348 GCA_041739935.1 Coriobacteriia bacterium | reverse complement strand
CGCGCGAACTCCTCGGCGTGGACGGGTAGAGGCGTCGACCCTGTGCGCCTGATGGGACTGGACATAGGCGAGAAGCGCGTGGGGGTGGCTATCTCCGACCCCACCATGCGCGTCGCCACACCCCTGACCGTGCTGGACGGCTCTCCATCGGCGGACCTCCGGCCGCTGCGGCGGTTGATCGAGGACTACGAGGCGGCCGCGCTAGTGGTCGGCCTACCGCTCACGCTGTCAGGCGAGGAGGGCCCTCAGGCGCTGCGCGTTCGCGCGGAGGCACAGCGGCTCGCCGAAGCGCTGGGCATGCGTATTGCTTTCTTTGACGAGCGGCTTTCCTCGGCCGAGGCGCGCAAGGTGATGTCGGATGCGGGCCTGTCGCAGCGAGAGCAGCGTGGATCTGTTGATATGGTGGCCGCAGGGCTCATCCTGCAAGGCTATCTGGACTCCGGAGGGCCAGCCCGAGATGGGATCGATTCCAGTGAATGACTCTGCGGCGCGCAGGCCCCGCACGCCGTCCCGTGCCGTACGCAGGCGCCGGGCACTGCTGGCCGTGCTCGTGATCTTGCTTATCGTTGCGCTCGCTTCGGGCGCTGCCGCGTGGACGCTGCTCTACCAGCCACAAACCGAGATCGCTGCGGGACAACCCGTCCACGTCGAGATTCCGGGCGGCGCTTCGACTGCTCAGATCGCTTCGCTGCTCGCATCGCAGGGCGTGGTTGAGAACGCCAATATGTTCCGGCTGCGTACTCGCCTCGCCGAATCAGACGCCGGCCTCAAGGCCGGGGCATACGATCTGACGACCGGAATGGACTACGACGATGTCATCGCCGTGCTCACTGAAGGCCCCACGATCGTCTACTTCACGGTCACGATTCCCGAGGGGTTTGTGATCGATCAGATTGCGGAGCGTCTCGAGGAGCAGGCGGGGATACCCGCCGAGGAGTTCCTCGCACTGGCCAAGTCGGGAGGCTCGAACGAGTTTCCCGACCGGCCGTATCTGGCACAAGGCTACGAGGGCTCGTTAGAGGGCTATTTGTTCCCCAAGACCTACAGCATCAGAGAAGGCAGTACTGCCCGAGAAGTCATCGAGATGATGCTCGACCAGTTCGAAACCGAGATCGCCACGATCGATATGGCGCCTGCTGATTCGCGAGGACAGAGCTTGCACGACATCGTCACGATCGCCTCGATCATCGAGCGGGAGGCGGCTGTTCCCCAGGACCGTGAGCTCGTGTCTTCGGTGATCTATAATCGCCTTGCGCGCGATATGCGTCTCGAGATCTGCGCGACGGTGGAGTACGTTTTGCCTGGCAATCGATTCCGTTTGACCAACGAGGATCTCAAGATCGAGTCGCCTTTCAACAGCTACAAGTACGCAGGTCTGCCACCCGGTCCGATCGCGAGTCCCGGATTGGCGGCACTGCAGGCGGCCGTCGTGCCTGCTCAGACGGACTATCTGTACTACGTACTCACCAGCCAGGACGGATCGCACACGTTCGCCTCGACGTACGAGGAGTTCCAGCGCGCTAAGGAGTTGTCCAAGGAGGTGTTCGGAGAGTAGCCATGAGCGAGACAGCTGCGATTCTGATCGAAGGCGCACGGAAGACCTACGCACGCGGCGGCCGAGAAGCGGTCCGCGGGGTCGACCTGCACGTCACCCAGGGTTCGGTTCACGGTCTGCTCGGACCGAACGGAGCCGGGAAGACCACCACGCTCAAGATGCTGCTGGGACTCGTTCGACCGTCTGCCGGTCGTTTCGAGATTCTCGGACAACCGGCGGGACCGGCCGCGCGCGCGAATCTGGGGTTTCTGCCCGAGCAGCCCTACTTCTCTCCGCAACTGACGGCAGGGCAGGCCATGCGGCTCTACGGCCGTCTGTCCGGTCTCGAGCGTGAGGCGATCACCTCGCAGACGACTTCGCTTCTGAGTCGGGTGGGGCTCGAAGACCAGGGAAACGTCGTGCTCGCGAAGTTCTCGCGAGGTATGCTCCAACGCCTTGGGATAGCACAGGCGCTGCTCGGGGAGCCGCGCGTGGTTGTGCTCGACGAGCCTGCATCGGGCCTCGACCCGGTGGGCCAGCGCGACATCCGCAATCTGATGCTCGAACTGCGCGATGCGGGGCAGACGGTTCTGCTCTCCTCGCATCAGCTTTCCGAGGTCGAAGCCGTGTGCGATCGCGTGAGCATCCTCAATCGTGGACAGGTGGCGGCCGAAGGGCCGATCGAGCAGCTGCTGGGCGTTGCCGGCCAGACCTCGATCAGAGCTCGCGGGGGCGGCACCTTGCCCGCCTCACTGGACGGCACCATCTCTGACGTCGCCGTGTCGGGTGGAATGTGGGTCTTCTCGGTTCCAGATGGCGCCGTCAGGTTCGCAGTCGATGCGCTCGATGACGACGGCTGGGCACTAGTCTCCGTCACTCCCAAGCGCGACTCGCTCGAGGACTATTTCACCCGCCTGCTGGCCGAGACGAGCGGGGAGGTAGCGTGATGCCCCGACGTATCTACGCAATCGCTGCATCTGTGGTCGCCGATGCCCTGCGTCGCAAGGTCGTGTATGTGGTGCTGTTGTTCGCAGCAGTCATGGCAGCGGCCATTCCCTTGCTGCCCAGCTACGGCGTGGGTGTCGCCATGGGCGTGTACCGGGAAGTCGCGCTCACCTTGTGTTACGTGGCCGGGATGGCCGTGGTGCTCGCGCTGTCTGCGAATCGGGTTCCGGGTGAAGTCGAGCGTCGAACGGTGTACAACGTTCTCTCACGTTCTGTGAGGCGCTGGGAGTACCTCATCGGCTGTTGGCTCGGCGTGCTGGTCACGATGTTCGGCGTGCTGGCCGCATTCGGGCTTATCGTGTTCGGCCTCGGATGGGTCAACTACGGGCAACCCATGTGGACGCTGTGGCAGGGCGTGTTCGCGATCTGGCTGGAAGTCGGTGTCATCTCGGCCTTCGCGATAGCGGTCTCCTCGATCACGGGGCCGGTCGTCGTCGCAACGGCATCCATCGTGTTCTGGATGATCGCGCATGCGCGAGCGGGTTTGCTTTCGGCGGACCAATTCGCCTGGAAGCTCTACCCTTCGCTCGACACCTTCAACATCATCAACCCCGTAGCGCACGGAACCGGCGTCGGGGCCGCATACCTCGCGACCATGCTCGTCGTTTTTGGTGCGTGGGTTGCCGGTCTGCTCCTGGCGGGTTGTGTTGCGTTCGATCGGAGGGACTTGTAGTCAATGGATGCTCTGATCCGCAGACCTGCTGTGGCGTTTGCCTGCATTGCGCTGATGTTGGTTGTGGTGCTTGGCGGCCAGGCTCTGGCCGACACGCTTGCTGCTGAGACCAGTTTCACCGCGACTGGTGACGCAATGGGTCGTGCGGGGTTCGCATATCTGACCGGCGTGAGGATCTTCGCCTCCGCCATCCTATGGAATCGCATCGATCCCATCTACCACGAGTACTATGGAGATCTCCCGCTGGCCGAGCATACGTACATGTTGCCCACCATCAAGATCATTACCGTGCTGACTCCCGATTTCGAGGAAGCGTACAACGTGGGGGCATGGGTTGTTGCCAGGAGGGGGCTTGTCGACGAGGCGCTCGAACTGGCCAGGCAAGGTGTCGAGAACAACCCGAAGTCCGGGCTGCTGGCTACGAACTACGCCCAGATTCTCTTTCTCTTTGCAGACGATCCTGAAGCTGCACTAGCGCAAGCCGAGATAGCGTTTAGCGACGACATGGAGTGGCGCGACCTGTTCGAGCAGCACGACTCCTACGCTGTATTGCGGACGCTGTTCAAGACATGCGGTGAGCCCGAGCGATCTGAAGCCGTTATGGTCGAGATCGAGAGACTGGATGCCGAGCTCGGAGACAGACTGCCGCCCGGCTCCCATGATCATGACGGCGACGGAGTACCCGACCATTAGGCGGTCATGGCGATCCTAAAGCCCGATCTCTACCATACGAGCGTGCACGCGATCGACCTTGACGCGTTGCAGCAGCGCGGCATCGACGCGCTGCTCGTCGATCTCGACAACACGCTGCTCCCTCGTGACACGAACGAGATTCCCGACGACCTGCGCCGCTGGGCTGCCGGACTCGCCCAGCGCGGTTTTCGAGTGTGTCTGGTTTCGAACAACTGGCACGAGCGGGTGAACGCTGTGGCGGCCGAACTTGGATTCGAACTGGTTGCCAAGGCGATCAAGCCGCTCCCGTTCGCGTTTCTCGTCGCGCTGCGAAAGATCGGTTCGAAGCGTACCGCTGCCGCAGTCGTCGGAGACCAGATGTTCACCGATGTCCTCGGCGGAAACATGCTCGGCATGGTGACGATCCTGGTTGAGCCACTCTCTCGGACCGACCTGCCTCACACGCTGCTTCTCCGCTCCTTCGAGCGGCGGGTGTTGGCGGGGCGGCAACCCCTGGCATAGACTTGGTGCAGGTTCCCCGAGAAACGGAAGCGGAGTCGCCGTGACCTCGCGTATCAGCGGTCGCACACAGCTTGCGGGCATAGTTGGCCAGCCACTGGATCACACGCTGTCCCCCGAGATGCATAACGCCGCCTACGAGGCACTCGAAATCGATTGGGTGTACGTGCCGCTTCCGCTTGCCGATGAGACGGACCTGATGCGATTTCTGGGAGCGGCGCGTGTGCTGCCCTTCGTCGGATTCAACGTGACCATGCCGTTCAAGCAGGCAATGCTGGGAATGTGCGACGAGGTTGCGATGATGGCCAAGATGGCGGGCGCGGTGAACACAGTACACGTGGTCGACGGTCGCTTCATCGGCTATAACACCGACGGCCGGGGCTTGATGGAATCGCTCAAGGCAGATGCAGGATTCGATCCCGAGGGCCGAACGGTGACGGTCTTGGGTGCCGGTGGCGCGGCAGGTGCCGCGTGCGTCTCGTTCATCCTCGGCAAGGCATCGCGCCTGGTAATCGCGAATCGGAGTCTCGATCATGCCGAGGAACTCGTCGGGCGACTGTCGGATCACGCGCGAGGCACCGAACTTGTCGCCGTCGATATGGGAGCAGCGCGCGATGAGGTCGCCGGATCCGATCTGGTGGTGAACGCAACACCCGTAGGTATGCAGCCGGGCGATCCAAGTCCCATTCCGTCTGAGTGGCTGCGAGCGGGACAGGTCGTATGCGACATGATTTACCGTCCCGTGCAGACCACGTTTCTGGAAGACGCCAGAGCAGCGGGCGCGGTGGCACTCGACGGGCTCGGGATGTTGGTGGCTCAAGGAGCCATCGCGATCGACATCTGGAGTGACTCTGCTCAGATCACCACGCCGCGGGATGTGATGCGTGCCGCGGCCGAGGCCGTGATGCAGGAGCGCGTCACCCCGAGACAGGAACCGTGACGTGAGCGCCGCCAGCGGAAAACGACTCGGCAAGGTCCTCGTACAGTGCGAGCTCATCACAGAAGAGCAGCTCGAGCAGGCGCTCGCGGCTGCCGACGGGCAGTCTCTACCTGCGGCACTGGCCGACCTCGGATTCGCCGGGGAGACCCAGATCGCTCAGGCGGTCGCCAATCAGATGGGACTCGTCTTCGTTGACCTCGGAACCTACGAAATCGATCCGAACGCCGCGACGAACTTCTCCTCCGAACTCGCCAAGCGCTACACGGTACTTCCCATCAAGATTCAAGACGGCGAGCTCATCGTTGCGATGTCGGATCCCGCGAACATCTTCGCGATAGACGACCTGCGCATCGTGACGGGCTTCGAGATTCGCCCTGTGGTCGCGGCGGAAAACGACCTGCTGGCCGCGATTGAGAAGTTCTCGGCATCCCAGCAGAACGTCGATGACATGGTCGGCGACCTGGAAGAAGCGGTCTCAACCGATGAAGACGACGACAACGATGCGGTAAGCGATTCAGACTCGGCAGTCGCAAAGCTTATGAACCTGATCATCACCGAGGCGATCAGGCAGGGCGCAGGCGACATTTACATCGAGCCTCAGGAACAGGAGATGCGGATCCGTTATCGCATAGACGGCGTGTGCCAGGAGGTATTCAAGAGCCCCAAGAAGATGCAGCGTCAGCTCATCAGCCGGCTCAAGATCTCCTCGGGCATGGATATTGCCGAGAAGCGCCGGCCGCAAGACGGTCGTTTCGGGGTCGTGCTCGACGGCAAGTCGGTCGACTTCCGCGTGGCGGTTCTGCCGATCGTGAACGGTGAGATGGCGGTCATGCGGCTCTTGCGCAGGGACTCTATCATGATGTCCCTCGAGGACCTGGGTTTTCTGGAGCAGCCCCTCGAACGGCTCATGGAAGCGCTCAGCCTGCCGTACGGTGCGATTCTGGTCACCGGGCCGACCGGTTCGGGCAAGTCCACGACGCTCTACGCTGCCATCAACCGCACCAACGACATCACGACCAACCTCATCACGGTCGAAGACCCTGTCGAGTATCGACTCGCAGGGCTCTCGCAGGTCCAGGTGCACGAACGTGCGGGGCTCACGTTCGCCTCGGCTTTGCGCTCGATTCTGCGCCAGGACCCCGACACCGTCATGATCGGTGAGATTCGAGACAAAGAGACCGGCACCATCGCTATCGAGGCGGCACTCACCGGCCACCTGGTCCTCTCGACGCTGCACACAAACGACGCGCCCTCGGCCGTTACCCGGCTGACCGAGATGGGGATCGAGCCATTCCTGACCGCCTCGGCGATCACCTGCGTTCTCGCACAGCGTCTCGCGAGGCGCCTGTGCACCTCGTGCAAGGAAGAGTATCTGCCCGAAGAGGACGCGCTCAAGCGCATCGGCTTCCCATTCGAGCCGGGCAAACCACCCAAGCTCTATCGGGCGGTTGGATGC
Source organism: Coriobacteriia bacterium (assembly GCA_041739935.1). Lineage (GTDB taxonomy): Bacteria > Actinomycetota > Coriobacteriia > Anaerosomatales > JAGXFU01 > JBGSMX01. Next base: position 549 of record JBGSMX010000128.1, on the reverse strand, counting down.
AAGAAGTGTAACGGGATCGGGTACAAGGGCCGGATGGGTATCCACGAGGTCCTCACCATGTCGGAGACTCTCGAGCGAATGACCGTCGAGAACGCGTCGTCAGATGAGCTCGCCCGACAGGCCATTGCCGAGGGCATGCGGACCCTGCGAGACGATGGTTTCGCGAAAGCGCTTGCCGGCACCACGTCGATAGAGGAAGTCCTCCGGGTCGTCGTATAGGCATGGCGTTGCGTAGGTGCCGAGTATCCCCAGGTAGACGCGTTTCCTCTGTTGTAAGCACCCTTTCTTCGTGAGAGACTGAGAATGCCCGTCGCCCGGCGGGTTCTATTGCGCGCGTCCGCAACGCCGCCGGCCTGGCTAGGGAGGTGCCGAGAAGCATGGCTGACAACGGGATCGGTGACTACTTCATCAGCGACATCGACGACGAGCTGCTCGAAGAAGATGACGAGCTGATCGGCGTTCCCGTCGTGGTACCTGCCGCAGCGGTGCAACCGGTGTCTCAGGCTGCTCCCGCGGCCGCCGTCGCAGCTCCGGCTGCAGTCGCGCCAC
>JBGSMX010000124.1:0-1910 GCA_041739935.1 Coriobacteriia bacterium | reverse complement strand
AGCGGCCTCGATCGCCGCGGCGATGGCCTCGACGTCGTTGCCGTCCGCGACACTCTGCGTGTGCCAGCCGTACGCGTCGAAACGCGCGACGCGGTCCTCGGTGAACGCGAGCGCGGTCGAACCCTCGATCGAGATATGGTTGTCGTCGTAGAGCACGATGAGTTTGCCCAGGCCAAGGTGCCCGGCCAGCGACGCGGCCTCGCTCGACACACCCTCCATCAGGTCGCCGTCGCCACACATCACATACGTGTAGTGGTCGACGATCTCGTGTCCGGGCCGGTTGAAGTGGGCCGCGAGCGACTCCTCCGCGATGGCCATGCCCACGGCGTTGCTGATGCCCTGGCCGAGCGGACCGGTGGTAGCCTCGACTCCCGGCGTCATACCGAATTCCGGGTGTCCGGGCGTGCGGCTCCCCCACTGGCGGAACTGCTGAAGCTCGCTCATCGGCAGGTCGTAGCCGGTCAGGTGCAGCAGTGAGTACAGGAGCGCGCAGCCGTGGCCGCCGGATAGCACGAACCGGTCGCGGTCGGGCCACTTTGGGTGAGCAGGGTCGAAACGAAGGAACCGGTCCCACACGGTATAGGCGGTCGCGGCGGCTCCCATCGGCATTCCCGGGTGCCCGGAGTTGGCCTTCTGAACCATGTCCACCGCAAGGAAGCGGGCGGTGTTGATGCTGAGCGCATCGATCTCGGTGGTCATGCGAGTCTCCCTTACTTGGATGGCTTCGGCGCGAGTCCGTGCCCGCCAAACTCATTGCGCAACGCCTGGACGACCTTGCCTGTGTAGCTCGGATCGGTCTCGGAGTCGATTCTGAACTGCAGTGCCGCCGAGATGGCCGGCGTTGGGATGCCGACAGCGTCAGCAGCCTCGATCGTCCACGCACCTTCGCCGGTGTGGCCCGCCGAACCCGAGACCGGCTCCAAGTCACCACCGAAGCGGTCGTAGGCGCTTCCCAGCCAGCCCACGAGCCTCGATTCAACGACGCTCGCGTGCTGGTAGACGTCGGCGACCGCCGAGAGGTCGAGATTGCGCGGCGAGTCGTGCATGACCGCGAACCCCTCGGCGATGGACTGCATCATGCCGTACTCGATGCCGTTGTGGACCATCTTCACGAAGTGCCCCGAGCCAACCTCGTCGAAGAACCGGTAGCCGTCCTGGACCGCGATGTCGGCGAAGACCGCCTCAGCTCGTGCGAACGTGGCTTGGTCCCCGCCGATCATCAGGCACGCGCCGGTTCGGGCGCCGACCGGCCCGCCTGAAGTGCCGCAATCGAGGAACCCGATCCCAAGCTTCGCGAGCCGCTCGGCCCTGGGAGCATCCTCTGTGTAGTGCGAGTTGCCGCCGTCGATGACGATGTCGCCGGGCTCCAGCATGTCTGCCAGCCCTGTTGCGTCGCCGGTGCCGAAAAGCAAGTCGTCGACGGGCTTGCCTGCCGGGATCATCAGCCAGACGACCCGCGGTGGACGCAGGGCAGCGACTACGTCCGCAAGCGTATCCGCTGGAATGAGACCGTCGCCGGCCATCCCGTGAGCCACCTCGACGTGCCGGTTGTAGCCGACGACCTCCCAGTCATGATCGATGAGGTTCAGTGCGATACCCGCTCCCATCTTGCCCAGACCAAGAACCGCTACCTGCGGCTTCTGGCTGTTGCCGGCGAGTGCCGCCTTCGCGCGCTTTGGCGCGTCGTCGGTGTCAGGGGTGTAGGTCTCGAGCGGTACGGCTCCCGCACCCCACGCGTCGATGATCGGGTCGATGAAGGTCCACATGGCGCGAACCTCGTCGGTCGACACGAACGCGGTCTGGTCGCCGAGAACGGCATCGTAGAGCAGCTTAGCGTACTCCTCGACGTATTGGAGCTTCTCGGTCTTCTCGTAGAGCGAGAAGTCGAACGTGCGCTGTTCCACCTCGTA
>JBGSMX010000113.1:0-4650 GCA_041739935.1 Coriobacteriia bacterium | reverse complement strand
GGACCATCGCGATCGCTGCCGTGCTCCACGCTGCAGGCGGCGCGCTGCAGTTGGCCTGGGGCTTGGCGGGCGTTCTCATTGCTGCAGCAATCCCGCACCTGATCGCGCAGCGCATGGGCGGCGTGACCGGCGACGTTATGGGGGCGAGCGTGCTGGTGACCGAGGCGGCCCTGTTCCTTCTCGCAGCATTGGTGGTTGCATGGTGACAGAACTCAGATTGCTCATAGCCCGTCATCCGGAGACCGAGGCCAACACCAAAGGCCTTTGGGTCGGCCGAGGAAACACGCCATTCACGCCCCTTGGACTCGCGCAGGTGGACGCTATCGCTCGCGAGATCGAGGCGTTCGCGCCCGCCCGCGTGCTTTCGAGCCCGCTCGAGCGCACTCGTGTTCCCGCAGAGCGGGGCGCGGGACTCCTGGGGGTGGCGCATGAAATCGACGAGCGGCTAAGCGAGCTGCACTTCGGCGCCGCCGAGGGGCTTACGTTCGACCAGGCCCGCGTGCGAGGTATCGACTTCGACTTTAAGTCGCTCGACGCTCCAGTGGCGGCGGGAGGGGAGTCGCGTCGCGAGATCCTGGCTCGCACAGCTGCGGTGCTCGACGAAGTGCTCGCGGCCGAAGAGCGGGTCGCGATCGTCACGCATGGCGGAGTGTTCCGCTCGGCACTCGTGCACTTGCTGGGCCTGCCCGTCGATGCGATATGGGCGTTCCACATCCGCAACGCGGCGATTGCGGAGCTGAGCGTACGCAACGATGGTGAAGGCGGCCGCTGGAAGTGTTTGGAGGAGTTCCGGGTCGCGGGGTGAGGGGGCGGCGCGTCGGGGATGCCTGATGGGCAACAGCGAGCTCGGGGAGTGAGGTGGAGAATGTTCGGCATGGAAGGCTCGGCCATACTGTACTCGTTGCTAGTCCCGTTCTTCGGCGTGCTGGTCCTTGGGATTTTGGTTGCCGCAGTCCGACATGTTGACGAAGGGCAAACGGTCCAGCTGTTCGCGAAGCTTCTGGGGTTCGCGTCGCTAGCCACGGGAGTATCACTCGCTATCGGGTTTGTTCTGATGAGCGAATTCGCAATCGCTGCTACCACAATCGCTGGGTCCGCGATTCTGGCCGGTCTTGCGTACTTCGTTGTGCCGCGATATGTGAGCGCTCTCGAAACTGTCTCAGAGAAGCAGAGCGATCCCGAGCGCCGATCTCCGGGGCTACGCCGTGTGGGCCTTGCGCTCATCGGGATCAGCATAATCTGGACTGTCTACACGATGTTCCTACGAGTTTCTGGTGGATAGCGTAGGAGGCAGTACCTTGCTCTGAGCGCGGCCCCGAAGTAGACTAAGTTGTACAAGTTGTCCATGTAAGGGACTCAATATGTCGGCTGAGATTCCGAAGACGGCTTGGGTGACGAAGAAGCCGGGAGACGCCCAAGGGACTTCGAACGGTTCGAGAGTCACGTACACCGCTCAGAGAAGGGCGCCGGTCCACGTCTTCAAGATCGCCGAGGCCCGCCAGGGCCTGTCCAAGATTGTGGTCGACGTGGGGTCTGACGCATCGCACAGCGTGGTCGTGGGCAGTCGCGGCAAGCCCACGATGATCTGTGTGTCGTACGAGAGATTCAGGCCGCTTCTGGAGCATGGCAACCGTGCTGAGAAGCTGGCGCTGCTCGTCGTCGAAGAACTCCTCCCTGCAGCTCCGGAGCACATCCGGTCCTCGGCAGTGGAGGAACTGGCCCGCCTCTCGATGGCTGATCTTGAGTGTCTGTGGGGGATCGAGGCCTTCCCGGTGGCGCCAAAGGCCGAGCGCGAGATCAAGCGCCGCATGGATAACCCTGAGGCCCTCGATAGACTCGCGCAGCGTGCTCGGGTCTGTAGCGTTCTGGCCGAGGCTCGCGACGCGGGACTCTACGACACTCTCGGGGACGCCTTGGGCGATGTTCTGGACGAGGCCACTGAGTGAGCGACGGGCTCTTCCTGGTCGCGCACCTTGAATGCGCTGCAACCGACGAGGAGCTTTCGTGGCTCGCTGGGAACATTGGCCCGTATCAAGCAGTGGATCCCATTGACTTCTTGATTGGCGATGAGATCACGGCAATCTACGAGATGTATCGGAGCCAGTACGGCGGAATCGACGAGAGACTGAACATCCCTATGCCCGAGGCGCTCCTCGAGTTCAACAGGTGGATCGTCCTTCGCACCGCGGACGGAGAAGTCGCAGCGTTCGCCGGTTTCAAGACGACCGAGTTCGGACTCAAGCTGGGACTTGCCGCAACGGACGGGCAAGCGAGCAGCAAAGCAGCGCTTAAGGCCCTGCTCCGTGGTGGTCTTAACGTGCCAGGCGTCTATGCGGAGGTTTCGGGTGGACTTGAGCGCGCGCTCGCGGGTCGGGTGCTGGAGGTCGACGCCAGCAGGGCTGAGGTGGTCTTGCGCAAAGAACTGGCTCCCGATGATGATGGCAAGCACTACACCCGCGAAATCGCGAACGTTGGCCCGAGGCGGAAACTGCTCGTGGGGAGACCCAGGAACTGAACACACCGGATGCGTCACTGCGCCCGGTTGCCCTCACCAGCCCAACCTGGGACAATCCTCGGCAACCCAAGATGTCAGACGGGTGGGGTAGGATTCCCGTAATCGGATTCGAGGGGCGGATCGGGTGGACTGGGAGAAGCTCATACGCAGCGAGCTGGACGGCATGGTGCCGTACAGCCCGGGTCTGCGCGCGAGCGAGGTCCGCGAGCGCTCCGGTCGCAAGAGCGTGCTGAAGCTCTCCAGCAACGAGTTCCCCCGCAGGCCATTCCCCAGCGCGATTCGCGCCATGGAGGCCGTGCTTCCCAAGCTCAACCGTTACCCTGACGGCGGCGCTCGTGCGCTGCGCAGGGCATTGTGCGAGAAGCTCGAGATCGTCGACTGCAACCTGGTCGTGGGCAACGGTTCGAACGAGCTGATTCGCCTGATTGCCCAGGCGGTCCTGCAGCCCGGTGACGAGGTCGTCTTCGCGTGGCCAAGCTTTGTGGTCTACCCCATGGTCACGCAGATGTTTGGCGCGACTGCGGTGAAAGTGCCGCTCGGGGACGGCGAGGTCCACGATCTGGGCGCGATGCTCGAAGCCATCACCGAGCGCACCAAGATCGTCTTTCTGTGCAATCCCAACAACCCCACCGGCACGATCTATCACAAGCTCGCCTTCGACAGCTTCATGGCCAAAGTGCCCGACCACGTGCTGGTGGTGCTCGACGAGGCCTACTTCGAGTTCGTGACCGACGATCACTATCCCAACGGTCTGGACTACTTTGACGGCGAGAAGCCCATCTGCGTGCTGCGCACGTTCTCGAAGATCTACTCGCTCGCCGGGCTGCGTGTGGGGTACGGCATCGTGCCCGACCCGCTGCGCCAGGCCATGGACAAGATCCGTGAGCCCTTCAATGTCAACACGGTGGCTCAGATCGCCGCCTACTACTCGCTTGCAGATGATGCCGAGGTGCAGCGCCGGCGCGCTGAAAACCAGGAGCAGAAGACCTACATCTATTCGGCCTTCGACCGGCTGGGTATCGAGTACGTGCCGTCAGAGACCAACTTCGTGTACTTCATGACGGACAAGCCGGTCGAAGTTTTCGAGGCACTGCTCATGCGTGGCATCATCGCACGCGACTTCGGGACCGCACCGGCCCTGCGGCTTGGTATCGGCACCCCGAAGCAGACAGCGAGAACCATTCGGGCCTTCGAGAAGGTCGTCGAGGAGCTGGGCGGCATCTAGCGCACTCCTCGGCAGTCGACTTGAAGCGGCCGCGCAACCACGAAGGAGTGAAGACAAGATGCTCGTGATCATGAGGGACCACGCGTCCCGTGAAGAGGTCCAGCACGTGGTGGACCTCCTGCAGGAAGCCGGCGCCCAGGCGCACCTGTCTCAAGGCGAGGTCAAGTCGATCATCGGTGTGATCGGTGACCGAGAGACCATCTACAACCTGGAGCTCGAAGGTCTGCCGGGCGTCGAAGAGGTCGTCCGCGTACTCAAGCCCTACAAGCTCGTGAGCAGGGACTTCCAGCCTGAAGACACCGTGGTGAGGGTGGGGAAACGCTCGATTGTGGGCGGGGGAGCGCTGGCCGTGATAGCAGGCCCGTGCTCGGTTGAGTCCGCGGAGCAGATGTTCACGGTCGCCCGCGCGTGTCGCGAAGCGGGCGCAACTATGCTTCGCGGGGGCGCGTACAAGCCCAGGACCAGCCCGTATGCGTTCCAGGGATTGGGAGTCGAGGGCCTGAAGATGCTGCGCGAGGCTGCCGACGAGGTCGAGCTGCCCGTCGTGACCGAGGTGCTCGACGTGCGCGACGCTGCCATAGTGGCCGAGTACGCGGACATCCTGCAGGTCGGGGCGCGGAACATGCAGAACTTCATGATGCTCGACGAGCTCGGCACGATGGCCAGGCCGATCCTGCTCAAGCGTGGCCTCTCGGCCACGATCGAGGAGCTGCTGTCGGCCGCCGAGTACATCCTCAAGGGCGGCAACCGCGACGTGATCTTGTGCGAGCGCGGCATCCGCACGTTCGAGACGTACACCCGCAACACGCTCGATCTCGCTGCTGTGGCAGCGCTCAAGTCGCTCACCCACCTGCCGGTCGTGGTGGATCCCTCGCACGCTACCGGTCGTCGCGACCTCATCACCCCGATG
>JBGSMX010000070.1:0-2714 GCA_041739935.1 Coriobacteriia bacterium | reverse complement strand
AGGCGGCCGAGTCGCGTCTTGACGGTGCCGTGACCGCTACAGTGACCAGAGTGGTCCGGTGAACGTCGCGTGGCCGTAGCCCGCATGCTCAAGGTGGCGGTGATCGGCCACGAAGGCGTCGTCGACGATGCCGTCACGCGCCTCCAGCGGGTCGGCGTGCTCGCCATCGCGCGTGCCGAAGTCGACGATGAGCGCATCGTCCGCTTCCGCCCCGACGAGCAGCGCCTCAACGAACTCGACGAGCAGATCGCACGGGCACAGTTCGTGAAGGACTTCCTCGGCAGGTATCACGAGCCCCAGATCGCCTTCGCTTCATTCATCGCCGAGAAGATCCACGCCAACGAGGACGAATTCGACGTGCTAGAGCCCGATGCGGCCTCGAGTGCGCTCTATGAGGAGTGCAACCGCGTGGCCGCGCGTCTCGCGGACATCGAGCGGGACCGGACGCGTACGCGGCAGCTGCTCGCGGAGCTGCGCCCGTGGGTTACCCTCAGGTTGCAGATCAGCGGCTGGAAGGGCAGCGAGCGGGTCGCGCTGTTCGCGGGCACGGTGCCCAAAACGGCATCGCTCGCGATCCGCCAGAGCCTGCGCGACGCTGTGACCGACGTCTCGGTCGCCGAGGTCGGGCACGCGGGCGACCGTGAGGCATGGCTCGTCATGGCACATCACGACTCGCTGGCCCAGGTGCGCGCGCAGCTGGCACTCACCGAGTTCTCCGAGGTCTCCTTCCCCGAGCTTGAAGACTATCCGGCCGAGGAAATCGCCAATCTCGAGGATCATCTACATGCGCTCGACAGCGAGGAAGCGGCGTTGCGCGAGCGGGTGGCCGAGCTTGAGCCCGAGTATATGCCCGCGGCGGTGCTCGTCGAGGCGCTTCGCGTCCGGCGCGATGCCGTCGACGTCCGTTCCGACTTCTGCGCCACCGAGCGCGTGTTCGCGGTCTCGGGCTGGGTACCCGAACGGCTGAAGCCCACGTTGCTCGACGCGCTCGCGCCGGTCGGCCCGAACATCGACGTCAGCTTCACCGATCCCGCCCCGGATGACCTGGTTCCGGTCGATATCGTGAACCCGTGGTTCATTCGCCCCTTTGAGGTGCTCACCGATCTCTACGGTCGACCAGGGTACGGCGACGTGGATCCCACACCGCTGCTCGCCGGGTTCTTCTTCCTGTTCTTCGGCATGTGCATAGGCGATGTGGGCTACGGCGCGGCGTTGGCCATCGTCGCGTATCTGATGAAGACGCGTCTCGACGTGGCACCGGGCGTCAAGAAGTTCATGGACCTGCTCATCGCCGGCGGCTTCGCGTCGATCCTGGTCGGCATTGCAACTCGCAGCTACTTCGCGCTCACCTACGAGCAGTTGCCGGTGTTCTTGCGCTACAAGCCCCTCATAGATCCGCTCGAAGACATCATCGCGCTGCTCGTGATCTCCATCGCGCTTGGTGTGGTGCACGTGCTCCTGGGCGTGGCCGTCAACGTGTACCAGCAGGTCAAGCGTGGTGCGTGGGCAGACGCGGTGCAAGACGACCTTTCCACGGTCCTGCTGCTCATCGCACTTGCGGCCACGTTCGCCACCGGCCAGGTAGCGATCCTGGGTTGGGCGGCGGTGGTAGCGGTCATCTTGAAGGGTCGCATCATCGGTCACCTGTTCATCGAGCGTGCCCCGCTCAAGGCGTTGCTGGGTGTGGGCAGCGGAATCCTCGGCATATACGGGCTGACCGGCTTCATCTCGGACTTCTTGTCCTACTCTCGGCTGGCCGCGTTGGGGCTGTCCGGACTTCTCGTGGGGCAGGTCATGAACCTGCTTGCGGGAATGGTGTCGAGTGCTCCATGGGGGATCGGACTCGTCGCCGCTGCGCTCATCCTGATCGTCGGCCACTCGTTCAACCTTGTCATCAACCTGCTGGGCTCGTTCGTGCACCCCGCGCGCCTGCAGTTCGTCGAGTTCTTCAGCAAGTTCTACGAGGCAGGCGAATCGGTGTACAAGCCGTTCTCGCGCAGCCGCGCATTGTTGGTGCTTCACCCTTCGAGGGGTGAGCAGGAAGGAGGGTCCTCCAAGTGAAGGATTTCGTACTGGGAATGGGTGGCGCCGAGTGGGCCCTGTTCGGGGCCGCGCTCGCCGTCATTGGCGGAGGCATCGGCTCGTCGATCGGCATCACGTCGATCAGCAATACGGCCGCCGGCATCATCTCCGAGGAACCCGGCAAGTTCGGCAAGCTCCTGCCGCTGGCAGCGATGCCGGGTACGCAGGGGATCTACGGCTTCATCACAGGCCTGCTCGTGCTGATCTTCTTCGGCTTCTTCGAGGGAGTGCCCGAGATGAGCGCGACCGAGGGCATCCGCGTGTTCATGGCATGCCTGCCCGTCGCATTCGTGTGCATGATGTCGGCGATCTACCAGGGCGCGACCGCTGTTGGTGCGGCTGGCATGGTGGCGCGTCGCGACGAGGACGCCGGTAAGTCGCTCATCTTCCCCGCGCTCGTCGAGACCTACGCGGTACTGTCGCTCATCGTCACCGTGCTGATGCTCATCACGCTGTCGAGTTAGGTGGAACCGTGGCACTCGCCGACATACTCAAGCGCATAGACCAGGATGCCGCGGACGAGGCCAACGGCCTGATTCGCGCTGCCCAAAGCGCTGCCGAGGATACTCGTGCCCGTGCGCACGCCGATGCCGACGCGCACCACGAGGCCGAGCTCGCCCACGCGGAGCTGC
>JBGSMX010000065.1:0-10198 GCA_041739935.1 Coriobacteriia bacterium | reverse complement strand
GTGGCTTCGCTGACAGACGATGAGCTGCGCGCGGCGTACTCCGGCGCTGCGGCGCTGCTCTTCCTCTCCCGCTCCGAGGGCTTCGGCCTACCTGTGGTCGAGGCCATGGCGTGCGGGTGCCCGGTGATCACCGGTTCGCATCCGGCCGTGCTCGAAGCTGCGGGGGGAGCCTCGCTCACCATCGACGACACCGACCCCGACGCGCTCGCCCGCAGCATGGAGTCAGTGACGGACCCGACAACCCGGGCCGATCTAGTCGCGCGCGGACACGAGCGGGTCCGCGGTCTGACCTGGAGTGCAACGGCCGATTCGCTCGCGGCCGCCATGCTACAGGCGGCCGGTCGCTAGCCTGTCGATCGCACCCGCCTCTTGCAGGCGACTCCCGCAACGCACGAGGAGACCGCACTGGCGGCCTCCTCGGGTGTCTCGGTTTATGCTTGGGAGCTAGCGCTAGTCGCCGAGTTCCTCGGTCGAGGTCGTCTCGCCCGCGGTACTCGTGTCCTCGGTCGATGAGGTCGCGATTCTCAAGACGTCCCAGGGCTGATCGATCAGGCTCACTGCGATCCAGAAGTCCTGTACGTCCTTGCCGTTGACCTCTCCGTCCTCCTGACCATCCACGGTGAATCGAAGCTGCTCGACCTCTTCGAAGCGTCCGAATGTCGCCAGGAACGACGCGCGCGCCAGACGCTTCTCGGCGTCAGTTGCGTCGAAATCCAGGATCTCGGGCGCCCAGTCGATCGTGAGCACGCCGTCTTCAATCGTCACGCTGTTGAAATCGGCTGTGGGCTGCACGATCGCCACGTCCGGATTGGATTCCGGCGTCGCAAGCAGCAGTTCAGTCAAAGTCGCGGTGTAGACATCATTCACGTCGACCACGCGGCGCTCTTCGAGCAGCGACCGACCGGTCGAGTAGAACAGCGCCACCTCGGTCGTCTCGTCAGAGACGGTGTTGGGATCGGGCATGTCGGAGCCGAGCTGCGTGCCCGAACATCCGGCCAGACCGATCGTCAGCACGGCTGCGAGCAGCAGACCGACGGTCGTGACAATCGTGTCGCGAGAGATACTCATCTAGCCCTCCTCGCCCGTGTCATCGGTACCTGCCGAGGAATCCCCGGCTACCTCGGGCTCTTCGACGATCGCGGTCTTGGCCGGCTTGGCTTTCCCGCCTTTGTCGGAACCGTCCTCGGTGAGCACGCGCTTGATCTCGTCGTAGGTCACGACCGGCACCTCAAGCTCCTTGGCGGCGGCGGTGGTTGCTTCGTCCTCGGCCAGGAGCAGTCGCTTGCCGCGCAGGGCGACAGCCACTGCCAGTGCCCCGGCGTGGGCGCTGTCCAGCTCGAAGCGGTCCATGAGTTCGGCGACCTTGTCGGCATCCGGGTCCTTCTCGACCCACTTGAGCTTCAGCTCCTCGATCTCGCTACCCACCGATGCCAGCTCGGCAGTGGTGAAGACGCGCTTGAGCGCATCGGCAACGATGCCGCGATCGTCATCGGCCTCGAGCAAGGCGACGACTTCAGGCGTGAGAGCGTACTTGCGACCGCGGCGCAGGAACGGAATGAGGAGCAGCGGAAGCAGCAGCAGGCCTATGGCGTAGGGCACGAACGCCCTCCACTCTTGACCCGGCGGGACCGGCGTGCGGAACACCTCGACGCGGTCGTTGAACTTATCGGCGATGACGATCACACCGTCGTCGTAGTCGATGCCGTCGGGATAGTAGAAGCTTCCGTCCTCGTGGCCCACGTCACCGATCGTCTCGATGCGCTCGCCGTCGGTGTTCATGACAACGACTTCACTGTTGAGGCCGTCGACCACGTAGATCAGGCCGTTCTCGTCTATCGCAATGCTCGCGGGCAAACCGAACTTGCGGTCCTCCGAGTCGAACTGGACGGCCTGGTCGGCCGGGATCGGCTCGCCGTACTGCCACAGGGGCTCTCCCTGGGCGCTGATGGCCTGAACGCGATAGTTGAGGCTGTCGGCGATGTAGAGCGTGTCGTCCTCGCCCACTGCGACGCCGGCAGGCCGGTCGAACTGACCGGGCTCCTTACCGCGACTCACATAGCCACTTTGCAGCTCACCTTCAAGCGTAGCGATGAGCACCCCGCTGTCGGTGGTGACGAACATGGTGTCGCCGGAGATCTCGATCGAGCTCGGCGGCTCCTCAATGGTGATGTCGCGCACGGCCACGCCCGTGGCGTCGTACTCCACGAGCTTGGACTGACCGCGGTCGACCACGAACGAGCGGCCGTCGGGAGTGACGGCTACATCGATCGGGCTCCACAGCTTGAGAGGTTCTCGGCCAGCTTCACCGTAGACGCGAATGAAGTTGCCTTCCGAGTCGAACTCAACGATGCGACGCTTGCCCGTATCTGCAACATGGATGTTGCCCTGGGAGTCGATGCCCACGCCGGTCGGGCGCCTGAGAAGGTCGCCTTCGAAGCCGTAGATCGAGAAGAGGAAGGCGCGATCGCGCTCTCCCTGTCCCTCCACCGCCGGGGGACGCGTGAGCAAGTAGTACGAAACGGCCAAGGCGAGCAGGAGCAGAAGCAGCACCACGATGATGATGACCTGCTTGATCGCCGAGCCTGAACGGGCGGAGCTAGCCACGTCGGTAACCTCCTAGATAGGTCGATCGAACCACGCCACTACTCTTACGGAGCGGCGGTTGCTTCCTCACTGCCGGGTACCATGATCTCGAACTTCTCACGAGCCTCGTCCACTGCCTCGGGGTGCTCGGAGGTGATGCGCTCGATGCCTTCGACCGCGGGCTCGTAGTCGGGCACGTAGGTCGCGGCGAACACGTAGTCCGCCAGTGCATCGGCCCACATCTCCTGACGCTCGTAGAGCTCTCCACGACGCACGAGGTACTGGGCGTTTTCCGGTCCCAGGTTGATGGACTTGTCCATCGCCTCGATGGCCTTGTCGTCCTGGCCGTCCTGGTCATACGCCTCGGCAAGCGCTGCCCACGCGTCCTGGTAGAAACCGGCGAGCTGTCCCTCGGTCTCCACCGCCTTGGTCAGCTGCACGATTGCGGCACTCTGATCATCCTGACGGAGCAGCACGAGTCCCAGCACGTAGTACGCGCTCGGATCGTTCGGGTCGAGCCTGGTCGCGATCTCGGCCTGCTCCTGCGCCGCACCCATGGCGCCGCTCTCCAGATATGCGGCAGCCAGCTTCACACGGGCAGGGGCATCTTCCGGATCGGCGCGAACGGACTCCTCGGCAGCAACAACCGCGCGCTCGAGCTCTGTGCGCGGTGTATCGTCCGTGGTGATGACGTACCTCACGAGAAGGCCCACCATCACCAGGATCGCCACGACGATGACGATGGTGGCGATTCGCAGGAGTGACTGGAATCTAGACTGCATGGGAAATGCTCACCTCTTTACGAATGACTGGTCTGACTCGCACGCGTACAAGGCATGCGCTTTGCAAGTGATGTAGTGAACTCCGGCGTGTGAATGATATATTGTTGCACCGAACTTGTTAAGCCCCGTTCATAATTCGCTGTCAACCGACCTACGTCTGCCGAGGAGTCCCTCATGCGTCTATCGTGGATCAGCATCACGTTCATTCTCGTCCTCATCCTGCTCGTAGCGGGTGTCGCCTACTTCTACTTCGCACCCGGGGCCTCCAACGCTTTGCGAGAGACCCAGGTCATCGACGATCCGGCGGTCGTGAACGAAATGGTGCTCGGCTACGTCAGCGCGCCCTTCACAAACGACTACAACGTGCTGCGGATACCCGGATGGATCGACAACAATTCAGAGAGCGAAATCCGTGCCGCAACCATCCAGATTCAGCTGATGGACGAGGACGGCAACAAGAAGGAGCTCATCGACTTGACGGTAGACGACATCGCACCCAACTCCCGCAAGACATTCGACGTCAACGGCGGGACCATCCCCGGGACTCGCACCGCCCAGATAATCATCCTCGAGCTGGAGGTCTACAAGTGAGCCTACGCTCTCGAATCGCTGCTGCCGGCCTTGTCTTCGTCCTTGGCGCCGGGACTCTCCCCCTGGCGGGCTGCCAGTCCCAGGATGATGCGGCCACCGTCACGCAGGTAAACTCGAATGCCGAGGACAGCACCTCTACCCTCACGCCACTGGAGCGCGGAGAACTGCGCCGGGAGATTCTCGATTCCGTGCAGGCCGGCATCGATGGATGGCTGGCGACGGATGCCGAGACCATGCGTCTGTATTTCAACGACACCGTGATGACGCCGTTCGAGCGCGAGTGGGAAGAGTACGGCACTCGCGGGCTCGTCATCGTGCACGTGCACGAGCCGGTCTACTTCGACGTGGTCGAACTCAACAAGGCGGGCACCCAGGCGCTGGTGAAGTATCGCTATAACGACACGTCGTATCTCGCTGATTCGAACGGAGAGCGTGCCGAGGATCTCGAGCCTCTAGACGAAAACGAGATCCAGTTCACCGTGGAGAAGCAAGAAGACGGCAGCTGGCAGGCGGTTCGCGTCATCGGCGTGCTGCGCTAGCCTGCTAGTACTCAAAGTAGTGCGGGTCGTAGGGGATGTCCCGCTCGTAGTCGTTGTAGCCCACTACCGGGTTGTACTTGTCTCGATACGACGGTGGGTGGCACATATCACAGAGATTGTCTCCGTGGCAGTCGAAGCACTGTGCCTCGGCACCCGGCTTGACGCCCGTGGCCTGCTTCCAGTGCTCCTGCACCCACGCCTCGCCGCCGTGCATCTGACCGAAGATCCTGTGACACTCACAGCTCTCCGGCGCGGGCTTCATGGGGGCATCCGGCGCGAAGTGACACCGCCAGCAGACCTCACGGTTCTTGAAGCCCTCGTACGGATGGGTGATCTGTGCTCCTTCTTCAAGGTCTGTCGGTCCCCATCCCGCCGGATGCGGCATGGTCACCCCGTGGCAGCTCACGCATGGCCGCTCGTCGTGACAGGCATAGCAATTACCCGTGTCGATCTCGCGCACGCCGGGCAGATTCGTCTCCCCTTCCACGTAGGAAGCGGGGTCGTCGATATGACACAGCTCGCACTCAGCGGATGCGGCGTCTCCGTTATGGCACATGAGGCACTTGTTCATGGCAGGAGTCGAAGGCTGGGCGACCTGATCCCCGTGCGCGACAGAATTGTGGCAGTCACGGCAGCCGATCCCGCTGTCCAGGAAATCGGAGTGGCGCACCCGAATGCCGTTTCTCTCGGCTGTGCCGCTTGTTATCTCCCGGTGGCACGACAGGCAGCGATCCGAGCTCACGCTCCCCGACCGTGGTTCCGGCTCGCTCTTGGTCGATCCGTAGACGAAGATCCACCGCGCGTACGTGGCGACTGCCGCGACCCGACCGACCGGCCCAGGTTGGCTATGACACGACAGGCATGAGATGTCACCGTGAGTGGACTCGGCCAGGGTGGCCGCATAGTCCACCTCGGTGTGGCACGTCGCGCACTGCTCGGGCTGGTTCATCTGGTACGAGACGAACACCGAACCCATCACGACGAACAGGACGATCGTGAGCCGTACCGGCCAGCGATTCGTGTCCCCGTGACTCGCGCGCTCCTCGAATAGGGCCTCGACGCGACCGCGCGGGGTACGCAGGTACAGCGCGTAGAGCACGACGACCACAAGGATGATGAACACGGCGATGAGCACCAGCGGAACGAGAATCCCGCTGACACCGCTGTCTCCGAGCCCGCCGGACAGCGCATTGCGGAGGGAGATGACGAAATCCTGCATCATCTCACGCTCACCAGGTTGTTTTGGAGCAGCTCAAGCTGATTCGGAGGTATGCCCGGGTGCGTGTGTCGCGTGTGGCACTGATTACACTGCTCGGGAGCGTGACACCGTTCACAGACCGCTCCAAGCTCCTGAGAGGCCGCCTGATGCTCGGTCACGAAGTCCGCGGGGTGCGGCATCTGAATCCCATGACAGTTGTCGCACGCGGCGCCCTGGTGGCACACCGTGCAGTCGCGGTCCCCGGTCTCGCGCGCGAGCACTGTCGCCCCGTGATTGCCCAGGAAGTTGGCCTGGTGCGGCAGCTGCATGTTGTGGCAGGCGACGCAGTAGTCAGGACCGTGACACGTCTTGCACGTGTTGAGATCACCCATGCCATGCGTGCTCTGCCAGTTCGCGCCGTGAGTCACTGCCCAGGGTGTGATCGGCCGATTCTCCCGGCTCTCGCCATTCTCGTCATGGCACGTCGTGCAGGTGGTCAGATTCTGCGGGCCCGCAGAATGGCACTGCAAGCACATCTCCATGTTGTACGAGGCGCCCGAGAACACCTCGCCGGCATGCGATGCTCCGCGGTGACATTGGGTGCATGTCCATCCCTCGACATGGGGAGCACGATGGTTCATGCGGATTCCGTAACGCGAGATCGTCTTCGGGATCAGGGTCTCGTGACACTCGACGCAATTGTCGCTATCAATCATCACGTCCGAGGCGGCTCCACCGAACACGCCCACGAACGGCGCCCGGTAGACCATAGAGACTACCCGCAAGCGGCTCTCCACGATGCCCAGTACGCCATTGCGATCGTGGCACGTGTTGCAGTCGGTCGTGGCGTGCGGAGACTCTGCGAGCGATTCGGCCGAGCCCGAGTGGCATACGGTACAGAACGCGGGACTGATCGCCGCAGCAGTCGTCACCACGCCTATCAGCACCACGGCCATCAGCACACTCAAGGCCACATACCAGAATATCTCCGGGTTCTTGCGTCTATCCGGCTCGGGAACACCCGGGATCGTTGGGGAAGGCTCTACTGGCTCGCGGCGAAAGAGTCTCACTTGCTGACCCCCTCGCGCCCGGTGCGCTGGTAGACCTCTACCGCGTCCGCGACCTTGAATCCTTGATCGACGGTCAGGTCCTTCTCGATCGCGGGGATCCATTCGGCATACGCGCTCTTGATGAAGGTCACGTACTGCCCGTCTGTCCACGAGGTCGCATATGCCCCTTTGTCGCTCGTGAAGCCCCGGGAGACGGTCATCGCACCCAGCTGGCCCTGAGATGGCTCGCGGGTGTATGCGGCCATCAACTCAGCCTGACGTGCCTGAGCCGCCGAGGGAGAGGCAAGCCCCTCGACGCGGGCGTAGACGATGATCTCTATGCGCGCTTCAAGGTTCATGTTGAGCGTCTTGTAGACCGCCTCGGCACCGCGATCCCCAAAGCCGGGAATGGCCTGCCTGGTGATGGTCTCGAACTGAAGGATGCGGTCCGGAAGCAGATCGACCGCTGGCTTGGTGAGCGTAATCTCCCCCGGATCGGGCACGCCCGAGGCTGTCGTGGTCGCCGCGCTCGGCAGTGGCTCGCCAATACCGCGAACGAACCACCAGTTGACGAGAATCGAGACCAGCAGCGCTACGAGCGTGGCATACGCCAGGATGCGAAACACTCTGTGTGCGGTGACCAACTCACGCTCCCGCGTCTCACGCGGGTTCGCGGTCGGTGCCGGCATCGCATTCGGTTCGTCGAGCGTCACATCGGGCATGTGCAGGTCAGCTCCACCGGGGGGCAGTGACAGATTCGTTGCTTGCTCGCTTGTGCGCAAGCCGCTTGCCAACTCGCGTTCAATATTAGCATTGATGAATAGCTCCTGACGTCTGGAGAAGAAGCAGGGCCCCCGCCTGAGGCGAGGGCCCTGCGCACCTGGTAGCTTTCGCTAACAGATCGTCGTGCTTTAGAGCCTAGTGGAAGGTACCGATACCACCGTGGCAGCGGATGCATACCGCGTCCAGGTTGTCGGCGCCGACCGTGACAGCATTGTCGATGTTGGTGTTGGTACCAAGATCGGTACGAACGATCGAGTAGCTACCGAGCATCTTGTAGTCTCCATCTTCACCAGAGTGCGGGAAGTCGGAGGCGACATACTCGAGGTCGGCCTCGTCGCGGTTCTCCTTGTAGTTACCAGTACCGTAGTGGCACTGCGAGCAGGAGTCAGTCGTGCCGCCGACGATCGTCGCGTTGGTGGCTACGTC
Organism: Coriobacteriia bacterium; assembly: GCA_041739935.1. Classification (GTDB taxonomy): domain Bacteria; phylum Actinomycetota; class Coriobacteriia; order Anaerosomatales; family JAGXFU01; genus JBGSMX01. The sequence goes on along the minus strand of JBGSMX010000065.1, from coordinate 2,247 downwards.
GCGGCCGTTGATGCGCGGCAGGTCGTTGCGGTGACAGCTGTAGCACTGGCCCGGGCCGGAGTGTGCACCGGTGTAAGGAGCCGGATGCGTACGCTCGGTGTGAGCCTTGAAGCCCAGCTCGGGGTTGGCCAGATGCTCCCAGCCACCGATGTTGAGGTTGTGGCAGTCAGCGCACCACACGGACAGTGCGGCGTTGTTGACTGAAGCCGCGATGGCTTCCTCGGCCAGCAATTCGTTGCGATCATGCTCGCCGTCGAAGTTCTGGGCGACCCACATGGGCTTCGCCATGACTGCGGTCTCGCCAGAGTCGACCATGTCGCCGTCGTTGTTGAAGTCACGAGTGAGCGACAGGGCGGTCGGATTGGCACCCATGGCACGGGCGGCGTCGAAGTTGACACCGGCGGTCAGGGTCGTCTCGGGAACGAGCGAGATCTGCCCGATCGGGATCTGGCCATAGGAATCGGCCGCGCCAACGAACGTACCGGACGGGAACTGCTTGAGAAGCTTGTAGCTCGAGGTCGTCAGCGCGTTGTACTGGCCAGCCTCACCTAGGTTGGCCATGGCGATGGACTGCCAGGTCTGAGCCTCGGCGTTGTGCACCTGGTGGCAGCTCATGCAGCGGAGCGCGAGCGGGCCGACAGGCACGTAGTTGCGGCGGGCGCCGCCGGAGGCGGAGCTGTGGCCGTGATGACGGGCGAAACGATACATGTCGTTCTTCTGCTCGTCATAGGCACGGACCTCGATATCCTCGGAGAGCGGATCGCCATTGGCGTCCACGGTCTCAAGGGTGACAGCCTCGGTCCACTGAGCGACCGTGGAGTCGGGGATGTAGGTCGACGCACCGATCGTGTGACCGTTCGGGGTCGCCTTGCCGGCGGTGTTCAGGTCGTAGACGACCTTGGACGAGTGCGCGGAACCGCCGATGTGGCAGTAGTCGCACGCGTCGTCCTGGCTGTCGGCACGAAGCAGGTAGTACGCACCCTCGGCACGGTGAACGGCGTGGCACACCTTGCACTTGTTGGTCGCGGTGTCGTAGCCGCCGTGGGGGTTGTCATACATGCCAGTACCAGACGCATCGTAGCTGTCGAACGCGGCATAGCCGCCCTCGAACTTAGCCGTTGCATCGGCGAGGTCCTTGTAGGACCACATCGAAGCACCGTCTGTTGCGATAACGCTCGGGGTAACGGCCATTGCGGTCGCGGCGAACGCGAACACGAAGACCGCGACGAGCGCGAGGAAGAGAGCCTTCTTCACTGCGGTACCTCCCATTGAGTCATTTGTAAGTATCGACCTCATTATTATGTTGCACCTCCTTCCTGCTCGAGGTCCCTTTTCGCCACCCGGTGAAGGGCGACGGTTTCGGCGTGTAAATCACTGGCGGGCACACAGGTCCCGCAGGACGTATCGTACTCCTAAGGGTCCTTAAGAATCTAGACCTATGTGAAAGAATTCTTCATGAAACTTACGCACATGGGGGAAGCAATGACCGTGCCCAAGTGTGGAGATTTCGTGATGAATTGGGCATTCGGCGCGAAATCCCTGCTCAGGACTTCAGGAAACTTCAGGCGAGTTCACAGCGAACGGCCACTCCGGGAGTCCCGGCGCTACGGCAGGTTCGCGATCGTGTGTCGATCGACGTGGCACTGGTTGCATCCTGTGGGCGTAGCAGGGGCCGTCGTTGAGCTATGGCACAGCGCGCAGCCGTTGGGATACGGCCCGAAGTCGAACCCGAACGCACTGCCCCAATACGCCTGCTCCGCGTGAACGGCCGCCAGATCGTCTTGCCACTCGCCGGGGTGGCAAGAGCCGCTCGACGCCCCGCAGCTCGCCGCCTCACCGCTGTATGCCTGATGGTGCTTCGTGGGCATGTCGGCGTGGTACGCAGCATGGCATCCACCCTGCTGACACGTGTCATTCCAGGTGGCGAACGTATCGCGCGGGGACGCATGGCATGCGCCGCATTCGAGCGCAGAGGTGCTTGAGGTCGCCTTGGTGTGCTCGAGATACAGATCCATTGAATGGCACTGCCCGCACTGCTGCCCGGCATGCGTCGCCGGCGTCCCATCGTAGTAGTAGAGCGTGTTCCCCGCCGTATCGACGAGCGTCCCCGAGATCGTCACAGCCGAGACCGCAGCTGTGTGCTGCGCGGCGTTGTATCCGTGTGGCTCAAGCTGTGCCGGGTGACACACGCCGCAATCCAGATGCGTCGGCACGGCGCTGTCCGAGTGGCACGCCGCGCACGAGCTC
>JBGSMX010000032.1:0-10827 GCA_041739935.1 Coriobacteriia bacterium | reverse complement strand
CAGTCGCGACGGCCGACTCACGTGACGAGTCGCCGGCAGCAGAATCGCCCCCGCGGCCCGACAAGTCCATCGACGCGATGCGGACCGACGGACCCTGATTCACCCGAACCCCAGGAACGTCACCTTGTCCCTCCGCAACCTCTTGGCCGTCCAGCGATATGGGGATCAGCGCGTCGAAGGGCTCGGCACGCCGCGCGAGCACTGAAGACAGCCCAACCGCGTTCGAGACGCGCATGTAGCTGCCGATGCGCGGCCGCCGCAAGTCGGCGTCGACCAGCACCACGCGCTGGCCGGCAAGCGCCAGGGACACTGCGAGGTTGCAGGCCGTCACACTCTTGCCCTCACTTCTGATCGAACTGGTGATGAGCACCGACCGTGCGTCGCCGTCAACGCCGGTGAAGCTGAGGTTGCCACGCAGGGTTCGGATGGCCTCCGCCATCGGCCCGGACGGATCGGAGAGCATATGCACCCCGGGATGCTGAGGGACGCGACGCGGCAGCGGCGGCAGGTGCCCTAGGACCGACATGCCGAGCATCTCGGTCATCTGGCGCTCGTCCCGGACTCTCGTGTCCAGCTGCTCGAGCAGGAAGGCGAGCACCAGGCCGAGCACCAGGCCCAGACTCCCCGCCAGCGCCAGGGTGTGCCTCATGCGAGGCGAGAACGGTTGAGTCGGGGCGGACGCCGGGGCGACGATGGTGAAGTCACTGGCGAGGCTCTCGAGTTGCAGCCTGAGGGCTTGCTCCGACTGCTTGAGCTGCAGGTACTCGGCGCTTTCCCTCTCGCTCGGACTCGTGTAGGTCTTCAGCGCCGCTTCGACCGCCGTCAGAGCTTCCTGGACCTGCGCGCCCCTACTGTCGCGCCGCCAGTCGACAAACGCCTTAGCGTAAGCATTGGCGGCGTGGGCGGCGGTCTGCGCGACCGATGACTCCGCACGAATCCCTACCACGTTCGCGCTGTAGTTGCCCGTGCTGTCCGCAGGCTGCGTGGCACTCATGAAGAAGCCCGCAGACGTGTCCGTGCCCTCGCTGTCGAGCAACTCGAACGCGGCCTCGTTCACCTGAGCGCTCTGGACGATCGCCGAGATGGTGGCGATGTCGGGCTGCTGATAGGCCTGGGAGTAGCTGCCCTGGATGAGCGGGTTGCTGATGGTCACGGGCTGAACGTAGAGCAGCCTGGCCGTCGCCTCGTACATCGGGGTGGCCTTGTACAGGTAGGCCGCACCGGCAGCCAAGCAAGCGAGCGTGACGACGGCGATCAGCCACTTCCAGCGCAGCATCACGCTGAGGTAGCTGACCACGGCCACGCCCTCTGATGTATCTGTCGCCATGCTCCCTTCGTGGAATCGCGGTCACCCTGCACATCACACGGCGGCCCAGTTCCCGCCCCGTGGCGCAGACCACCTATCGGCATGATAGAGAAGCCCCTCAAGCCGAGCAATCGGCCTCCCGAAGACGGGCTCGCGGAGAGCTTCAGCTTGCCCCGCAGACCTCGACCACCCGACGCATGTACACTGCTAGATCATGACCCGCGTCTGCGTCGTCAAACAGCACACGACCTACGATCTGTTCACCCGTACCGGCCCTGACCTCCCGGCCATCGTCGCATCGTCGAACTGGCGCTCCGGTCCCCTCGGGCTCTGGGAGGCCTTCGACACGAGCGCCCGCATCGTGTTCGAGGACCCGGCCCCCGAGTGCCAACGCGGCAAGCAGCAGTGGAGCCAGTACGTGCGAGGCTGGGAGCTGTGGCCGCCCGGCAGCACGGCGGACGACGCCGACCTTGTGGACTGGGCTCACTACGATGTCGTCATCTCCATCGACGTCGCCGTACCCACGCGCATCGTCAGGCGGTTCCCCTCTGTCATGTGGTGCTACTACTTCATCGAGGGAGGGCCGACGGGGATCGACGAGCGGTTCCGCGGCAGCCCCTTCTTCTCGTACAACGTCTTCCTCAATCACCGTTTGGCGAAAAGCCTGCTGGCTTCGGACTCGGCCGGCTTGCGCCGGATGAGGAAGAGCAGGCGAGCAGTGCTGGACTTCCCCTACTACATGCAGTCCGCACGATCGGTCCGCAAGCTGCACCCGCAGTTGGCAGACGTGCCACGAACGGGCGTCTGTCTGTCGCACCACAGCCGCGAGGTCCTGCGCGACGGCGAGCGAGCCGCTCTGGCCAGGACCGGCCCCGTGAGGACTGAGTGGCGAACGATCGCTGACATCCATCGCGCCGAGCTCGAATCGGCCTACTTCGTGGTCCACCCGGCCAGCAAGCCGAGCGTGGGAGTCGCCCTGATCGAGGCCATCTCGGCAGGATGCCTGGTCCTCGCACCGACCGACCGCGTCCTGGGCTTCCCTGAGCTCCTCGCGCCGGGACTCGAGTTCAGGACCATGGACGAACTCCTCGGACTCCTGGAGTCCCTCGAGAACGACCCGCGAACGCGCGAGGGCTATCGACTGCAGCAGGAGCGCCTCGTCGAGGAGTGGTGCTACAGGAACCCGGCGCACAACCTCGATATGCTGCTGCGCGCGTTCCGGTCATCCTCGGTGCCATCGAGAAGACAGATCAGAGCTGAGCGTCAGTCACGCGTACGGGCCACGGTGGAAACCGCCGGTTTGCGGGGAATCCGACGAATTCGGCGCACGTTGGGGATGGGGCTCCCTAGCTGCGCTTGACCTTGAGCAGTACGCGAAGTAGTCCGTTCAAGTACCCGTGTCGCGTGCTCGCGACCCCGTGCGCGAGCAGCCCCGACGCCCGCAGCCTCTCGACCAGCGCGTGGTACGACTTCGTCCGTCGGGCCGCCCGCTTCACCGGCCCGACGATGCGCCGATCGAGGTAGTAGCCGGCTAGAAGTGACTGCCGGCCGAGCGGATACCACCAACGACGCAGTAGCCGCTCTATGTCCTCAGTGGCGCGCGCCTGCTGGGCCGTACGACCCATCCTGACGTCCGCCATCATGCGCACCGCCTCGGGAGGATGCGGGCCATCGAATCGGCGCAGCCAGCTCGGGGAACGGTACTCCCGGTGGACCCTGTAGGGGTGCTCGAGTCTGAAGTAGCTGCGCTCCGCCCACTCGACGAGCCCGGCGCACCACTCCGGCTTCTCATCCTGATAGATGCGCACTTTCTGGTCGACTTGCCAAGGAAACAGCGACTCGTAGTGATACAGCAAGATGCCGCGCCGGGCCATCTCCCCCGCTCGGACCCATTGCAGAGTCCTAAGATCCCGGCCACGATCGTCGATCACGGTCGGTGGCTCGTGCGTGACGTACCGGTACCCCGGTCCCCACCTGAACAGCCGGTTGAAGTCGCGCGTGCCATCGAGATGATCCCAAGACTCCGCTACATAGCGCAGGTCGCCGAAGAAACTGCGCGTGCGAAATGAGACGGCTGAGACATGCCGCCGCTCCCTGAGGAGCGCGATGACGGCCTGGATGTCTTCGGGCCTGTAGAACTCGTCGATGTCGACCTGCCACAGGTAGTCGCCCGTGGCCCGCTCCGCGTAGGCACGCGACTGCGCCGTGCGGTGCCTTCCCAGTTCGTCCGTCTTGGGCCAGAAGCCTTCGCGACTGACGATCTCGACCTTGTCCTGCGGATCTTCCTCTGCCTTGAAACGCCGCAACGCTTCGAGCGTGCCGTCGATCGAGTGGCCGTCAGGCGTCGCGACGGCCCGAGTGTCCTCGTGCCCCCCCTCGACGACGACGATTTGATGCGCGAAGGGATAGAGCGAGCGCAGGCAGTAGCGCGTGAACGGCTCCCCGTTCAACACTATGATGCCGAACGTCATGCGCGGCCATGCCGACAGGGTGTCTTCGCTCACGGCCTCTCAATCCCTCGTCGTCGCGGAGCTAGTAGCTCCCGGCCTTCTCCAAGGCAACGGGCCTGTTATGCACGTCGTCGGTCGACTCACGGGCCCCGGCACGCTGCCGACTCCTCTCGACTGCCAGCAGGGCGAAGAACGACAGCGCGATCGGAGTATGGTACGGGTCGAAAATCGTCCACTCCACGAAGCCGAGAAGGAACACTCCGACGGTCACGCCCAAGAGGACAATCGGCAGGAATGCGGCATCGCCGTCACTCGCTAGACTCATAGAAGCCGCACGCCACCCGAACGCGATGAACAACGCGGCGATAACCACGACCCCGAGCAAGCCCAGATTCCAGAGCGTCGGTACCCACACAAGATCAGGGGCCATGATCCCGATCTCGGTGACCCGCGCATCTTGAGCCGCTGACGGGAATCCGGCTCCCAAGAGCCGATTGCCATCGCCGAGCCACTGGTCTGTAGTCCTCCACCAGGTGGAGCGAAGCTCCAGATTGTGGTCCTCCAGCGCGCCGCCAATCGACTGAGTCTCTGTGATACGGGAGATGAGGTAGGCGGACTGCGTGGGCAGAACGGTAAGCGCCGCGACCACAAACACACTCATGACGACGATCAGCTGTACGACTCGCCTGGCGGCTGGCCAGGCATCCCGCTGCTTCAGGAGGCGAACAGTCATGATCACCGCAATCTCCGCGATCGCCACGAGGACGAGCGCGCGAGTGTACGACACCCATATGGCGGCCAAGGTGACACCAAGGACTCCGAGCCAGAGGAGGCTCCACCTCCGCATCGCCGCGCAGAACGCGACTGCCAGAGGCAGGTACTGCGGCATGAAGTAGAAGCTGCGTGACAGCGTCTCCCCGTTGAAGACAATCCACTGATACTCCGTCACCCCAATGTAGATGTACCAATGCAGCCCCTGATGCAGAACATACAGACCAGCCGCGATCGTGTTGACAACGACGACAGCGGTTAGGAAGTCAACCGTGTCCTTTCGCCCAGCGTGAGCCAGCATGCCCCGTAGCAGGAAGTAACCGGCAAAGATGTAGAGCGGATTCCTCGCCTCGCTGATTGCCGACCCGAGATCCATGTAGTGCAGCGCGGTCATGCCGACCCTCAAGAGCATGTAGGCCGCAAGCCCCACCAACACAATCTCCTCGGGCGCGGACAGCCGGGGACCGAAGAGATGTCGCTCCCTCATCGACTGCCGTCCTCTGGGTAGGAGCAAGTCGAAGTAAACGACCCAAGTGGCGAGAAGCCAGAACATCATGTGGTCTGCCGCCGACCACTGAGACGGGACCCAGAATGGTCTGAGGCGCTCAAAGAATATTGAGTGGTACATGTCCATGAGAAAGGGCAGGCCGAGCAGGAAGACGCGCTGCTGCAGGGATCGCCACAGGAAATACAGCAGCAGTACCGTTGGCAGCACCAGACTAACGGTGTTCATGCCTCTCCATTCGACGTCGACGAGCTGATAGCTCGATTGTGACGTCGCCATCGCCTCAGCGAGGCATCCTCAGGAATCCAGTCTACACAGGTCAGTCCTGACTCGCCCTCTAAGGGTGTGGCGCCGGGCGACATGCTCCACAAACCAGTGCACCTCATCGGCGAACGGCCGCCGCGAGGGGACGTATCGTGCGTGCCGAGTGACGGCTCAGTCGGTGATCCCGGGCACCTCTCGGAACAGCTGCCCGCCACGACTCTTGCGGGAGCGGCGGGCGGCGAGATCCCAGGTGACGTGTGCGCTCTGGCCGCCATCGCGACCGATTACGATTGCGACGTGCCCGGCGTCCAGATGAGGCGCCCGACCTTGCGCCGACTTCAGGGTAATCGCAGGTAATATGTAGGTGAAGGATTGGCGCGCGGCTGCCCCTTGGCCCTTGTATGAGGCTGCCTCGCCACTTGAACGGTCGACAGGGCGATGCCGATCAGCTGTCGGGAATGAGGGGTACGCAGAGTGCGTCCTCGAGGGATGAGCGACGGAACAGTCGGTTCCGCGCGCGTGCATCAAGACCTCCGCAACAACGTGTGGTCGATTCCCTTCATGGCGGTCATGGTCGTGAGCCTGGCGGCCAGGCTCGTTGTGATCGTCACCACAAGCCCGGCCTGGAGCCCGGATTCAAATGACTACATGAGATTGGCGCGCCTCATCAGTCGCGGCCATCTCGCCGAGGCCCAAGGCAACCGGGTGCCAGGCTATTCTCTCTTCCTTCTTTCGCACGCATTCCATCCGAGCGCAGTTCGCTTGTCCCAGATGCTGTTGGGGCTGGCCATCACTGCGACCTTGTTTTGGATTATCTGGACGCTCAGTCATCGCCTGTGGCTGGCCTCGATCGGCGCGCTGCTGTACGGACTGAACGGCGGTCAGATCTTGCTGGAATCGACCATCCTCAGCGAGACACTCGCGACGGCTCTCCTGGTCGGCCTCGCCGCAGGCATCCTCGTGTGCAAGTCCCGTGTGCGCCGGGGCTACCCGGTACTTCTTCTGATGGGCCTCGCGGCGGGCTTCCTTCCGCTGGTGCGACCGCTCTATGTCTTCATCCCGGTCGTGTGCGCTCTGCCGGTGGCGTCGATGGTCCGGGTGCGCTCGCGTGGTTTCTGGCTCTATCTCGTGCCAGCCCTTCTTCCGATACTCGTGTGGATCGCTTACCTCGCCGTCAGCTTCAACTACGTCGGTCTGCAGACCGACGGCGCGTACGGATGGGCGAATCATGCTGCAGCCTTCATGAGGGATGCCCCCGACACGGACAGGGTGATCCGTGACATCTTCCTCAAGCATATGGCGATTCAAGAGCGGGCCACGCCCGAAGGATGGACTGTAGGGCCCAACGTGATATGGGCGGCAGTGCCTGAGATACGGGAAGCCACTGGACTGTCCTATCCGGAGCTGGGCAAGAGAGTCCAAGCTCTATCAATTGGGTTGCTGCTGTCTCATCCAATCGGCTACGCGCGCCAAATCGGCTCCGGTTGGGTCTCCTTCTGGAAGGGCCTTTGGTTTCCTGATCAAGAGCCCTACTGGACACCGTTCGGCACCGCCACAAGGCCCTTGTACATGCTCGGCAGATACCTGTGGGTACTGGTCAACCTCTGTTTCATGCTGGTCGTTCTCGGCATGCTCGCAACGAAAGTCCGCCTCGTTCGACTGCAGAAGCTGCCGTCGACGGTGTTCTGGCTGGCGCTGATTGCGTTGCTCTCTGCCGGGATTCAAGCCGTAGTCGAGTACGGCTCTGCGCCGCGTTTCGGCATGCCCACTCAGCCCTACGTCGCCATCGTGGTGATGGTGGCGGTAGGCACATGGCTACTCAGACTCCGCGGGAGCGCAGAAGCCAAAGGTTGAGCTTTCTATCCGGCGTCCGGCCGACGGAGAATCGCCATGAACGCGGCGGCGACTCTCATTCAGTGGCGACGACTCTCAGCGCACGGGAACCGGACGAGCGGGCAGAGGGACCACTGTGGCGCCGTTGGGAACGTCGTTCGCCACGACAGCACCGGCCCCGACCGTCGCACCATGACCGATTCTGATCTCGCCGATCACAATGGCGCCAACATAGATGGTCACATCGTCGCCGATTGTCGGCAGCTCATCCTGGCCTCTGTACCCCACCACCACGTGCTGGCCGACGACGAAGTTGTCGCCTATTGACCTAGCGCCGACCATGGTCGAGTCACCGTGCAGGATGAAGCAACCAGGACCTAGTGAATCGGGATGAAGGATCAGGGAGGGATGCGGGCGCCAAACGCCGCGAAGAAACGGCAACACAAGCTTGACCGGCGCGGACGCACAGTAGCTGAGGCGGTAGTAGACGAGCGTTCGGAACGCCCTGGACTCCGCGATGTAGGCGGCGGTGAGGGCGACGGCACCTGCGGGCGCGTCGGACAGCGAAGAATAGTCACACCATTTGCGCACGTCGGCCAGAATGAGCCCCCGGGCGGACGTCGCCAAGGCGATTCGCGCCGGGAAGACACAGAGTAGCCTACTGACCTCGGTCCGCATCGTCCTTAGTCGATCCAGCCAACAAAGTGATATGCGAGCATCCATGTGGCAGAAGTATACGTCCTCACATTGTCTGGAACCCATCGGATGGGAGCCCGTAGTCAGTGATACGTACCGAGCGTTGCCTCTGCGGACTATAGACATCTGCCCAGGCGTTCAAGTATCTCTCCGCAGGGCCGATGCCAACTCCCAACCAGGAGTGGAGACACCGAGCGAGTCAAATCGCGCGTGACGCCCTCCCGGCCGGGGTCCCCGGTCGCGTCAAGCCTCACCGCCGGACTCCACGGCGTTCTCCCCGATGACAGGGAGGGCTTCGATGACCCCAGGACGCATCCCCCGCCTTCGCGCCCCGGCCGTGACGATCAGCATCCTGTTCGCCGCGGTCGCCCTCAGCCTCGCGCTTCTCGGGTCGTTGGCCCTGGCAGACGACAGCACCACATTCCCGCCCGAGGTGACGGCGGAAGAGACCGAGGCGACGCAGCCCGTGTCTCCAACTGCGACAGCTTCATCCTCGCTGCGCGCTCACCAACCCGGCGACGCTGTGGACGGCTCCAAGGCCACCCACTGGGCCGCGATCTCGCGCAACTATCCCCAGTGGCTCATGGTCGACCTCGGCGCTCCCCAGCGCATCGTCAAGTCGAGCATCTCGTGGCTGCGCCTGGAGAAGAGCCGCAAGTACTTCTACCGACTGGAGGGGTCAGTGGACGGCCAGGAGTGGCAACTCCTCGCCGATCGGACAAAGAAGTCGGCGTACAACCGCACCAACGACAGACTCGACGTCGAAGTCCAGTACTTGCGGGTCACTATGCTCGGCGCCAACCGCGGACGTGCCGGCATCAAAGAGATCAAGGTGAAGAAGGACACCACCGAGGGCGACGAGTGGACGGTCGTGACCCCATCGCCCGAGCCCAGCCCGGAGCCCACCGATCCGGGCGATGAGTGGGCGGTCGTCACGCCGACACCCACGCCCACGCCGACGGTCGCGCCTATCGCGCTCAGCATCAGTTCACTCTCCGCCACTCACACGGCGATCGGCGAATCGATTACCATCACCGGAGCCGGCTTTGGCTCGGTGCAGGGCACCAGCAAGGTCTTCTTCGGAGAATACAGGAACCCGGTGGGCAGCCGACCGTGCACGCGAGAAGCGGCATCGTACCAGGCATGGAGCGACACCGCCATCACCGTGACCGTGCCGTCCATGAGTCCGGGCCTGGCCGGCGCCCCGGGGACGTACCACCCGGTCTATGCGGAGGTCGGCGGCAAACCCTCTAACCGCGTCGACTTCTACATCGATCCGGTCATCGTCGTCGACGCGAACACGGCAGCGGGCGCCATCCTGCCCAACTCGACTCGAACGGTGCAGACGATCACGTATCCCAGTTCACCGAACAAGAAGGGTGCGAAGACGTTCACTACCAGGGTCACCTACAACTCCGACACCGGACCGCGCCCGACCAAGGGGAACTGGGTCGCCAGCGGCACGCACAACGTGCTCTTCAAGGACTGCACGTTCATCGCCACGAACAGCCAGATGAACCCGAGCGACACAGGTGTCGTCACACTGGGCTCGTTCGCGGACCCCACAGGGCAGCACGATATCTACAACGTCACCTTCCAGAACTGCGTCTTCCGCAACAACACGACCGCCGGGTCCAACGGGGAGGGAGCGAACGGCGTGAAGGTCTATCACAACGGCCCCGGCAGGTGGGGCGACTGGACCTTCTCCCAGTGCTCCTTCGGCACGCCGAACACCACCACAGGCTCGTTCCGGCGCATGGGCATCGAGCTCGTTGAGCCCACCGGCGGGCTCTCCAGCTACAACACCGCCACCCCCAACTACCTCCAGAACATCCGTGTGAGCGGCTGCGACTTCGAGACAATGGGTTGCATGGCGTTCTCCTTCGCAGTCTACGTCCGCGGCCCTGACAGAGGCGTCCTCATCGACGACTGCACGTTCAAGGGCAACGCCGGCCTGACGGCCTGGGGTTCCTCCATGGTCGAGTTCTCCGGCTACGGCATGGAGGTGCGTGACAGCGACTTCTGGGCGTGGAGGAGCGTCCTGTTCAGTCTTGAGGGAGACGCCAGAGACATCGGAGGCGGGTACATGGCAGGGAATCCATGCCGCAGGTACTTCAAGAACCTCGACTGCGACATCACGCGCGAGTACGCGACCGGGATGGTCACGGACGGCTGGTCCTACATCGCGCACAGAGACCACCAGGAACACGACGTCTGGGAGAACTGCGACTTCAACTTCGGGACCGCGACATCCCGCCACCTGGCCGCCTTCAACTATGGGCGTCCTGAGAACACCTGCTTCCACTCCGACATGTCCACGTCCTACATTCATGGCTACCAAGGGCAGGTCGCCACGCAGCCTACGCGAGCGCGAGACTACTGGAGGACATGGAGCACAGACTGTCCCGATCCCGCGAGTCTCTACGCCGACAACGACTTCCGGTGGCCGATGTTCGGTGCGAGACCGTGAGAGGACGACGCACGGTGACCGAGGTTGGCGCTGCGCATCAGTCGCGCGGTTGCACAGAGGTCTCACCTCGGCACGACTGAAGCCGCGGAGCACAACGGATCGCGAGGCGACGGGACCCGCAGCGCGGGGCCCGTCGCCGTATCCGTCTTGTGAAGTCGATGGCCGCGCACCGTGGGTCGTCGTCGACACGGACCCGCCACGGATCGCCGCCGGCTAGCAGCACCACGAATGGCTGAGGCTGCTGTCGCCGAGGTCGGAGACGAGAATCCCGATGACGGGCAGCAAGAGAGTAAGTCTCGCCCTATACTCATCTCGACTGAGAGGCTGCTGAGGCCTTGCGGGGGCCTCGGCCCATCCGGGGAGTGCCCCCTGACGAAGCACATCGTCATTGTCCGCTCGGCGCTAAGGCTGGTGATGCCGTCTGCGCTCACGGACGCCTCATCTTGCGCCTGCAACGCCGCGATGCCGCCGAACAACCGTATGAACGCGCTCGCATGGCTATGCGGCGGAGTGGCGGTCGCGGTCGGCGGCG
>JBGSMX010000007.1:0-53269 GCA_041739935.1 Coriobacteriia bacterium | reverse complement strand
CGCGCGCGTCACGGGGGTCGAGGGCTCACCGTGGTCGCCCGCAGCAGGCGGGATAGTCGCGGCGAACCCGGTCCTGCACGAGGCGATGCTCGCGACTGTGCTGGGCGAACGCTGACCGATCACCGCATGCGCACCGGCCGCGGCTAGTAGACGCGTTTCTCCTCGACCTGGTCCTCGGCAAGCTCGATGCCCCACTCGGCCAGTACCTTCGAGACGGCACGCTCGCCGCTCTCGATGCAGTTGGGAATGCCCACTCCGCGATACGACCCGCCCGCGAGCGCAAGGCCCGGCGTGTCCGCACAGCGCGCCTCGATCAGTTCGACCCGGCCCAGGTGACCCATCGTGTACTGGGGCATTCCGAGCGTCCAGCGGTACACCCTGTAGAAGAGCGGCTCGCCCTTTACTCCGAGGATCTGGCGCATCTCGCGCAAGACGATCTCGTAGAGCTCCTGGTCGCTCTTCTCCATGATCGCCTGGTTGCGCGGGCCTCCCACGAAGCCCCGCATGAGCACCTTGCCTTCAGGCGCGCGGCCCGGCCACTTGGTCGACGAGTAGGTCGCGGCCATGAGCGCACGGCCCTCGACCTGAGGGCACAACACACCAAACGCGTTCATGTCGATACCGATCTCCTCGGCCCGAAAGCCGATCGACACCGTCGCCGAGGAACTCGCGGGGATGTCAGCAAGAGCATCGGCGATCCGGGCGTCGACAGAGCGCATGAGCGGTTCGGCTGCCCACGACTCGGTGGCAACGATCACGGCATCCGCCTCGAGCCGCTCTCCATCTGAGAGCGAGACGCTCCACGCAGAATCGCTGCGCTCGATTGCGGTGACCGATGCAGCTGTGCGCAGGCTGCTGCGTCCCGCTGCGTCGGCCATGCGATCGGTCATCTCCTGCATGCCGCCGGTGAACGATGTGAAGAACGTCTTCGGTTTGTCACCGGGCTTAGGCGGATACTTCTTCTTCATGTCCTCGACCATCTTGCGCATCGCAAGGAAGCCCTTGAGCATCGACCCGTGCTTCTGCTCCATCTCGAGCAGATTGGGAAACGTCGCTGCAAGCGACATCTGCGTGGGATCGGAGGCGTGGACTCCGCCCACCAGCGGCTCGGCGAGGCGATCGAGACACTCGCGACCCATTCGGCGCACGATGAAGTCCTCAAGCGTCTCGTCGTTGAGTTGACCTTCCGGCACCCGCTTCTTGGGCACGAACAGGTCCCAACCCATCCGGATCTTGCCGGGCCACGAGAACAGGCCTGTGGTCGCGAATGGCACGAACTTCGTGGGCGCGAACATCATGACGCCGTCGGGCATCTCGTAGAGCCCGCCTCGCGACAGAATGAGGGTCTTCTTGCGGGACTCGTCGCTTGGCAGCTCGTCGTCAAAGAAGCCGGCCGACTTCGCGATCCGATGCACCGCAGGCTTACTCGTCAAGAAGCAGTCGGGCCCGCCATCGATCATGAACTCGGCTCCGGATGCGCCGCCCCACTCGTCGGTGACCGTCTCGCTCGCGATCTTTCCGCCCAGGCGCGGGTCCTTCTCCACAAGCAGGAACTCGACCTCGTGTCCCTCGTCGGCCGCCCGCTTGACCTTATAGGCCGCGCCAAGTCCCGCTGCCCCGCCGCCCACGATGATGATTCGTTTCATTGGCTTCCTTGCCCTGTATGTGCCGGCGCCATGTGGCATCCGGCAAAGACGCGCCTAGTAGACGCGCGCCTCCTCGGCTGTATCTTCTTCCAACGTGATGCCCCACTCGCCCAGCAACTTCGAGACCGCCTGCTCCCCGCTCTCGAGGCAGTTGGGCACTCCAACGCCTCTGAAGCCGCCGCCGGCAAGCGCCAGCCCTGAGATCGAGGTTGTGAGCGCCTCTATGCGCGCGACACGATCCAGGTGCCCCAGAGTGTACTGCGGCATGCCGCGCTCCCAGCGATAGACGCGCGCAAACACGGGCCGTGCGCCGTCGCGCGCTCCAACCAGCCGCACGAGCTGCTCGCGCACGATCTCTACGATCTCCTCGTCGCTCTTGCCCAGTATTCCCTCGCCGTGCGGACCGCCCACGAAGGCACGCATGAGCACACGGCCTTCAGGCGCTCGGTTCGGCCACTTCGAACTAACGAGCGAGACGCCGGTCACCGGCTGGTTCTCGATCCTCGGCGAGAGAATGCCATGCCAGGCCAGGTCGAATGGGCAGTCCTCGGCACGAAATGCGATCGGCACGGTCGCCGAGGAGCTGCTCGGAATCTCACCCAGGACCGCCGCCAGCGCCGCGTCAACGCCAGCCACGAGGTCGCGAGCGGCCCAGACCTCGGTTGCGACTATCACGGCATCCGCCTCAAGCGACTCGCCACTTTCCAACGTGACCGTCCAGGTGCCGCCCTCGTTGCGCTGAAGCGAGGTGGCTGCCGATCCGGTGCGGATCTTGTCGCGCCCCACGGCATCGGCCATACGATCGGTCAGATACTGCAGTCCCTCGTAGAACGAGGTGAAGAACGTCTTTGGCTTCGCGCCGGGCTTGGGCGGGTACTTGCGCTTGATCTCCTCGACCTTCTTGCGCTGAGCAAGGAATCCGCGCACCAGAGAGCCGTGCTCCTGCTCCATCTCGAGCAGGTTCGGATACGTGGCCGCCAGAGACATCTGCGCGGGATCCGAGCCGTTCACACCGCCTACGAGCGGCTCGGCAAGCCGGTCCAGACACTCGCGCCCCAGACGGCGGACCACGAAGCTCTCTAGAGTCTCATCGTTGAGCTCGCCTTGCGGGACACGCTTGCGCGGTATCACCAGATCGAGCGCCATTCGGAGCTTCGCCGGCCACGAATACAGGCTCGTGGTCGCCATCGGCATGATCTTCGTGGGCGCGAACATCATGATCCCGTCCGGCAACTCAACGAGCCTTCCGGACTTCACGATCAGCGTCTTCTTGTTCTCGTCAACCGTCGGGCATTCGTCATCGAAGATGCCCAGCAGCCGCGCGACCCTGTGAACCGCGGTCTTCTGCGTGAGAAACGAGTCCGAGCCGCCATCGATGACGTAGCGACCGCCGGATTCCGGATCCTCTACGTAGTCGGTGGCCAGCTTGCCACCCAGCCTGTCGGCCTTCTCGACAACGAGCAGGTCTACGTCGTGCCCCGCCACAGCGGCACGATGCAGCTTGAATGCCGCGCCCAGCCCCGCAATCCCGCCACCGATGATGATGATCTTGCGCACGCCCAGGTGTCCTCTCTTGACGTCCCCTCGTGCCGGGAGTGGACGCGCACGTTCGTCTTGGACCCCCTACGCCCCGCCGCCTGCGCTCTCGATAACCGCCGAGGAGACGGCGGCGATGAGTTCGGGAGCGCTGTTCGGCGCGGCGCTTCGCACGAATTCCACGCCGAGCTCGGCCGCACGCGCCGCTTCAACCACGTCAAGATCGTAGCGGGTCTCCATGTGCTCGGTCGCGAATCCGATCGGGCTGACTGCGATCGCCTCGAACCCGCTGGTCACGGCCGCATTCATCACGTCTGCGATGTCGGGCCCGAGCCACTCTCCCGGTCGCTGCCCTTTCGACTGATACGCGAGCACCCATGGTCGATGCGAGTCAGGTGCACCGAACGTCGCGATTCCGGGCAATCTCTCACTCGCCGAGAAGTCGGCACCGGGCTCCATACCCAGTCCGCGCGCGATCTCACCCGCCACGCGGTGAAGCCCCGAGGCATAGAGCTCGGGTGTCTCGAGGTCGGCGACAGGGAGACTGTGCGCCGTGAAAGCTACGAGCGTCCGAGACTGCGGGGAGCCGACGCGGTACAACGCGGCGTCCAATGCGGAGAGGTGGAGCTGCGCGAACGCCGCCAGTCCACCCAGTGCCGGTGTATGGACGACCCGCATTCCCGGCAGTCCCGCCAGCGCCTCTTCGACGGCTCCTTCATACGCGGTACTCGTCGACTTGGACTCGAACGGCGAGAGCGACACCCCCACCACCGTCCGCACGCCCGACTCATAGAGCAACGCGAGCACGTCGCCGATCTTCGGCGGTGCATAGCGAAATCCAGTGACGACGGGTACAGCGAAGCCGTCCTCGGCAAGCCTGGACTCCAATGCGGCAGCGAACCCGTCAGCGATTTCGGGCAGCGG
This sequence comes from Coriobacteriia bacterium, assembly GCA_041739935.1. GTDB lineage: Bacteria > Actinomycetota > Coriobacteriia > Anaerosomatales > JAGXFU01 > JBGSMX01. The sequence goes on along the minus strand of JBGSMX010000007.1, from coordinate 49,163 downwards.
TGACTTCCCGCCGATCGCCGCATAGCGCGCTTGAATGCGCTCCAGCATCTCCGGACCCGGCTCGCGACCTGTCAGGTCGCACATGAACGGCCCGACCGCATCCAGGCAGTCAGGACCGCCGTACGCCATCACTAGCACGGCTGTCGAGGCGCGATCGAACCCCTGCGTCACGAGGCAGCTCCACCGCGTATCCGGTCAGAATGCTCGTGCACCAGTCGGATCATGGTCTTTGCCTTCTCGGGATCGCTCGTCTTGTGGATGCCGTGACCCAGATTGAAGATGTGCCCGGGCCGGGTTCCGACGGCCTCGAGGATCTCGACGACCATGTGCTCGAGCTCGTCATCGGGCGCGAACAGCGCCACGGGGTCGATGTTGCCCTGGATCCCGAAGCGTTCGTCGATGAGCTCGACCGCACGCTTCATGTCGAGCCGCCAGTCGACTCCAACGATGTCACCACCGGCCTGCTGAACGAGATCGAGCATCGACGTGCCACCGTTCGCGAAGTGGATGAGCGGGATGCCGCCTTCCGCCACGGCATCGCCGTGCGCCTTCACCTCGGCGATGACACGCGCGGAGTGTGGCAGCACGTAACGCTCGTAGTCACGCGGGGCAACGTAGCCGACCCAGCTGTCGAAGAGTTGCACGACCTGCGCGCCCGAATCGATCTGGGCGTTGAGATACGCGATCACCGTGTCCGAGAACTTCACCATGAGCTCGTCCCACGCGGCCGGCTCAGTCCACATGAGGGCCTTGCAGTTCTCGTAGTCCCGGGTGCCCTGCCCCTCTATGGCGTAGCTGGCCAGAGTGAACGGAGCTCCCGCGAACCCGATCAGGGGCACCTTGTTCTCCAGCTCGCGCCTGAGGATCTTGATCGCATCCATGACAAAACCAGTCGTCTCGTACGGGTCGGCGACGCGAAGCTTCGATACATCAGCCGCGGTGCGTACGGGATTGTGTATCACCGGGCCCTCGCCCTTTGCGAATTCCAGATCGAGTCCCATACCGGGGAACGAGACCAGAATGTCGGAGAAGAGAATCGCGGCGTCGACGCCTACCAGGTCAACCGGCTGCAGCGTCACCTCGACCGCAAGTTCGGGTGTCCGACACATCTCGAGAAAACCATGCTTCTCGCGTATCGCGCGATACTCGGGCATGTAGCGCCCGGCCTGGCGCATCATCCATACGGGCGTGCGCTCCGTCGGCTCCAGCCGGGCGGCGCGCAGAAACAGATCGTTGAACGGCATACGGGTGATCCTTTCGCACAATTCAAGGGGGTGAGATTCGTACGCCAGTCTACCATGAACACGCATGAAACGGGCTCGCCGGGGGTCCGCCCGGGTGCCATCGACACGGATTCCCACGCCAACGCAAACGGACCCCCTTCCGTCCTGCAAGAAGACGAAAAGGGGTCCGCGTGTACCGTGGAATGGCCAGCCGGTCTTAGCCGCCCGGGCGCGTGTCCAGAATCACCTTGACGATCGACGGATCGGCGAGCGTGGATATATCGCCAAATGCCGACATATCGGTCTCTCCTGCAGCGATCTTACGAAGAATGCGGCGCATGATCTTGCCAGAGCGGGTCTTGGGCAGCTCCGGAACCAGGTGAATCTCATCCGGCGTCGCGATCGGGCCGATCTGCTGACGGACGTGACCCCTGAGCTGGCTCACCAGGTCCGCATCGCCCTCGTTGCCACCACGCAAGATGACGTAGGCGTAGATGCCCTCGCCCTTGATGTCGTGCGGGAAGCCGACGACAGCGGCCTCGGCGACGGCGGCATGCGACACGAGAGCGCTCTCGACCTCGGCCGTGCCCATCCGGTGACCCGAGACATTGATGACGTCGTCGACGCGGCCGAGCAGCCAGTAGTAGCCATCCTCGTCCTTGCGCGCACCGTCACCGCTGAAGTACGTGCCGGGAAACGTCGAGAAGTAGACCTCTTTGACCCGCGTGTTCTCCGGATCGCCCCATGTTCCCCGCAGCATGCCCGGCCACGGGAACTTGATGCAGAGCCGACCACCTTCACCAACGGGCGTCTCGGTCTTGTCCTCGTTGAGAATGATCGGCTGAATGCCAAACATCGGCTTGGTCGCCGAGCCCGGCTTCATGGGCGTGGCACCCGGCAGGTTGGTGATCATGTGCCCGCCGGTCTCGGTCTGCCAGTACGTATCCACGATCGGAATGCGCTCGCGGCCTACGTTCTCGTAGTACCACATCCATGCCTCGGGGTTGATCGGCTCGCCTACCGTGCCGAGCACCCGCAGGCTGGACAGGTCGTACTTCTTGGGCCACTCGTCGCCAAGCTTCATGAGCGCCCGGATGGCGGTCGGAGCGGTGTAGAACTGGTTGACGCCGTGTTTGTCGACGACATCCCAGAAGCGACCCGCGTCGGGATAGGTGGGCACGCCCTCGAACATCACGGAAGTGGCACCCACTGCGAGAGGGCCGTACACGATGTAGCTGTGGCCTGTGACCCAGCCGATGTCGGCCGTGCACCAGAACACGTCCTCATCGTGGTAGTCGAACGTGTACTTGAACGTCACTGCTGAGAAGAGCAGGTAGCCTGCGGTCGTGTGGAGCACGCCCTTGGGCTTTCCGGTCGATCCGGAAGTGTAGAGAATGAACAGCGGATCCTCGGCATCCATCCACTCGATGTCGCAATGCCGCGCGATGTCCTCGGAGCGGACTTCCTCGTGGTACCAGAAGTCGCGACCCGGCTCCATGTCCACGCGGGTCTGCGCACGGGACACGACGATGACACTGTCGATCGTCGGGCACTCCAGGAGCGCCTCGTCAGCCATGGCCTTGAGCGGGACAACACGTCCGCCGCGGATGCCCTCGTCGGCCGTGATCAGCATCTTCGATTCGCAGTCCTGGATGCGGTCACGCAGTGCCTGCGCCGAGAAGCCCCCGAACACCACCGAGTGAATCGCGCCAATGCGAGCGCACGCGAGCATAGCGATGGCGAGCTCGGGAATCATGGGCATGTAGATTGCGACGCGATCGCCCTTCTTGATGCCATGCTTCTTCAGAACGTTCGCGAAGCGACACACCTTGTAGTAGAGCGACTGATACGTGTAGACCTTGCTGCGGCCCTCGTCGGACTCCCAGATTATGGCCGCCTTGTTGCGACGCCAGGTCGTGAGATGCCGGTCGACGCAGTTGTAGGCGACGTTCGTCTTCCCGCCCTTGAACCACTCGACTTTCGGCGTGTCGAACTCCCACTCGAGCACCTTGTCCCACTTCTTGTGCCAGTAGAGGTGCTCCTCGGCCTGCTCGGCCCAGAAACCCTCAGGATCCTCGACGGATCGCTTGTACATGGCTTCGTACTCTTCCATGGACTTGAGGTGAGCGTTCTCGCGCACCCAGTCCGCAGGTTCCACGACCCGCAGTTCCTTCTGCATAGATTGGATCGAGGTGGACTCGTCAGTCATCTATGGCCTCCTTCGTCCGCCGGTGACTTCCTGTGGTCGCATCCTTCGGCGCGCACTTCATGAGTCCTCCGAGCAGCGCGCGAGTGCTGCGACCCCGATGTGCCGACAATGCTACCTGTATGCCGAGCTAGAGGCCTATATTCCATCAGGTGGACGGCTGCAATAACTCGGTGGACGGTGCCCCCCGGAAGCACAATCCGGGCGCCTGAACGACCGCCCGCAGATGAACGAAGATAATGGTTGTAACAATAGTTGCAATAGGATTCGGCGTGCGGTATCGTGCCATTTGGATATCAGTTTCCCTTCCCACACGGTCGCTTCCGGGGGATCCGGACGGCCACATTGAGCGGGACATCGTCGACCGGCATCACGATGTGCGCGTGGTCACCAGGCAGACCGCGCAACAACTCGCTCGGAGACTCAGGGGTAGCAAGGGAAGGAATGTGAGGACCCCGGCCCGAAGGCCGGGGTCCTCGGTCTTTCCGCGGATCTAGAAGCCCTTCTTGAGCGTGTATGGCGCAAGTTCGGTGGCCGCAGCAAACATAGTCGCGAACTTCGAATCGGTCGCGAGCTCGACTCTGGAGGCCACGGCCTTCAGCCGGGTCACATCGGAAGCGGCCGTCGGGTCGAATGCCAGCTCGGCGGCGCCTGTCAGGGCCGCGTCGGCCAGACTCTCGCTCCGATCCGCAAGATCCGAGGGCACGACACCCAGTGCCACGAGCTGCACGATGTCGAGTGCTGCCCCGAACGAGCCGGCGACAACGAAACGCTGAACCTTCTTGGGCTTCAGACCGCAAGCACGCACAACCGAGACCAGCCCGGCCGCAACCGCTGCTTTCGCGGTCTGGAAGGCCCGAACGTCGAGCTGTGTCAGATAGGGCTCGCCTTTGTAGGGGCCGAGCCCGACCCTCACGACACCCGCTTCGTCACGTCCAAAACGGGTGCTCGCCGGACCCTCTGCGTGCATGCCGCCCGCTCGATCGATGTGACCCACCCGAAGAAGCTCCGCGACCGCCGACACGACGCCCGAGCCCGCGAGCCAGAGTGGCTCTCCTCCTCCGATCACCTCGAGCCGTATGTCGGACGTCAGATCGACCCTCGTGACCGCCCCTGGCCCCGCCGGACCGCCCGATGACATGCCGTAGCCCTCGAATGCGGGACCGGCAGCCGCCGAGGCGTATGCGATTCGACCGTTGCTCCTCACTACGATCTCAGCGTTCGTCCCGATATCGACGAAGATCGCGTCCTCGTCCGATGCGAGCAAGCCCGAAGCGAGGAGCCCCGCGGGGATATCACCACCCACGAACCCCCCGAGCCCGTCGAACCCGATCACCTCGGCACCGGCCGCCAGACGCTCTGCGAGCACCGGGAGCTTGATCGCGTTGCCTGGCATGTCCGGTTCGCGGAAAGGCGCCTGGGACAATCCGCTTACATCCGCGCCTGCCAGCAGCGCCGTCATGGCGGTATTGCCGGCTATCACCAGGCGTACGATTCTCTCCAGGCACGCGCCCGCCGCGCCGCACGCTGCCTCAAGCGCCTGCGTGACCGACGACTCGGCTGCCGCCTGCAGCTCGGGGCCACGACCCCCGACTCCCGCCGCAATCCGGCTCACGACATCCATCCCGAAGCTCTGCTGGGAGTTTGGAACCGTACCCCGGCCCAATTCGAGTCCGGTCTGCGCGCCCACGATAACGGCCGATACCGTGGTAGTCCCCAGGTCGACCCCGGCTAGGAACGACTCGTCTGTGACGGCAGACGCGCCTGACTGGGAGACCACGCCTCCAGCCACAACGGGCCTGACGGTCACCGGTCCCGTGACCTTGGCCCTGCAAGCCAGCCGCAATCCGGCTGGTGCGCGGGCAAGTCCCGCCTTTTCCAGCTCATCCGCCCGTTCGGGTTGACCCTCCAAAATGCGCACGGCGCACTTCCCGCACGCTCCTCGGCCACCACATGGCGCCGGAATGACGATCCCAGCGCTGCGAGCAGCCTCGAGAATCGTCGCCCCGGGCTTGACCCACGCAGTCACCCCGCTGGGCGCGAACGTCACCGGAACTCGGGGCTCCATGATCGGCTAGGCCTCCGGCACGAATGCGATGCCCCAGCCCGTGCCGGTGTGTGTGCCAATGACCGCGCCCGTCTCCATCACGAACATCTCGGTCACATCGAATCGCTCTACGAGTTGGTCCTTGATCCAGAGTGCTCGATCCTCGGAAAGCGCATGAATCACGCAGAAGGCGCCCCGGCTGGCATTGCCCATCCGGCCTTCAACCCAATCGAGTCCGTGCTTGAGCGCGGCTTTGGCGCTCCGATACGGCCTGACCGGCACGAATGCGCCGTCTTTGACCGTGATACTGAGCCTGATGTTGAGGGCGCCACCGATTACACCCGCGAGTCCCGAAATGCGGCCACCCTTCACGAGATTGTCCAGCCCATCGAAGTGCACGATCATCTGGACCCGGTCTCGGACGGATTCGACCCGCTCGATGACCGACGCACGATCGAGGCCCTCGGCAGCAGCCCGCCCTGCTTCGAGAGCCTGGAAGCCGAGGGCCCACGAAAGGTTCTTGGAATCGACAACGTGAACCCTTCCTGCGAACTCCTCTGCGGCACGAGTTGCAGACTCGATGGTGCCCGAGAGTTTGGACGATATGTGGACCGAGACCACTTCGGAAGCGGTCTCTAGCGCGCGCCTGTACGCCTCGACGAACGTGCCCACCGCAGGCTGAGACGTGGTCGGCAGCTCAGGCGCGGCATTCATCCGCCGGAAGAATTCGGCCTGCGAGATGGTGCCATCGACGATCGTCTCCTGCCCGAAGACGATGCTCAGCGGCACCACCGTGATGTCATGCTTCGCGCACAAGTCCGGTGAAAGATCGGCGGTGCTGTCCGTGATTACCGCGACGTTTCGCATGCCGCCTCCTACTCGCTAGCGAAGTTGACCATGCCATGAGACATGGAACGTCCACCCATGACGTGGATGTGCAGGTGCCCGACGGTCTGGTTGGCGTCCTTGCCATTGTTGACGATCACCCGATACCCCGAGCGGTCCACGGCCTTGAGAGCAGCGACTTTGGGAATCGCCGAGAAGATGGCCCGTAGAGTCTCTTCCGGAATGTCATCGCCCAGGTCGTTGAAGTGAGTCCTCGGGATTATGAGCGTGTGCACCGGCGCCTGAGGGGCGATGTCGTCGAAGGCGACCACGAACTCATCCTCGTAGACCTTCTTCGCATCCATGTCCCCGCTCCCGATCATGCAGAATATGCAATTCTCCACGGCAAGGTTCCCTCTCTCCTCGTAGGACGCCTACTCGGCAGCCTCGTCTTCACCCAGTTCTCCTATGAGCATCGTGACCCTTTGCTGCGCATCCGTGAGCTTGGACTGCAGCGACTGCAACAGCGCAACACCCCGCTCGTAGCGGGTCAGGCTCTCCTCGAGTTCGAGCTGACCACCCTCGAGAGCGGCCACGATCGCCTCAAGCTCGGCCAGAGCCTCGCCAAACGCGAGGTCGTCGGGCAGAGCCATCGTGTCCTCGACCATTCTCATGCCTCCGTATCGGTTGTTTCCACGATGCAGCCGATTCTACCGCCGGCAACACGTACCTGAACCGGCTCGCCGGTCCGAACCTGGTCAGGTGATCTCACCACGACACGCCCGTCCTCGGCCAGGCACAGTGCATATCCCCTGCCGAGGATCGCGTTGGGCGACAGATCCATCAGGCGCCCTCCCTCTCGCGCTACACGCTCGGCCGCGCGCTCGTGCACACGCGGACCGACCCGCACCAAACGCTCCCGGAGATACGCCAACCGCTGGGCATCTCGCGAAAGCCTCAGCGGAATCGCCCGCGCGAGGTCCAGCGCGACCATATCGATACGCTGCCACGCCGGACCGGTGAGCACCGCCGGGTCGCAGAGCACCGGTCGGCGGGCCACAAGACGAAGCCGATGCTCGTAGGACTGCACCGTATGCGACAGCGCCCTGCCCAGCAGCCGAGTGATGCTCACGAGCCTCTGGCGCAGCTCCTCGATCGATGGCGCGACAGCTTCGGCCGCGGCCGTGGGCGTGGATGCGCGAAGATCGGCGACCATGTCCGCGATCGAGGTGTCAGGCTCGTGTCCGATTCCTGTTACGACCGGTACCGGAGACGAGGCCACCGCGCGGGCAACCAGCTCGTGGTTGAAGGGCATCAGATCCTCGTAGCTGCCCCCGCCGCGAACAAGCAAGATCACGTCAGGAGATGCGCCCGCAGCAGCCTCAAGCCCCTCAACGATCGCTCTGGGCGCGTCCGTTCCCTCAACCGCTACACCGGCAACCAGCAGTTCCGCGAGCGGATACCGACGCCTCAGTGTGCGAATGACGTCATGCACAGCCTTACCGCGAGGTGAGGTCACGACCGCGATCCTCGCAGGATATGCGGGCAGAGCCCGCTTGCGCTCGGCCCGCATGAGCCCCTCGGATTCCAGCTTGCGCGCCAGGTCGGCGACTTGCATGCGAAGCATCCCCTCGCCGGCCAGGGCGAGCCGCTTCACCATGAACTGCATGCGCCCCTTGGGGACGTATGCCGAGAAGCTCCCGCTCAGCTCGACGAGCACGCCGCACCTCAGGTCCACCCCGGAAGCCAGGTACGCGTCCCTCCACATCATGCACGGCATGGAGGCGTTCTCATCGCACACGGTGAAGTAGGCGGCCTTGTACCCTGGCTTGTCATTGAACTCGGAGACCTCGCCAACGACGCGCACGGTCACCGATTCCAGCGCACGACGCGCCAGCGTCATCGCCTCAACAACGGTAAGCGCACGCTCCTCGACCACGCGAACCGATCCCCTCTTCCCCGTGCTTATCGTGCGATTCGATAGTACCAGGAGGCTCTGACACCCGCGTTCATTTCGAAACGCCCCCCGATGCTTCGAACAGCTGCTAGCGACGCGACAGCCCCACGAAATAGAGCAGCTGCATGACCGCAATAAGCGCCGCGGCAAGGTACGTCATCGCCGCAGCGGTGAGTACAGCGCGCGCGCCATCGACCTGCTCGGCAGGAATCAACGCACCGGTTGACAGGCTCTCCAAAGCGCGCCGGGAGGCGTCGAACTCCACCGGTAGGGTCACCAACTGGAAGAGCACGGCACCGGCGAACAGAACGATACCCAGCGTGATCAGTCCACTGAACGCCGTGAACATGCCGAGGAAGATCAGCGGGAATGCCGCGTTCGAGCCAAGTTGTGCAGCAGGAACAAGCGCCATGCGGATTCGAGCGAATACGAAGCCTCGCGCATGCTGCACTGCGTGCCCCGCCTCGTGAGACGCAACTCCGGCCGCGGCAACCGACTGCCCTGCGAAGACGGCCGGCGAGAGTCGCAGCACGTTATCCCGGGGGTCGTAGTGATCTGTGAGCCGCCCCTGCACCTGCTCGATGCGGACGTCCTGGAGCCCGTTGGCATCGAGCATCGCCCGTGCGACTTGAGCGCCCGTCATTCCTGTCGCCAGTGGAACCGCGCTGTAGCGCTTGAATGCGGAATTCACCCAACCCTGGGTCGCAAGACCCAGCACGATCGCGATGAGCATTATGGGCAGATACGATCCGAACAGCATCTGTTGTTCCTCCTGTTGCGTGCGCCGCCCGGGCGCGATGCGTGATTGTGGCTAACCTGAGATCTACCCGCAGGTACGCGAAACCCGTGCCGAATCAGGATTCTCCATCGAGTTTTCGTACGGTGAGCGTACCGTTCTCGATCGACAGGGCGATCCTGCCATCGAGCAGATCTGTGAGTTCCTTGCCGATCATCTCCCGCCGCCATCCCTCGAGAAGCGCATTGCCCTCACGCTCCCCGGCAGCCAGCCGATCCAGATCCTTGCGGGCGGCCAGCAATGGCACTGCGACGCCGTGCTCCTTTGCGCGAATACGCACCAGAGCAGCCATCAGGTCCGCGGCACCCTCGGTATCGTTGTGCAGCCGGGGCTGACGCTCTATCAGTGGGAGCTCCTCCTCGGCAAGCGCGAGACCAACGCGCACCGCCTCGATGACGTGGTTGTGGGCGCCCTTCGAGAGCTTGTCCTGTACGCCCCTGACGGCGCTGAGCTGCTCGCGCGATTCGGGCATCCGACGGGCTATTTCCACCAGCGACTCGTCGCCCAGCACCCACTTGCGGGGGATGTCGCGACGCTGAGCCTCGAGTTCCCGCCACGCAGCGACCTGCTGAAGCACGCCGAGCTGCCGTCGGTTGAGCGACTTGAGGCGTTTGAGACGCCGCCAGAACTGAAGCGGCTCGACCCGGTAGGTCCGCGGGTCTTCGAGATGCTCGAAATCGGGAGCGAGCCACTCAAGTCTGCCGGCGCGTTCGAGATCCGACTGAAGCCTGCGGTAGACCTCGGGCAGATAGCGTACGTCGTTGAGGGCGTACTCGACCTGGTTGGCGGACAATGGCCGCTTGCCCCAGTCCGTGTAGGTATCGGACTTGTCGAGTGTTACGCCCAACAGGTCGTGCACGAGCGCTCCGTACCCCACCTGCTGGGGGAACCCGGCGAGCGTAGCCGCGAGTTGCGTGTCGAAGACGGGCCTGGGCACGCGATCGAACATGAAGTAGAAGATCTCCATGTCCTGCTGGCCGGCGTGTACCAGTTTGACGATCGTCTCGTCGAACAGAACCTCGGCCAGAGGTGTCAGATCGTCGATTGCGAGCGGGTCGACGATGGCCTCGACATCATCGGTCGCAAGCTGGAGGAGGCACAACCGCGCGAAGTACGTTCGCTCACGCATGAATTCAGTATCGAATGCTACAAACTCGGCTGCGCGCAGCTTGTCGACCAGCTCGAGCAGCCCCGCCTGATCATCTACGTACACATCGGCTCCCTCCGGGACCATCGTACCGTCCCGGTACGTCACCGCATAGCGTATGCTAATCGCCGAAGAACCACGAGTCTGTATGCGAGGAGACTACACGTGCGCGTCCTTGCCATCGTGAATCTTGCTGCCGGCCAGGCGGACTCAGGCCTCTACCAGTTCCTGAGGGCCGTGGGCCGTACCGGGACGGAAGTCACGTTGCGCTTCATCTCCGGGGGCACCACTCTGCGCGATCTGGTCCGCGATGCCGGCGAATACGATCGCGTAGTCGCAGTCGGTGGCGATGGTACGGTCTCGGGGGTCTGCTACGAGTTGCGCAACGTGGACGTGCCCATCGTGGTCTATCCCGCTGGTACGGCCAATCTGCTCGCACTCAATCTCGGGATGCCGATCGATCCTGCCGAACTCGCCCGGCTGACCCAGGTAGGCCCGGTCATCGAAGCAGACCTGGGTGAGATCGAGATCGGTGATCCGGGCGAACCCCAGTGGTCGATGTCGGGATTCGTCATCGCCGCGGGCGCGGGCTTCGACGCCAAGATCATGGAGGGCGCGCAGGAGCTCAAGCCAACCATCGGTGTTGCGGCCTACCTTGTGGGTGTCATGCAGAACCTCGCACCGACCGTATCCCGATTCACCCTCGTTATCGACGGCGAGACCGTCGAGACCGAGGGTATGGCAGTTCTGCTCGTCAACTTCGCTCGACTACAGTTCGACCTGGCAATCACCCACACGAGCGACCCGAGCGACGGCGTTTTCGAGGTGGTCATCGTGCGCTCGAAGAACGTGGCGGAGCTCATTCCGGCCGTATGGGCCGCGATCATCGACCGCACGACGGGCTCGCGCCTGGATCGCTCTGCGAGTCTGGAGATTCACTCGGGACGCGACATCAGTGTAGTGGCAGATCCGCCGCTGTCCATGCAATCCGATGGCGAGGTTCTGCAGGCAAACACGCCGTTCAGGGCACGTGTCTTGCCGGGCGCTGCGAAGCTCGTCGTTCCGGAAGCCTACCTGCGACGCGCCGAGCACTAACCCGCTGCGCCCACCCCGCGGTCGCTCCCGTGGGCCCGCGCTCGCCCCTTCTCGCCGATTCCATCAGCAAAGTCATAGCGCAATGACGCCCCGGATCAGATCACGCATCCGAGGCGCCACGTACTATCGAGCCACGTCCGACTACTGGTTCGCCAGGTACTCGACAATCTGGTCGTACTCGTCGTCTGTGAGCACGGCCCCGTTGGCCCTCATGCGATCGATTGTAGTGACCCACTCCTCGCGGGTCTGGGTCGCCGACCATACGCGGTCAGTCGAGTGACACATCGAGCATTTGGTCTCAACCAGCGTCACCGCAGGATCCTCTTCTGCGGGCGTGTCGGTTGCAGGCGTCTCAGTACCGGTACCGCCAGAAGGCTCCGTGGTTCCCGCATCTCCCGACGCGCACCCCGCGATTCCGACTACGACTGCAACGATAACTGCAGCGATCAGAACGAAACGCAGCACAGTCACACTTCGATCCATACGCACCTCCGTTCGCACTCTCTCATCTTCTTGCCGAGTAATGTACCCCGTCCCGGGGTCAGCCACTCCCCGTGACCGCAGACTATCCTTCTCCCTCTTGTGCAAAGATTCACGAGCGTAGTATTATGCTTTCTGAAGGGTTCTCAGGACGAAGTGAGGGCAGCGATGCACGAACGGCTGAAAATCGTCATCGTCGGGGGAAATCGGGTTGCGGCCCAGCTTATCGCCGATTTCGTTTCCCGCACCTTCGTTGAGGTCGTTGCGGTTGCAGATATGTTCGACGATAGCCCGGGTGCGTTCGCCGCACAGCAGCTCGGCATCACTTTCACGAACAACGTAGCGGAACTCACCGCACTCGCACCCGACGCCGACCTGGTCATCGACATGGCCGAATGGCCCGGCGTCGAGAATCAGCTTCGCTCGGCCTACCCCGGAGCCGCCGGTGGGAACCCGACTGTGATCCACGATGCGAGTGCCCGCCTGATGCTGAGCCTCGCCGCCGACTCCCAGGGGCCCTCTCCGCTCGGTGCAGCGAATCTCGTGGTCGCGGACTGCTAAGGCGATACTCGCCGCACTCGATCCCATTCACCCGCAAAGGGGCCCCGGCGAAAGTCGGGGCCCTCACAATTCCTCGTCCGCTACGCAAGCACGCTACCTCGCGCCCGCCGCGCCGGCGTTCATAGAGGCACGACGAAGGCCTCCGGCGTAGTCACTGGTCATCTGCCATCTCACGAACAACAGACAGCATGTCCTGTGCACTCATCGTCTCGCTGTACAGCCGGTACACCAAAGCGTCTCGAGCGAAGACAACACGAGCGTAATCGACCCTGACTCCAGTGCCGGGGAGCGAGACCCCTTGAGCGTCGTCCACAGCCGGCACATCAACCACATCGTTGACGAGTGTCTCCAGACTACCCACCTTGACGATCCGTACGAAGTCGCTGAGGGGCGGCTGTCCATCGATCTTGACTGCTTCGTTTGCGGCTTCTGCGCTGCCGTAGTCTGCAACCGTGATCTTCAGGGTATCTCCGTACTCCACCACGATGCCTTGCTGTCCCCATTCGGGTGGAGCAACCAGTAATGAACTGCGCGAGCGGCCCATGGCCTGCTCCGGGAGAGGCAGAAGGCCGTTCACAATCGCTTCAGCCTGCTCTTGCGTTGCCGCGGTGAAGCCCGCCTGCTCATAGTCGCTCTCGGGCCCACTGTTCGCGCTTGGGTACCGCCCAGGCGCCGAGGAAGCAGCGACGGACTGGCCGTCTGAAGGGCGCGAGGCCCCACGAGCACCGCAACCTATCAGGCCTGTCACCAAAGCCACTGCTAAGCATGCGCTCGCGATTGCTCTTCCGCGCACGTCGGCTACCTCCCAAGCAGTCGAACTGCCGCAGTGGAGAGACCCTGAGTACGAGCGTCAGTATACCCCCCCCTCAGCGCCCCCAAATACAAAGACCCCGTCAGAGTCCTCGAAAACAGACTCCTCCGGGGCCTTTCTCAATTCATGGTGGGCACTGTTGGATTTGAACCAACGACCCCTTCCGTGTCAAGGAAGTGCTCTCCCCCTGAGCTAAGCGCCCATATGTGCCGCTTCAACCAGCAGCGAGGGGTATTGTACCAGTCTCGCGCGATTGCGCCACCCCCTCCCCGCGAGCGCTCCGGCGGACTCACTACCTGCAGCTACGTGAGATGTGCCTGTGAACAGTTCCTTGCATCCCGGTGTACTACACGGTAGACTACCCCTCGCGCGCGGACGTAGTTCAGTGGTAGAACATCACCTTGCCAAGGTGGGGGTCGAGGGTTCGAATCCCTTCGTCCGCTCCAACGACACCACGAAGGTCGGCCCGAGGGACCGAAATGGCCCAACGAGGCCGGCCTTCTTGATAAGCGCGAAACCCGCGCCCAAACGGCGACGTGGCCAAGTGGCAAGGCAGGGGCCTGCAAAGCCCTCATCCCCGGTTCGAATCCGGGCGTCGCCTCCATCGCTCATAGGAAAGGGCCGCCCTGATCGGGGCGGCCCTTTGCTGACTCCTCGGCGGCTATTCTCGCCCCAAGACCGGCATCTCGTGGCAAGTACGCCGAGGACCGGGTCGGCTCTACGCCGCCCCGGGCAGATCACACGTGAAGGTTACGCTGCTGACCATCGAATCTGGACTTGCTTCGCCTGCTCCAGGCGGAACAATCCACGTTCCTGGTCTTTCGGGTCAGGGATGTTCTCGAGCGCCCAACGAACGATCTCCTCGGGCACGAGGGGGTAGCGCTTTCGCGCTTGCGAGAGGGTCATGACTTAAACCTCCTGCTACGACTACTGCTACGACTGTGGTGTGGTGTGTGCTGTATTCGGTTGACCCTGCACCCGCATTATCCCGCTACCTCGCCGAGAACGTCAACCCACAAGCCGAACGTGCGTTCTGTCAGCGCTTCACGGCTTCGAATGCGCCCCTCTGAGGAAGTACGAGAGCGCGGCTATCACAACCGCAATGCCTAGACCCTGGTATGCGATTGCCAGCGGGTCTGTCGCCTTCAATGCCTGCCCCAGAAACGTTACGGCCAGCACGACGATCACAACACCTACGAGTTTCTCTTTCAGGTCATCGAGCGTGTGGATCTCGAGCCAGGCAGGGAGCGGTAGCTGATCGTCGATGAACAACTCGAACAGGCCCAGCGACATGATGTAGAGCACGGTGGCGAGCAAGTAGACGTCCGCGAGCTCGATGAAGGCGAGCACCGCCTCCTTCTCGGACACCTCGGCCGATATCGTGTGCGACACCACCGCGATACTCTCGACACTCGCGACGATGAACAGGGTCGTCGCACCCACGAACAACCCTAGGACGGGCAGCATCACCAGATATCGGGTCCAGCCGGTCAAGCGACGGGCCAGGTTGCCGGGTGAGCCCGCAGATCCCTGAGGGGACCGGGGACCGCTCACTCGCCCCACCGACCGAACAGGTCGTGGTCGATGCCCAGGGTGTCGAGCACCTTGCCGACCACGAAGTTCACGGCATCGTCCAGTGTCTCCGGCCTCTGATAGAACGCGGGCATCGCTGGAAGGATCACGGCACCGGCCTCCGCGAGCGTCGTCAGGTTCCGCAGATGGACGAGCGAAAGCGGCGTTTCGCGCGGAACGAGCACGAGCGGTCTGCGCTCCTTGAGCATCACATCGGCGACGCGCTCGGGCAGGTCACTGGCCAGACCAGCCGCCACGCTCGCACAGAAGCCCATGCTGGCCGGGCACACGATCGTCCCATCTGAGAGGTGAGATCCGCTCGCCATGGGATCGAACAAGTCGTTCGGGCACGCATACCGCAGTGGCGCGTCG
Organism: Coriobacteriia bacterium; assembly: GCA_041739935.1. Classification (GTDB taxonomy): domain Bacteria; phylum Actinomycetota; class Coriobacteriia; order Anaerosomatales; family JAGXFU01; genus JBGSMX01. Next base: position 34,071 of record JBGSMX010000007.1, on the reverse strand, counting down.
TGCGGCAGCTCGAGGAATTGCAGCAGAGTGCGTGCGGGCTCCTCGGCAGGTAGTTCGAAGCCGACTTCGTACGCAGTGACATCGCGGCCGGCCTCGGTCATCGTGACCGCGACCTCGTGTCCGTGCACGAGCAGTTGTTCTATGAGGCGTAGGCCGTACGCACTGCCCGACGCTCCTGTGATGACGACTGCATAGCGAGCCATGGTTCCCCTTCCTTACGCCAACGCACGATCCGCAAGTGCGCCGACAAACACGATGACTGCGATCACTCCGTTTACGGTGAAGAATGCGGCATTCACGCGCGACAGGTCGCGGGCTTTCACGATGCTGTTCTCATACCACAGCAGCGCTGCGGCCAGACCCGCTCCCGCGAACCATGGCCATCCCGCACCGGCCAGATAGCCGCCAAGCGCCAGCAGGACCACCGTGAGGGCATGCGAGATGCGCGTCTGCACGAGCGCGCGCTCGATGCCGTAGTCCGCCGGCATCGAGTGGATCTTGTCGCGCACATCGCACGCGACGTCCTGGGTCGCGTAGATGATGTCGAAGCCGGCGGTCCACAGCAGGACCGCAAGCCCGAGTACCCAGGGTGCGGGATGCCCGATCGGCCCGCCCACCGCAACCCAGCCGCCAACAGGCGCCAGGCCCAGACACAGGCCCAGCCAGTAGTGGCACAGCGGCGTGAAACGCTTCGTGTACGGGTAGATCACGAACGCGATGAGCGGAATGGGCCACAGCCAGCGGGTTATGGGCGCCAGCTGCCACACGCCAAACAGGTAGCCCGCGAGCATCACGACCGCGAAGGCCCACAGCTCCCGCGCCTTGATGAGACCCGCGGGCACGGCTCGCCCGGCGGTGCGGGGATTGCGCGCGTCGATCTCTTTGTCCGCTGCGCGGTTGACCACGAACGCAAACGCGCGGGCACCCACCATGACAATCGTGATCCAGAGGATATCGGCCATCGAAGGCCAGGCACGTCCAACCTGGGCGACACCATACAGCGCCCCGATGTAGGCGTACGGCAACGCGAAGATCGAGTGCTCGAACTTCACGAGTTCGAGCAAGATGCGGGTCTTCTCGGCGAGCTTACTCAAGCCCGAGCTCGTTCCAGAGGGCATCGACGCGCGCCTTGACCTCGTCGGTCATGACCATCGCTTCCGGCCACTCGCGGGTGTGGCCTTCGCTCGGCAGCGGTTTGGTTGCGTCGATTCCCATCTTGAAACCGAAGCTCTCGAAGTTGCTGGAGTGATCGAGCCGGTCGAGTGGGCCCTTGGTGATGAGTATGTCGCGGCTCGGATCGACGTTGTTGAAGCAGCGCCAGGCGACCTGACTGTAGTCGTGGCAGTCCACGTCCTCGTCGACCACGATGACGTACTTGGTGAACATCATCTGGCCCATCGACCAGGCGAAATTCATGACGCGCTGCGCCTGGCCGGCAAACTCCTTGCGAATCTGGAAGATAGCGCAGTTGTGGAATACGCCCTCGAGTGGCAGGTCGTAGTCGATGACCTCGGGCATCATGGCGCGAATCACGGGCAGGAACAGCCTCTCGGTGGCCTTGCCCAGGTAGCAGTCTTCCATGGGTGGCTGCCCGACGATCGTCGTCGGGTAGATCGGGTCGCGACGCATGGTGATGGCCTCGACGTGGAAGACCGGGAAGTTGTCAGCAAGCGAGTAGTAGCCGGTGTGGTCGCCGAACGGACCCTCCCAGCGCGTCTCTGCCGGGTCGCACCAGCCTTCCAGCACGATCTCCGCACGCGCGGGAACGAGCAGATCGTTGGTGAGGCACTTGACGACTTCGACGGACTCGCCCGTCACGATGCCACTGAACAGGTACTCGTCGATCATGGGCGGCACCGGCGCGGTGGCCGAGAAGATGGTCGCCGGATCGGCGCCCAGGGCAACCGAAACCGGGACTCGTTCGTGGCCCGCAGCAACCCACTCCCTCAGGTTCTTCGCGCCATCGTGGTGCTCGTGGATATGGAGACCGGTCGTCGTCTCGTCGAAGACCTGCAGCCGGTACATGCCCACGTTCATGCGGCCCTTGAGGTTGCTGGTCACCACGAGCGGAAGCGTCACGAAAGGACCGCCGTCCTCCGGCCATGTGGTGAGCACCGGGAGCTTGGTCAGATCCACCTGATCGCCACGAAGCACCACCTGCTGGCACGGCGCCTTGCCCTGCTTGACCTCTTTGGCACCAGCCGTCGCCAGGTCCTTCAGGCCCACCAGCGCATCGAGCTTGCCCTTCATGGATGCGGGCAGGTCGAGCGGGATCAGGTCCATGAGCCGTTTGGCCACTGCGTCCAAATCACGCCATGTGCCGGTCTCAGCGTCCACGCCCAGCGCCCAGGCCATGCGGTCGTAGCTGCCCATCAGGTTGATCACGACCGGCATGCCGTACGGCTCGCCCGTCGCGCGGTTCACCGGATTCTCGAACAGCAGCGCCGGCCCGGTCACCTTGCTGACTCGGTCGGTGATCTCGCCGATCTCAAGGTACGGGTCAACCTCGGCGCTTATGCGCGTGAGCTGGCCCTTGCTCTCGAGCAGGGCGATGAAATCACGGAGGTCCTTGAACGCCACGCGCGCTCCCCTCTCGGGTCAGGTGAGTTTACGCGTCCGCGCGTGGTGAGTCCCCGGCAATTCCGGCTTCGGCGCGGCGCACCTTCGGATGATACCGCCCGACCAGGTACGTTACCAGCGGGGAGAGCAGGGCGGCAACGGCTAGCCCCGTAATCTGGATCAGGTCGAGGTCGTACTTGAAACCCCACCTGAGATCGGGCAATCTCCACGTCAACTCAGCTCCCCACGCCCACAGGAACCAGGCAACCTGCAACACGAGCGTGGCCTGAATGGCGAGTACGGTCGCCGGTCCAAGGGCGAGCCATCCCCCAAGGTACGACGAGCGAGGGCCTTTCGGATCGCGCCTGAGTGCCGCGTAGACCAGGGCCGCCACAAGTGCTGCGACGAGTCCGGCAACGGCAGCCTCGATCATGCGCGTGTTGAAGAAAGCCTCGATGTACTTCTCGGTGTTGAAGGCAGATAGCGACCACTGATGCCCGTGAACCCCGAAGTAGAGCCCGTTATAGACCGCGTAGTACGCGACAGCACCCGCCATCGCACCTAGGAATGCGCGCCATGAAAGCCCCGCAAGCACGACGAGTACTGCCAGGGCGGCGGCCGCGATCAGCAGGGCAGTGGGCATCCGGGCCGCCTGATCCAGCTCCATGCGCTGGGCACGTACGTCAGCGAGCGCCCCGTCGATCTCGTCGTAAGTCGAGGCTCCGCCGATTTGCGAGCTCGAACCGTCGAGTACCTCGGCATAGAGTTCCGCGAACTCCCGGTAGCTCGCCTGCGCGTCAGCATATGCCACGTCGTCAATTTCGACGATCGTGTTGAGTACGCGCCCGGTGGTCCAGGCGGGGACATCGGCATCGAGCACCGCGGCGATGGTGGGGGCGATATCAGATTGTGAGATCTCCCCGGCGTCATAGCGAGCGCCCGGTCCGAAGAACACCGCAGCGATCCGCGTCGCCTCCGGCTCCCAACCCCCGTGTCCTCCGCCGTCGATGTGCCCGTGGTCGGCAGTGACCACGAACATCGTGCGATCGTCTTGCATGCCCTCCACCAGCCGCTGCACATCACGGTCGATCCGGCCGACTACCTCGGCGTACTCATCGGACTCAGGACCGTGCTCGTGCGCAATCTCGTCCGCGTCCGGGATGTAGACGAAGGTGAGGGCTGCATTCGATTCCCCGGCCATGTTGAGGGCCTCATCCACCAGGATGCCTCCCAGGTAGCGCGTGTCATCCCATGGTTCGAGGTACACCTGGCTCGCGACATCGCTCACGCCGTAGAGCTGGTCGAAATCCTCCGTAGCCGAGACGATCATCGGCCGGGGATAGAGAGCGTCGAAGATCGTCTCAACTGGCACTTTCCCCTCGAACCAGTTCGTCGAGACGCCGCTGATGTCGGGTGGAGCGCCGGAGACCACGTTTGTCCACGTGGGATAGGACAGTGAGGGTTGCGGTGTGACCGCAACCATGTCGGCTCCATACTCCCGGGCGGTGTTGAGCGAGTTCATCAAGTCGCGGGACGCTTGAAGGGTCAGACCATCGATCAGCACGAGCACGACCCTGGGGGTGGTCGATGTGTCTGACGACTCAACGACAGGACGTGCGTCGAACTCCTCGGTCCACTGCCGGTCGTAGTCTCCGAAAGGAGTGCGGTATTCGACTACCTGGCTCCATGAATAGTCCGCCAGCAAGTACGCTGCATAGGCGGTGCCCAAGCCCACAATCAGCGCGAGAATCCCTGCGATCCACGCAAGCCGCCTGAACACCATGCACTTACCCCTTCCAGCCCAGGGCCGCCTCGAGATCATCGAGCGACGCGATGGACGTCGCCTCTACCGGATTCGAGTGCCGGTCGATCAGTACTGCAGTCATACCCACTGCTGTGGCTCCTACGACGTCCGCGTAATGATGATCTCCGACGTGCGCCGCCTGGTCAGGCCTCACGCCCAGTCGCTCGCACGCGAGTTCGAAGATGCGAGGGTCGGGCTTGTGCAAGCCGACCTGCGCCGATGAGACGATCGTGTCGAGGAACGGGGCCAGGCCCAACCCTTCCAGTATCTGTGCGAGCCGACCGTCCCAGTTCGAGATGATCCCCGTCCGCACCCCTGCGGACTTGAGCCTGCGCAACGCCGGCACAACGTCGTCGTACGCGCGCCAGCGCTCCGGGTCCCCGAACTCCTCGTAGACCTGTCGAGCGAGTTCCTCGGCAGTTTGATGGAGCCCGAGTTCGCGGCAAAGAAGCGAGTACATTCCGACCCACACGCCGGACGTCTCACCTTCGTCAGTCCAGAAGGTGTCGTCGTCACGATAGCGGTCCTCGTAGTACGCATCGACCATGGGCATGAGGGCGTCGATTGCGTGCAGGTCGCGAACATGGCCCGCTCGGGCAAGCACCTGACGGCATACCTCGGAGACGCTGGGATACGGAAACAGCAGGGTGTTCCCTACGTCGAAGAAGACCGCTCGATGCATACGTCAGTCGAGGTACGTGACCACGTCGTGGGATTTCGGTGGTCCACTCTCCCCTGCAGCGGCACCCGGGAATCCGAGCACGATCATGCACACGATCACCCGGTCGTCCGGAATCCCGAGCGCGGTGGCGATCTGATCGTTGACCCAATACGAGAACGTGATACTGCACGCGCCGAGTTCCTGCTCCGTTGCTGCCAGCAGCAGGTTCTCGGTCGCACCTCCCATGGCGATGTGCTTGTTCAGCCGGGCGAACTCATCGTCGACCCGCGGCATCGTGCAGGCGATGAGAACGGGAGCACCACCGAGTTCGCTGTACCAGCGCATCGCTTCATCGGTCGCCTCATGACCGATCAGCTTCATGTACTCCTCGAGATAGCTCGTGCTCTGAGCCATGATCTCGCCAACAGCCACACGCGATTCGCCGGAGGCGACGAAGAAGTGCCACGGCTGCTCGTTCATGGAAGACGGCGCTTGCGAAGCGGCGAGGAACAGGCGGTCGAGCATCTCACGCGGTACGGGGTCTGCTTTGAATGATCGGACCGAGTGCCGCTTCATGATGGCCTCGAACAGTTCCATGACCGCCTCCACCTCGATACCTCTACAACAGGGCCGCGCGCACTCGCTCGCACACCGTCTGCGCGGCACCGGGCTTCCCGATGAGCCCGGCGTTCTCATTCATCTGGGCGATGCGCTCCGGGTGAGTCGACAAGAACCTCACCTTTTCGACTACATCTTCTTCATCACGTGACAACAACCCTGCCCCGTAGTTCACAAGGAAATCAACATTGTAGATCTCCTGCCCCGGAACCGGATTGTAGATGATGAGGGGCAACTGCATTGCCAGGGACTCCGAAACGGTTAGACCCCCCGCCTTCCCCACGAGAACATCCGCCGCTCTCATCATTCTATGCATATCCTCGACAAAACCGAAGACCTTCACAAGGTCCGAGTCCTTCTCGAGGCTCTCGAGACGCTTCTTGAGCCGTTCGCTGCGTCCCGCGACAGCGGCAACCTGCACACCCATGGCAAGCAGCTGTCGTGTCAGGTCCTTCACGTCTCCCGGAGTGCCCGCGACCGAAGTCAGCAGCACGGTGAAGCGATCCGCCAGGCCAAAGTCCTTGCGACACTCCGCACGCTCAAGCGGGACGCTGAACCGCTCATGGATCGGAATACCTGAAACGACCACTCTTTCCCAGGGAATCCCCCGCACCACCAGGTCCTCACGCACTTCCTTACACGCGACAAAATAGATGTCCGTCGCCGGATGCAGCCACGTGCGATGCGCGCCAAAGTCGGTGATGACGGTGGCAGAAACCAGCCGACGATCGCGCTTGATGTCGGCAACCACGCCTCCCGCCACGGGAAACGTGGAAATGACGGCATCGGGATGAAACTCGTCGATCTGCGCCTGGGCCCGGGCCATGCCCATGAGCTTTAGCTCGTGAACAACCGGGTTGGTCGGCAGTTTGTTCGATAGCTCGAAAAACGTACCGTACGCAGCCGGGAAGAACTGGACCGACTGCTGGTACGCGAACTTCGCCAGGACGTTGAGGCTCGGGACGAACTCGTCAAAGAAGTCGACGACTTTGACCTCGATCTCATCGGGATAGTGTGCCTCGTAGTAGCGTCTGAGCGCCTCGGCAGCAGAACGATGTCCACCACCGAATGATGCCGAGAAGATGAGTACTCGCTTGACGTCTACCACCTACCCCAGCCTTCCCGAGTGCATCGGCCGAGGTCCGGACGGGAGCGTTGCTCTCAGTCCTGTTCGACCGTGGTCCGGTGCTTCACCAAGGTGACAATCGTACCCCCATCTTCGGCGGGTTCGAACTCAACCCTATCCATGAGGGCTTTCATGAACATTATGCCGCGCCCGCCTGAAGCGTAGAGATCATCACTGCACGCGTGCTCTCCGTCGAAGCCGCACCCGGTGTCCTCGACCCGGACGACGACGCGGTCATCGAAGGCATCGATCGTAACCCCGATCTGCTTGGAAGCGCCCGAGGAGCCATGGCGCACTGCGTTGGCAAGCGCCTCTCCCAATGCGACCTTGATGTCGAACGAAGATGCTTCCGAGAAGTGTAGAGGAACGATGAGGGAACTGACCATCTCCCTGACCGCAGCAAGCTCCTCGACATCGGCGCGCACGCTCAGGCTCTCCGACCACAGATGCCGCGAGTCGCGGCGGAAGGCCTCAAGTCCGCCGAGCGCCTCGCTCACGCTCCCGGATGACGAGAGCGTCGGAGCAACGGCCACGAGCCCCGATATCTCCAGAATCCGTGCCACATTCCGATTGGCACCAGACAGCATGATCCTGCCATGGATATCCCGCAGTCGGCCGTCGAGCCACACCAGAAGTCCGAGCGCCGAGGAGTCCGCGTATGTCACGCCGCCCAAGTCGACGACGACATTGATGATCCCGCTCTCGAGGAGCGATTCGATTGCCTCGCGAAACTCGGGGACCATCGCGATGTCGATGTCTCCGTCTACGTGAAAGACGGCTGCCTTGAGGTCGTCGTGCCTCTCCATGGTGTAGGTCATCATCATGTCTCTATCGCCGCCGTGTCGCGCTCGCTGCTTGTCCGCATACGCACCGCAAGAATCGCCGCGTCGTCGCGAAGCGCGCCCGGAACGAATCTGTCGAGAGAGCCAAGCAGCCGATCGACTACATCGTTCGCGCTGCCACCCGCACCCACAGCTCGCCTCACACGCCCTTCGCCAAAGAACTTATTCCCACGACGGGCCTCAGTAACGCCGTCGGTGTAGAGAACGAGCACGTCATCAGCGCCAAAGGGCACGTCAATCTGGTCGTATTCGGCGTTGACCATAGCACCCAGCAGCGCCCCTGTGGTCTCGAGTAGCTCGGTGCGTCCGGTCTCGGCGCGCCTGATGACTGCCGGGGGGTGGCCCCCATCGGCATAGCGAATCAAGCCGGCCTCCAGATCCAGATAGCCAAGCCATAGGGTCACGATGTCGGACGTGTCACCCGATTCGGATACCGCCCGGTTGACCTCGCTCAGAACGGCAGCGGGGTCGAGACCCGCTGCAACCAGACCCCTGACGAGGTACTTGATCATCGAGGTCTTGGTGGCCGCCTCGACACCCTTTCCGCAGACATCACCGATCGCCATCACTATCTTGCCGTCGGTGTCCTTGTAAAGGTCGAAGTAGTCCCCGCCGATCTCGACCTCCTCGCCCGCCGGTAGGTAGACGCTACTGGACTCGATCTCGTCATACTCCGGCAGGCTCTTGGGAAGGATGCTGCTTTGCAGAACGCTCGCGACATGATGCTCTCGCCCGTAAAGGGCCGCCGTATCGATTGCAAGGGCCGCCTGCGACGCGAACGTGTGGAGCAGACCCATGTCCTCGCTCGTGAAAGCCGAGGGCAGCGCCGAGAAGATCGTCAGCACCCCTATCGAGCGACCGCGGGCGAGCAGCGGGACGGCAAGCATCGAGTGGAGACCCTGGCCCAGGGCGATCTGAGCGAGCGTAGTCTCGACGGCGTACAGGTCGTCTACCTTGATCGGTTCGCCCGCTTCGAAGACCCGGCCCGGTACGTCCTGGCCCGGTAAGCAGGTAAAATGCAGCATCTCGGTCGAGATGATCCCGCGTGCCATCGCTGTCTCGACGGTCTTTGTGGCGTCGTCGAACTGCATGAGCGAAACGGTGTCCGCCGAGAAGATCTTCTGTACCACATCGAGAACCCGATTGAGCACGACTTTGATCTGCAGTGAGGAGCTCACCGCCTGACTGATGCGAAAGATCGTCTCGAGGTTGGCCGCACGCAGGCGCGCCTCTGAGTAGTGAAACGCATTGTCGAGTGCAAGGGCGAGCTGCTTGCCGAGCGCGTACGCCAGGCTGCGCTCGTGCGCCGTGAACATACGTCCCGGTCTGTCTATCTCGAGTGAGACCACAGCGCACGGGTGCTCCGCTCGCATTACCGTGAGGAAAAGCGCCTCGCTCGCATGTCTGGACTCAAGGTAGCGGTCGATCAGGGGGTCATCTCCCGGCGACACCCGGGTCACGAGGTCGCCGTCGCCGGTGGCCCAGCCCGCCCTCCATGCCGAGAGCAGCAGACGCTCGGTCATGATGTCCTCGGCAGGAGGAAGCCCCAGAGCCGGGCGGTCCATGAATGCGATCGTCGCGGAAGCGACCGCGAACAGCCTCAAAGTGATCTGCATGACCGTATCGAACGAACGCTGCAAATCGAGCGGGTTGGCGAGCGCCTCGGCGACCGTGCGCATAGCTTCGGCCTCGCGACGCGATGCGGACTCGATCTCGAAGAGCCGCGAGTTGTAGACGGCTACAGCGGCCTGCGCAGAGAACGTGCGCACCATCTCCATCTCAGCCTGGGAGAACAGGCGCTCGTCTCGTTGGATGACGATGATGATGCCCAGAGGCTCTGTGCCCGCCTGGAGAGGCGCGACGAGACCGGACACGGTACCGGTGCCGGCGATGCCCGGCAGCGCCCGCAACATGTCCTCACGCATGCCCGAAAACGTCGCGGGGCCCGTTGACTCCAGCGCCTGTGACAGCCAGTTGTGTCCGCGCAGCGGGATCACGAGATCGTCAGCGTCCGTCACGCCCCTGCTTCGGGCCACAATCAGATGAGTGCGCGAGTCGTCGACGAGCAGCACGGCGATGTTCGTCGTGCCCACGATATGGCCCATCGCCGAGAGGATACCGTCGAGTACCTGGTCGAGGCTCGATGAACTGGCGAGGAGCTGCGAGAGGTCCTGCAGCGCGTTGAGCCTCAGCGCGAGGGCGTTGAACGCCTCGGCAAGGCGTCCGACCTCATCACGGCGATCGGTACGGATGGGCGGCACGTACGCCCCGGACACCGCTTCAAGTGCGTGAGATTCCAGCGATCGGAGCGGCGCGACCAACCGCCGCGCGAACAGCGCAGCCAGGCTGAAGGAGATCACACCGGTCATGAGCAGGGCGATCACCGCCGGCGTCAGGGCGCGCCACGTCGATTCCACCATGGTCGCACGCGGCTCGATCACGAGAAGGCGCCAGTCGATCCCCGGATAGGAGCGCAGCCCGGCGTACTGACCCCACATGACCGAGCCCTCCGTGGTGAGCGCATTGACCGCGCCCGCCTCGGCTCCGTCATCGGGCGAGAACTCGATGCTGTCAGCGACCACCGCCACGTCCGAGGCGCCGGAATACAGCACGCGATCCCCGGCATCTACTATCGATACGATCCGACGGTCCGTCGTCGAGGAAAACTCACGCACGAGCAGATCCAGAAACGTCGTGCGAACGCGCGCCAGGACTATCTGCTCGCCGAGCGGCCCTTCAACGGCCCGACACACCCAGAGGCTCTCGTCGGAGTCGACCTCGTCGTAGTAGAAACTCGTAACGTCCGTGACCCCCGCCTTGTAGACCGGCAGGTCGGCCACCGTGGTTCCAGCCTCGAGCGCGGGATATGCAGCGACAGTCGTCCCATCCTCGTTCGCAACGATGAGCTGATCGATGTACTCGATCCCGGCGTCGAACTGGAGGGCGAGCGCCTTGCGATCCACGGCCTCTGCACTCGGGTCGATCAGAATGGCCGATGCGGCATCGAGAACACGGGTCGAGGCAGCCAGACGACTGTCAACCTCGACGGAGAAGACCTCGCGGACGGCCTGATGACTCACTGCAACCTGATCACGGGCGAGATCGTAGACTCCGGCCAATGCGGCAAGACTGATGATCGTGACCGACACGGTGACGAGCATCAGCGTGAGGACCATCATGTTGGATGCGAGCGAATCGCTCCTGGTCTCACGCGCCATCGACAGCCCTTCGAAAGGGATCGCGGACCCGGGTGCCGCGCGACTCTATCGTAGTGCAGCACACGGGTGACCACAAAGCGCGGCGCACACGCGGGCGCAGCGGGCGCGTGATTCTCGCGTCGCTAGAGCTCGATGGACGGCAGTACAGACGTGAGCCAGCCGGCCAGGCGACCGAGCTGACCGGAGAAGATCAGCACGCCGACCGTCATGAGCAAGACGCCGGCAACCCGGTTAATGATCAGAGCATGGCGATTGAGCCAGCCCAGCGTGGTACGCAGCTTCCCGAACAGAAGTGCTGTCAAGATGAACGGCACGCCGAGACCGAGCGAGTAGGCCAACAGCAGCAGCGCGCCTTGCGCCACGCTTCCGGTCGACCCCGCCAGAGCGAGTATCGAGCCGAGGATAGGGCCGACGCACGGCGTCCAGCCGAAGGCGAACGCCGCCCCTACGACGAACGCCGCCGCGCGCCCGAACGAGCGGGCCTTGCCCATCTCGAATCTCGCCTCGCCGTACAACCACGGCACCTTGATCACACCGAGCATGAAGAATCCCAGCACAAAAACGAGGATCCCGGAGAGCTGAACGAGCAACTCGCGATACTCGGAGAAGAACCCACCGAGTACGGACGCAGAAGCTCCCAGCGCGACGAACACGAAGGAGAAACCGGCAACAAAGAGCAGGCTTGGCACGAGCACTGCCTTGATGCCGAGCTTCTTGTCAGAAAGCTCAGCGGGCGTGAAGCCGGTGATGAAGGACAGGTAAGCCGGAATCAGAGGAATCACGCAGGGCGAGAGAAACGACATGACGCCGGCAAGAAACGCCGCGACGATGCCAATCGACTCACTCATGCGCAGACCCTCCTGATTCCAGTGAACTCACCTTCCTCGCGTAGCAGCCATTCTAACCGCTCGCAACACGAGACCCCGGCAAACCCGCAAGCTCCGGGGTCTCACACTATACCCCCTGGGGTATCCCACCGCAAGGCTCTTGCCAGCCACTACCGTAGGGTCGGCCTGAACCTGCGCAGCAGCAGTGAATTGGTCACCACACTCACGCTCGAGAATGCCATCGCTGCCCCTGCTATCCACGGGACCTGGGACAGAAGACCTAACGCGGCGACAGGAATGCCCAGCGAATTGTAGCCGAGCGCCCAGAAGAAGTTCGCCCGTATCTTTCGCATCGTAGCCCGGGAAAGCTCGATGGCGCCCACTACATCGCGCAGATCATCGCGAATGAGAACGACGCCCCCGGTCTCGACGGCAACATCGGCGCCGGTACCCATGGCAACACCCACATCGGCCTGGGCCAGTGCCGGCGTGTCGTTGATGCCATCGCCGACCATACCGACCTTCAGACCGCCCGCCTGCAGCTTTGCGACTTCCTCGGCCTTGTGCTCGGGCAGAACCTCGGCCAAGACGTGGTCGGTAGGGATACCCGCAACCCGGGCGACAGCCTCGGCAGTGCGCCGGTTGTCTCCCGTGATCATGTAGACCGCGATGCCCATCTGGGACAGCCGCGCAACGGCGGCCCCGGAATTCTCCTTGATGGTGTCCGCCACCGCGATCAGCCCGGCCGCGCCAGCGCCGTCGAGCGCAACCACCATCACGGTCTTGCCCTCGCTCTCCATGCGCGAGATCTGCTCCTCGCGGTCGCTGAGATCCACGCCTTCGCGGAGCATGAGTTTGCGATTGCCAAGCGCCACGCGGGTGCCTTCGACGGTACCCTCGACGCCGTGCCCGGGGACTGCGAGGAACTCCGTCGCCTGCGAAAGGCCGAGTCCGCGCTCTTTCGCGCCGTTGACGATAGCCTCTGCGAGCGGATGCTCGCTGCCCTGCTCAAGCGAGGCGGCCAACAACAGGACTCGATCGGGGTCGTATCCATTCAGAGCGACAACATCGGTGACGACCGGCTCGCCATGAGTGAGGGTTCCGGTCTTGTCGAAAACGATCGCGTCGATCGCATGAGCGGTCTCGAGTGCTTCCCCGCTCTTGATGAGGACGCCGTTCTCAGCGCCCTTGCCGGTCCCGACCATGATGGCCGTGGGAGTTGCCAGCCCCAGCGCACACGGGCACGCGATCACAACGGTGGCGGTACCCGCGAGCAGCGCGGCGACGAACCACCCACTCGCTGCGGCTGCCTCGAGAATCGGATGCAGAATGGTTGCGTACTGCGATGGATCGGGGACAGCGCCAAAGATCGCCGGTCCTGCGAAGTACCAGAACAGGAACGTGCCGAAGGCGATCGAGACGACTGTGGGAACGAACACCGCGCTGATCCGGTCCGCGAACCTCTGGACCGGCGCCTTCGAACCCTGCGCTTCCTCAACGAGTCGGATGATCTGAGCCAGCGCAGTATCCGAGCCGACCTTCGTGGCCCGGAAACGGAAACTGCCGAGTCTGTTGATGGTCGCGCCGATAACGGTGTCTGATGCGTTCTTCTCCACCGGAATCGATTCGCCCGTGAGCATCGATTCGTCCACGGCCGACGAGCCGTCGATAATGACGCCGTCGACCGGCACCTTCTCGCCCGGACGGACCACCACGATGTCACCCACTACGACCTGCTCGACCGGGATGTCGATGCTCTCTCCGCCTCTGACCACGCGAGCGGTCTTGGCGGCCAGACCCATCAACTTCTTGATCGCATCACCCGTGCGCCCCTTCGCTCGCGCCTCGAGCATCTTGCCCAGAAGCACGAACGTGATGAGCAGTGCGCTGGTCTCGTAGAACACGGGCTCGTCGAACAACCAGAACGTCGCGGCGACGCTGTACGCGAACGCCGCGGTCGTGCCTATCGCGATCAGCGTGTCCATGTTGCCTGTACGCCGCTTGATCGCATGCCAGAAACCACGGTAGTACTGGGCACCTGCATAGAACTGAACCGGCGCGGCCATGAGCAGCATCAGGTACTTGTGGACCTGCATCACGCCTTCCTCGTCCATGATGCCGAACCATGAGGCCACCCACATGGGCACGAGTTCCATGAACGGCGGAACCATCGCTATCAGAAACAGCGGGATCGAAAGCGACGCAGCAAAGATGAGTAGGTTGCGCTGGTGCCTGTAGTACGCACGCTGCGCCTCGCGCTGCGCGTCTCCCGAATCCGCCGCGACCGAGCCGGAGACGCCGGGTAGCACGCTTGCCTGGTAGCCGGCGTTCTTGACTGCCGCAATCAGCTCGTCGGGCCCGAGCAGCGTTGGGTCGAATTCGACCGTCGCCGTCTCGTTGGCGAGATTGACAGCTGCCGAGGACACCCCGGTGAGCCTACCCAGTGTCTTTTCCACGACCGCAGAGCACGAAGCGCACGTCATACCTGTGACGGCCAGGGTGATACGGCCGGCCTTGATCTCAGCAGGATGCGCTGCAGACATCGGAGAAGCGCCGTACCCGACCCCTTCGACCGCGCCTACTATCGCGTCTATGTCGATCAGCGCCGGGTCGTAGCGCACGGTGAGCTTCTCGGCAGCGAGGTTCACGTTGGCCGTGTCGACCCCCTCTGTCTTACCGAGGGTCTTCTCGATGATGGCGGAGCACGAGGCACACGTCATTCCGGTGACAGCGAACACGGCCTCGGATTCGGCTGCAATCGATTCGTCGTCTGCGGTTCTCGCCGCAGTCGTGGAGTCGTTCATGATTTCACTCCCAATCTACGCCCGCCTGTCGTGGGGCGGACGAGAAACCTATGTGAAGGGGGCCCGGCCGCTTGCGGCACGGACCCCCGGGTTCGGGCGCACGTGCGCGCTATTGGGCGACGACAGTCCCGAATACCATCTCCATGCCGCACGAGAACTCGTACTCGCCGGGCTCGAGCGCGGGCAGACTGACGACAGCACCGCCTTCGGTGAGGTCCTCGAATACCGCGAAGTCCTTGAACATGACCTCGGCCATGCATCCGGTGCCCTCGCCAAATGTGATTTCCACCGGTACGCCGGCCTTCACCACGATGATGCTCGGATCGAAGTAACCGGCCGAGACATCGATCGAGATCCTTTGCACGTCGCCTTCGACCACCGCCGAACCCGAGTTCTCGACCGCCTCGCCGCCCGTGCCACAGCACGAACCGCCACACTCCGACGTTCCGGCGGCAGCAGCGGGATCGCATGCCACAGGCGTGCCGGCGGTTGTGGCGGGAGCGGATGCGTTTGCCGCGCTCGACGAGCGGCCCGAGGCGATGCCATAGGCGGCGAAGAACGCGAGTACCACGATTACCGCCACCAGAATGTACTTCGTGCGGTTCGAGGTCATGTATGTCGTCGTCTCACTCATTGTGTCGGGTTCCTTTCGCAGGATTTGACTGCACTGTACCGGTGGCGCTACTCGGCGTCGTATCCGGCCGAACGAATCGCGTTGATGATCTCGCCGACTGAGACCGCATCAGGGTCGAACTTCAGCTTGGTGTCGCCGGTGACGTAGTCGGTCTCGACGCTTTGAACACCCTCGAGATCGCCCACGGTCATATCCACCAACATCGAGCACGAACGGCAGTGCATCCCGGTCGTCTTGAGTACTCTCTCCTCAACAGCCATGCTCTTGCCTCTCCTCCGTGTGCTTCAATCCGCTAAATGCGAACGATGTGCCAGTTAACCCGCCATCTGTCAGAAAACTCCACCGAGCGCCAATCCCGCGATCACTGCCGCCGCGATAACGCCGCACACAACCAACAGCTCGGCAGGGCTGAACCCAAGAATCGTCCTACCCGTACCGGCCGCGGGCGAACCAGCGGGAGCGGGGCATACCTCCCGACTGCGCGGACTCTCCCGCCTTGTGAGCGCATAACCCGCTGCACCCAGAATCACGGCAGCGATTCCCAGGCCGAGCAGCGGACTACCCGCAACGCCGCCTGTCGAGGCCCCGGCGATGACGCGCCCCGACATCATCCCCATTCCGCATGTGAGGGTGTACGTTCCCTCGCTGAGCGGCGGGACGTCCACAGCTGTGGTAGAGAATGGCGCGAGATCCGCAAGCACTCCGGCCTGCGGAATGGCCAGCTGGTCCGAACACGTGTTGTCCTCGCGCCTATCCACGATGATTCGCACCGGCGTGTCGGCGGGGATGTTGACAGTCTCGGGAACGAACCTGGTGTTCTCGATTACCAGATCGATCTCCGCCACGCCATCGGCCGCGGTGCGAAACTCGGCAGGCTCGGCTGCCGGTGCAACACTGCTCGTGACTATCTGCCGCGCTGACTGGAACGTCACGGGTGAGCCCACGAGCATCGACCCGCGGTTGAACAGGACGAGACCCAGGATGATGATGACGGCCGCCGCGACCCAGTTCATCCGCCGTTTGAAGACCTCACCCAGGTAGCCGGAGCCCACTCCGAACGCGATCATGAGCGGCGCGGTACCCAGGCCAAAGCCAAGCATCGCAATCGCCCCGGTCGCCGCGCTGCCGGTACCTGCGGCCGTAAGTTGGGCTGCCTGGAGGGGCCCACACGGCATGAGACCTGTGAGCAGACCGAACACCAGTGGCGTTGTGAGAGATGTTCGCCCTTCGAGTGCCTGAGCGCGCGCCTTCTTTCGGTTCGTTGACAGCGCGCGCACGAGCGCCTTGGGTGGCTTGAGCGTCAGCTTGCGAAGCAACGGGAAATGCCCGGTCATGTTGATTCCCAGCAAGATCATGAACAGACCCGCCGCGAGCATCACCCATCCGCGAATCCCGGCCAGATCGAACGCCGCACCGATGGCGCCCAGCACCAATCCCACGACGACGTAGCTCGCTATCTTCGCCGATTGGTACGTCAGGTGTGGCGTCAACCGATGCCACACGGAGCCAGTCGGGCCGTCCTTGACTGCATAGGTGACGACCAGCGCGCCGCACATGGCGACACAGTGGAAGCTGGTGACGAGGCCCAGACCTAGCATAGGAAGAAGGATCTCCACGAGCATCCTCTCGCTGATCTAGAGCTCAGGAATGCTGGTGGCCGTGGAGACGGCCATGTCGCACTCGAGCAATGCGCCGCAATGCGGACACATGCGCCACTCTGAGATGATGGGGCTACCGCACGACGCGCATGTAGAAGCGCGAAGGGTGTCCGCCGAGGAGTCGGCATTCGACTGCGAAGTGTCGAGAAGCACAAGCGCGACCCCGCCGATGATCAGTCCCGCAACAAGCGGTACGATCCACCCGAGGCCCGTCATCGCGGTACACGAGCCGAATCCGATTCCGCCGTTGAGCAGCGCAAGAACAGCCAGCATGAGCACGCCGGCAACGAAACCGCTGCCCAGCGCTGTTACCATATGCCTGACCGAAACGCGCGACACGACCGCTCCTTGACTGCCGATCCCAACGCCTCGGACAGTGCAAGCGATGTGCCAAGCACGAGGGTCTTGCGCCGTTTCGTTCGAAAATCACAAGCCCAGTCGGGCCATCCTCGCTTCGAGCGTCTTTGAGGTCAGTCCCAGCATCTTCGCGGCCTTGGGGATGTTCCCGCCGGTTCGATCCAGAGCCTGCCGGATCAGGTCCAGTTCGACCTCTTCAAGATCACAGCCGTCCTCGGGCAGAAGCATGCCCGTCCCCAGGTTCCTGCAACCTATCCCGCCCAGTCGAACTTCGGCCGGCAGGTCCATGACACCAATCTCATCGCTCTGGGCCAGGATGACGATCCTCTCGATCGTGTTCTCGAGCTCGCGGACATTGCCGGGCCACTTGTACGTCACCAGCGCTTCCATGGCTTCATCGGTCAGCGTCCGAGAGTCAGCGCGGAACTTCTCCAAGAAGTGCGCGACCAGTCGCGCGATGTCGTCGGGGCGCTGCCGCAGCGGCGGGAGCGTTATCGGCACGACGTTGAGCCGGTAGAACAGGTCCTCGCGAAATGCATTGTCGGCAATGAGCTGCTGCAGGTCCTGATTCGTGGCGGCGACGACGCGGACGTCAACTTCGATGCTCCTGGTACCTCCCAGACGCTCGAACCGCCGCTCCTGCAGTACTCTCAGCAACTTCACCTGCGTCGCCGGCGAGATATCACCTATCTCATCGAGGAAGAGCGTTCCGCCGTTGGCCATCTCAAATCGACCGGGCTTCGCATTCACGGCTCCCGTAAACGCGCCCTTCTCGTAGCCAAACAGCTCGCTTTCAAGCAGGGTCTCAGGCAGTGCCCCCGCGCTTACCGATACGAACGGCTGCTCGGTCCTCTCGGACAGCGCGTGGATCGCTCTGGCAACGAGCTCTTTGCCCGTGCCCGACTCTCCGTAGATCATGACGGTCGCACTCGTGGGAGCGACCCTACGAACGTTCTCGAGCACCTCCAGCATGCCCGGATCGGCGGCGACGATGCCTTCGACGTCGTACTCTTTGTCGAGCTCTTCGCGAAGGCGCTCTACCTCGGCCGCGAGATTGCTCATGCGCAGCGCCTTGTCGATCGCGAGCTTGAGCTCCTCGAGATCGAAGGGCTTGGTCAGGTACTCGTTGGCGCCGGCCTTCATCGCCTCCACGGCAGTCTGAACGTTTCCGTGTGCCGTCAGCATGATGATCGGAAAGGTGTGGCCGTTCGCCCGGACGCGCTGCAGGACCTCCATGCCGTCAGGGGCGGGCATCCTGTGGTCGAGAACCATGATGTCGGGTGGCTGCTCGGCGACAGCGTCGAGCGCCTCCTTGCCGTTGACAGCCTCGAGAACCTCGAACCCGTCGGACTTCAGGGCCTCACCGAGCACCCAACGCATATTCTTCTCGTCGTCGACGATCAAGATCCGCATGCTCATTGACTCCCCTTCGCGCCGTTTGCAACAGCGATCGGCAGCGAGACCCGAAAGACCGTCCCCTCTGGCCCGCTTCCTACTTCGATATGCCCATCGTGCTCGTCGATGATCCTATGCACGATCGTGAGCCCGAGCCCGGTCCCGTCGTCGCGTGTGGAGAAGAAGGGATCGAAGACCTTACCCAAGTCGGATGCAGGGATGCCCGGTCCCGTGTCCGCAAAAGAAATATGGACGAAATCCCCGTCAGATCCGGTCTCGACCGAGATTCTTCCTCCCAGACCCTCCATGGCCTGTACAGCGTTCGTCACCAGATTCAGGAACACCTGCTTGAGCTGGTCCGGGTCCGCAGTCACCCTGGGCAGGTCGCCCGCCAAAGCGTACTCGATCTTCACATCAGCCTGCTTGGCAAAACGACCGGTAAACAGCAGCACGTCCTGCAATACCTGCTCGATGTCCGTCTGCAGCAGCGTCGGCTTACTGGGGCGCCCGAAATCGAGAAGCGCCTTGATCACCCTGTCGAGGCGGTCAATCTCTTGCTTGATCACCGCTGCTGCCTCGTGGATTCGCTTGCGGTCGCAGTTGGCGTCTTCGAGCAGTTGCACGGAGGCCCGTATGACGCCCAGCGGATTGCGAACCTCGTGCGCGACTCCGGCCGTGAGTTCGCCCATAGCCGCGAGGCGATCCGCACGGATCAGCTGCGCGGTGAGGGTCTTGATCTCCGAGATGTCCTCCACGGTGACAACAGCTCCAAGGATCCTGCCGCCAACCGCTCGCATTCGCGATGTCGACGCCTGGACGTGTACCGTTCGACCCCCTCGCGTCACGACTGTGATCTCCCTTAGCGTGAGCGGGAGCCTGCCCGAGAGCACCTTATCAACGTCGGCGCTGAGCCCACCGTCATCGCGGAAGATCGACCCTATCGGCTTGGGGACGATGTCGTACTCGGAGACGCCGAGCATACGTTCGGCAGCCGGGTTGATCGTCGTAATCGAACCGTCGGGACCCACCGTGAGCACGCCGGATGTGATTGAACGCAGAATCGATTGTGTGTAGTCCTGGATGTTTATTAGCTGGATCGCTCGTTCCTCGAGCTTGCGATAGGCGTCCTCGAGCCGGACGGAAACGAGTCGCAGATCGCGTGTCTTGCGCTCCTCCATGTCCCTCAGTGCACCGAAAAGCACTCCGACTACGAAGTACATGACGATCTCGAAAGAGTTGTCTACGTGCACCCCAAACAGGCCG
Source organism: Coriobacteriia bacterium (assembly GCA_041739935.1). Classification (GTDB taxonomy): domain Bacteria; phylum Actinomycetota; class Coriobacteriia; order Anaerosomatales; family JAGXFU01; genus JBGSMX01. The sequence continues at coordinate 14,305 of JBGSMX010000007.1, read as the reverse complement.
CCAAGCGACATCTGCGCATGCAACGCGAACGGGACGGAGGCCGCAAATGCTGCGAGTGCTCCCCCCTTCTTCCCGAACACGAAGGCGGCGTAGAGGATCGGCACGTAGTACAGCCGCCGGTACAGCAGGTGCAGGCCCACGCTTTGGTCCAGCGTGTTCGTGTAGAGCTGCAACACAGTGACCGTGACCAGCATTCCGACGATTATGGAAACTGCGCGGTACGTGCGCGCACGACCGGCGTCGTCAGAGCTGCCGTTCGCTTTCGCGTCCGTCCCGGCCGTCTCGGTCATCGGCGCCTCCGTGCCCACGAGGGCTCGATGCCGAGCTCCTCACGGTACTTCGCCACCGTCCGGCGGGCCACCGTGACACCCTCGTCCGAAAGCATCTCGGCGAGCTTCTGATCCGAATATGGCTTCCCCGGATTCTCGTCCTTCACGATTTCTCGCAGCCGCTGCTTGATACTCGTCGATGCCACATCGGTGCCGGTGCGCGTACGATATCCGCCCGAGAAAAAGTGCTTGAGCTCGAACAGCCCGTACGGTGTGGCCATGTACTTTCCGGTCACCCCCCGGCTGACTGTCGAAAGGTGGACCCCCAGCTCGACGGCCACATCTTCAAGCCTCAGCGGCCTGAGCAGCCCCTTGCCGTCCTCGAAGAACTCACCCTGCACGTCGAGGATGATCTCCGTTATCCGACTGACCGTGTCTTTGCGGCGATCCACGTTGCGAATGAAGCTTTCTGCCGAGCGAATCTTGTCTTTCAGATAGCGGCGCGTATCGTCATCTGCCGAGGAGCCCGAACGCAGCATCGAGCGATAGCGCGGGCTGACCCGCAAGGTCGGTACGGACTCGCTGTTTGGGGTGATAAGCCACTCGTCGTCGAACCTGCGCAGCGTGACGTCCGGGACGATGTAGCCCGGCGACGGCCCCGGGGAGAAGGCGCCTGCCGGTCGCGGATTCAAGGTGCGCAGGATTCCGACGATGCGGCGAACCTCGTCTTCATCGGTGCGCAGGGCCCTCGAGATCTTGCGGTAGTGGTTCGCTGCAACATCATCGAGGTAATCCGAGACGATCACGTCGAGCAGGGGCTCCTCCAAACCCAGGTAGTCCATCTGCAACCGGAGCGCCTCGCCCAGATTGCGCGCCCCGACACCAGGCGGATCCAATTGCTGTACAACCCTCAGGGCCTCCTCGGCGATCTCGGAGCTCACGTCAGCCACCGCAGCAACCTCAGAGCACCGGCCCACGAAGAAGCCATCCTTGTCCAGTGAGCCAACGATTGCGCGGGCAGCTCGTGCGCACTCGGGGGAGATGTCGAGAAGTCCGATTTGCTCGTTGAGGTAGTCATCGAAGGTCAGAGCACCGCCTACGAACTCCTCGGTATTGGCCGTCTCTTCATTCGGGTCGCGCGGCCCGGAAGTGTCAGTTGATTCGAGCTCGTCGTACATGTCGAGCCACTCGTCCCACGCCCTGTCGTCCTCTTCAGATTCGGAGCGTTCATCAAACTCGTCTGCCGTATCGTCGACCTCGGGTTCCTCGACTTCGAGCACCGGGTTCTCGAGCAGCTCGGCTTCGACGAGCAGCTCGAGCTCGGCGATGGGCATGGCGAGGATATTCAGCCCCTGATAGACCTGGGGCGACAACGTGATCTTCTGTCTGAGTTCAGTGCGTTGTACGAGTTCCACGCCTGATGCCTTCCGACCGCCGAACAACATCTCGATCAGCGCGCCCGCGGGCGCGCGCCTAGCAATTTATATACCACTTTGAACGGCGGTTCTGTCGTGGAGGTTGTGTGTAGGCCCGAAGCTCAGAGGGCCGGCGGCAAGCTGGGAACCTGCCTCTCAGAGCGCTGAACGATCGCGATCGCGGCCAGTACGAGCCCACCACCAAGAATCTGCAAGGAACTGAAGGACTCTGCAAGCAGAAACCAGGCGAGAATACCCGCGATGACCGGCTCCAGGGTCGAGGTGACGACAGCCTTCGTTGCATCGATATAGTGCAAAGCCTTGAGCGAGGCGGCAAACGGGATGATGGTCGACATCACGGCGACGTAGATAACGGCTGCCAGACCGCCGACGGTTGAAACGAGCCGCATGACTGAAACGAGCCCGCCCAGGAACACGATCCAGAACACCGACGCGGCAAGTAGGCCATAGGTCAGCAAGGTCCACGGGGAGAAGCGGGGCGCAGCCCATCTGCCCATGAGTTGATAGAGGGCAAAGAACCCTGCGGCGGCGAGGCCCCAGGCAATACCGGCAGGCGAGACGTCCAGTCCCGACGAGCCAAACGCGCCCACAACGAGAGCACAGCCCGTCACGGACAGCGCCACTCCCACCGGTAGCGCCCACGTGAAGCGCTCCCCGAGAAAGCCCACCGAGAACACGAGGACGATGACCGGCGCTAGATACTCGAGGAGCACTGCCGTCGCAACGTTGGCGTTAGCAATCGCAAAGAAGTAGGAAACATGCAATCCGGCGAGTCCCACTATCCCGAAGAAGGCGAGAAAGGGAATGTCACGAGTACGGATGCGCAGCTCATCCCGTCGGAAGATCCCCACGTATACCAGCAAGAGCACAGCTGCGCTCAAGGCGCGCGCACCAGCAAGAACCGCCGGCGCCGCCTCGATGCCCAGCGGAGGCAGGGGCCACTGAGCGCTCGCTGCGTCGAGCGGCGTGAACAGCCACTTCGCGACCAGTCCGCCGGTGGCCCAGAACACCGCCGCCATCGTTGCGAGCGCATAGCCCTTCCACGCCTCGGGATGCGCGCGGTGCCTAGGCGAGTCCGGCATCGATCTCCTCGGCGGTCTTTGACTGCTGATAGGGGTCCAGCGGCTCGATATGGACCACGACATCGACAACCGCAGGAAACGAGTCGCAGATGAGCTTCTCGACATCGGCACTCACGGCGTGAGCTTGCTCGACGCTCATGGCGGGATCCACTTGGACGTGCAGATCGACGTAGGTCTCGGCTTCGGTGCCGCGAGTCCGAACGTGATGGCAGCCCAGGACTCCCGGCACAGTCCACGCAGCCGCGCATACGTCACTTGGCGGGATACGTGCGGTGTCAGACAGCGTTGCGGTGGCCTGCTTGAAGATACCGAACGCAGTCCACGCAATGACGCCCGCGACGACGAGGGCAACGATCGGATCGACGGCCGGATACCCGAGCCTCACAGCAACAAGACCCGCGATCACGCTCAGACTCACCCACACGTCGCTGCCCGTGTGCGCGGCATCTGCTACGAGTATCTCACTCCCGATCCGCTTGCCCACGCGACGCTCGTATGTCGTGATGATGAGGTTCACGAGTAGGGTGCCGAACATCACGGCAAAGGAAATGGCATCCACCCTGGCCGGCTCGCCGCCCTGCATGAGCTTTGCCACGGCGTTGGATCCCACGTTGTATGCGGCGAGCGCGAGCATTATGCCTATCGCGAGAGAAGCGTACGATTCGTACTTGCCGTGACCGTAGGGGTGATCGCGGTCGGCAGGTCGGCCGGCCATACCGATGCCCACGAGCCCGATCACGTTCGAAGTTCCGTCGAACAGCGAATGGAACCCGTCTGCCTGCATGGCAACCGATCCGGAGATATACCCCCATGTGAGCTTGGCGATTGCCACGGCAAGGTTCAAGAAGAGCACGATCCACAAGACGCGCTTGATCTGGCGCACTCGGGCTGCCGTGTTCTCGGCTCTGGACGTATCCTCGTTTGACACAGCTATCCCCCGGCTTGCGGAACATACCCCCAGGGGGTATATTCGTATGTCGTGACGACCAATTCTAGCGCATAGCGTGCAAGGAGATACGATGCCCGAAACGACAGACCAAATCACGGTCGAATCCGAGCGACGCCGAATAATAAACCGTCTCAAGCGCCTCGAAGGTCAGGTGCGCGGACTGCAAACGATGATCGAGTCCCGGAAAGACTGCCAGGCGGTCCTCACCCAGATTCTCGCCGCGAAGTCCGCGCTTACGCAGGTCGGAATGCATATCATCGGCTACTCGATGAAGACGTGCCTCGCCACCGGGTCGCACGAGGATCGCGATGAACTGATCCAGGACGCGTTCGAGGTGTTCATTCGGTACCGAAGTCTGTCAGCTTCGACCCCCGACCCCAAGAGCATCTCGCCGGGAGATACCATGCAGATGATCACGAGACTGCACTCCCTCGAAGACGAGATCCGGCATATTCAGCGTCTTCTCGAGGACGGCACGGAATGTGAGTTGGTGCTAAACGAACTGTCTCGTGCCACCGCCGCGATCGGCGATGTTGGACTCGCAGTCCTCGGCCATTCCATGAAGGGATGCCTGATCGAGGAGGCGGGCCAGAGTCGCGACGAGCTCATCGACGAGGCCATCCTCGTCTTCCTCAAGTACTCGGACTGCGTCAGATAGCGCGCGAACCGGGCTCCGCGACGGAATCGTCAACGACCCGAACCACGTCCGCTTCGATCTTCTGCGCAAGCGCATCGAGCTCGTGCTCGGGAAAGACGGCCTTGAACAGGGTGGGCCGCAACGCTGCGACCACGACTTCGTCGCCTTCTTCGTAGACATTGATCCTGCAAGGCATGAGCAGCCGGAGCATGTCGTCGGTGCTCTCCTGAGCCGGCCCGATCTCGAAGATCACCAGTTGCCTGATCGGGAAACCCTTCGCCTCGAGCCGCGCACTGATGTCGTGAAACTGCTCAATGACGAAGCCGTGGTCGCGCACAGAGCGCTCCACGGCTTCGATTGTCTCGCTGAAATCCCTGGTGCCAACGCGCTTGTACGCGTAGTCCACGAGCTCTCCTTCGCACGCCCGACCGGGCGCTGACTATCCTCAGGTGAACCCGCCGCTCGAGCACGACGGTGCGGCAGTCACGCCGGCCGCTGCCGTGCCCACGCCCAGGACACCTCCTCCAAATCCTCGCCTCACGTTACGCGAACCGCACGCAACACACACCTTGTCATCATCGCGCAGCATCCGCATCACGAATAGATCGAAGCGTTCTCCGCAGTCCTCGCACGTGAGTTCGTACGTAGGCATGATATCCCTAGAGGCCGAGTTCTGCAGCTAACGCGTCCGCGCCACGTGCGCCGACGACCTGCGAGACCATAGCTCCGCGCTCGAACTTAGCGATGGTCGGAATACTCATGATCCCGTACTTCACCGCAACATCCCTTGCATCGTCAACGTTGACCTTCACGAACTTGGCGCTGTCGCCCACACGCGTCGCGAGCTTCTCAACCTCGGGCCCCACGACGCGGCACGGACCACACCACGGCGCCCAGAAGTCCACGACGACAGGCACTGTCGCGTCGAGCACCTCGGCGGTGAAATCAGCTTCAGAAACGTCCTTAACAGAGTCGCTCATTGGTCATTCTCCCGTCACATACGAATACGAGTGTTATCTGACTCGTGGAACAGTATACCCCTAGGGGTATTTCTCGTCAACGTGTCAGATGCGCTGCATACAGGTATTCTTATCCCATTAGGCGAGACGGGAGAAACACGCCGGATGACTGTTGAGTGGGTTGCCGTGTTCGTCGGAGGGCTCGCGGTCGGCGCTTCGATCGTGGGTCTGTTGGTCGCGCAAAGGATCCGCGAACCACTCGCGTTTCTCCTTGGCATCGCAGGCGTGATCGTCGGCACGTGGGGCATCATCGGGATAGTCGATACCTACAACCGAATCGACATGACAGTGGCCGGTCTTGGCCTGTCGCTCGCATCGGTTGGCGGCGGCTACGCTCTGGTTTCGTCGCTTCTGCCGTACATGACCTCGAACCGCAGCCGGCCGACCCTACCGGAGCAGGTCCAACCCAGAGTCCCGAAGCCCGGCATCGTGCTGCTGAGCTGCATCGAACCCCGCAAGTACCAGCCTGTTGCCATCACGCAAGAGCTCGACAGACTCGCGCAGGCCGGGCTGCCCGAGGCAACCCTGGGAATCACTCCCTTTCTCTACGCCTCGCAGAAGGCCCGGTACCGGGCTATGGGCGGCACGAGCCCGTCGTCACGTCAGGCACAGGCCGTGGCCGAGCGCCTCGAGAAGAGGCTCGGTGACTCGATTGCATACCTTGAGTTCGTGTCTTGCGTGGGCAGAGACACGCTCGACAGAGCGGTGGCCCGGGCTGCGTCCCAGGGCGTGGCCAACGTGATCGTCGCGACCTTGTCGGTGGCAGAATCCTACGTGACCGATCGCGCCAAGTCCGCCGTGGACACGTTGCGACCGGACACCCACGGTATGCGAGTGGTGTACACGCCCCCACTCTGGGGCTCCGAGGCGCTCGCCGAGCACGTGGCGGAGCAAGTATGGCGCGCCCGCGACGAACCGACTGCAACAGGCGTCGCCCTGATTCTTCACGGCCAGCCTGATGAGTGGGAGCGCTCTCACGCGTCGTTCGATGTGCAAGAGAATTCCTTCGCGCACCGAATTCGGATGATCTTGACCGACAAGGGAATCCCACGCGACAACATCAAGCTGTGCTTTGCCGAGTGGCGGGTGCCCGACATCACTGAGACGGTGCGGCATCTGGCGGCACTGGGCTGCCGCCGTGTTCTAATCTGCCCCGCATGCTTTCCGTTCGAAAGCTCGGTTACCCTGCTCGATGCGCAGGTCGCCGTGAAGCAGGCGCGGGTCGAGGGCCACGTCAATACGGTCATACTGGGGGCGTGGGGCGAGGAATCGATCGTCTCCGACGTACTCTTCGGCGAGATTCGCACGGCGTCAAGAGACCTCGACCGCGGAATCTAGTCGTCGCGGCGCGTGCCGCCGACCCGCTATCGGGTCGACTTGCAGCGATCCCAGTTGAGCGACTGCTGCCTGCGAATCTGCGGGAAGTGAACGAAATAGCGCAACATGAGGTTCAGGCCTCCGCGACCGGTTGCCTCGGCACGCGTCTCAAGCCGAGCGAGGCTCGCGCGCAGATCCTCGGCACTGGTACCGCGAAACACGGTGTATCCCTTGCCGATGCCGCGCAAGACATGCGCGTCCGATCCACCCGTCGCGGCGATACCTTGACCGCCGGCGAAAACCTTGGCGGCAACCCGGTTGGCCCAGACCAGGAATGGCATCGAGTTGTAGACCTCGAGCGCGTGAAAAGCCAGGTCATTGAGTGCGGTTCCGAAGGTGCTGACACCGAACGGACCGAACACGCCCTGATTGGAGAAGGGATGAGGAATTATTGCGACCCCACCCTGCTCGTTGATGCGTGCGATGGTCTCGGCAACCGAAAGGCCGGCAGGAATCGGGCTGTCGAGAAACAGGCCGATGACGTGGCCCGACTTGGACGAGACCTCTTCGCCGACAACGACCTCGAAGTTGTAGAGGTCCTCAAGGGACTTGGCGAAAAGCGCGCCCTCGATGGTGTTGTGATCCGTGATCGCGATGATCTTGAGGTCGGTCTTCTCCTCGACGTAATCCATGATCTCCGGGATGCGCGCCAGACCGTCACTGTGATTGCTGTGGATATGCAGGTCGGCCTTGCTCCAGACTTCACTCACAGATGCATCCCCCAATGAGGGTCGTCGCTACTCACTTGATCCCACGCTCACGAAGCAAGTCCCGTGCCGCACGAATTGTTGCCCCGGTCGTGCAACGCGAAGGGCTTTCGCCTCGCCCCGTGTGTCGCTCCCAACACATTCACTATCGGACCCACAGGGCCTTCAGTATACAGCGCGATGACGAACGGCTCTGTATAACTGATGGTAGGCGACATCCCTACCCGGACGCAGCACGCCACTCGGCTATCCGCCTCACGCCCTCGCGCAGTCGGTCCAACGATGCCGCGTAGCTGAACCTGAGGAATCCTTCGCCCCCCGGTCCGAAATCGATGCCCGGCGCCGTCGAAACCGCCGCTTCTTCCAGAATGCGCCTGGCGAGTGCGAGCGAGTCGGTGGACCACGCGCTGGCGTCGGCGAAGACATAGAAGGCGCCTGTCGGCATGGTGCGAACCGACAGGCCGATGTCACGCAACGCGGGAACCAGGTAGTGTCGTCGCTCGTCGTAGATGGCGCGCATCCGTGCGACTTCCCCGGCACCTTGCATCAGGGCCACCGTGCCCGCGACCTGGACAAAGTGGTTCGCGCACAAGAAGAAGTTCTGCTGGATGACCTCGCACGGCCTGACGAACTCCTGCGGGGCGATCAGGTAGCCCAGTCGCCAGCCGGTCATCGCGTATGCCTTGGAAAAGCCGTTGAGCACAAATGCTCGATCTGTGAACTCCAGGATGCTGCGCTCGCGACCCTCGAACTGAAGTCCGTGATATATCTCGTCGCTGACGATCCAGACCCCCGTCTCCTCGGCAATACGCGCGAGATCGGCCAGATCCTCGGGAGGCAACACTGTTCCCATAGGGTTTGCCGGCGAGTTGATCATGATGGCGCGCGTCCGAGGCGTGATCGCTGCGCGAATCTCCTCGGGTCTGAAGCGAAATCCCTCCTCGGCGCGCACCCGCACTCTGCGCACCACCCCGCCGAGAAACTCCACGTAATTCGAGTAGGCAGGATAACCTGGGTCGGAGATCACGACTTCGTCACCCGGATCGAGCAAGGATCCGAACACCAGGAGCATCGCGGGCGAGGTGCCCTGTGTCACGACGACATTCTCCGGGTCGACAACCACCCCGTACGCATCCGCGTAGTGGACTGAAATCGCTTCTCTGAGCGAGGGCAGACCGGCCGACTGCGTGTACCCGGTGTCGCCCGACTCCATGGCCTCTTCGGCGGCTTTGGTGACGATCTGCGGAGTTGGCAGGTCGGGGTCGCCTATCTCGAGCCGCACGATATCGCGGCCGGACTCCTCGAGTTGCTTGGCGCGCGCGACGACGTCCATCACTACGAACGGCCGCACCGCCTGTGCACGCCTCGACACACCCACGATTCCTCCCGGACTACCGTCGCCTGAGCGTATGGCCGATTCTACGCGGGCCGCGAAGGCTCGTCGACGCGGGCACGGTAGTGGGCGGTGATGGCGGAGCCCAGAACCTCTGCGCGCCTCAGGTCCGAGAAGGTCATTGTGGGAGTGCGCACGATTTCGTGAGGCGGGTTCGGATTGTACGCCAGCCCGAACTCCTGGGCCCTGTCCCAAAGCGTCGTACCAGGCAAGACGTGCAGAGTCGAGAACTGAATCCGTCCGGGATCGACGTCGATCACGAACTCGAGTCCGTGAAGGAAGTCCTCCATCGTGTCATGCGGCAGCCCCACGATCAGATCGCATTCGACTTCGATGCCAGCGCGCTTGCATGCCTCGACGCCGGCCCTAAACCGGGTCTCATCGAACTGACGATCACACGCCTCCAGTGCCCTCGGCCCCACGGTCTGCGGCCCGGTTTCCACGCTTTCGACCCCCGCACGGGCGAGCAGCGCCGCCTGCTCGTCGTCAATCCGCTCGATGTCGACTTCTATGGTGTGCAGCTTCATCCCGCGCGCTGCGTGGGGTGCCATCAGATCCGAGATCATCTTGAGGCGCGCGGTCGTCATGTTGAAGACCGAGTCGATGAACGAGAAGTTGGTCATTCCCGGTGCTGTCGCCACTGCCTCGATGTCCGCCGCGATTCTGGCCTCGCTGAACGAGCGGACTCGCGCAACACCCTTCCCCTCGTAGCAGTAGGCGCACCGATGCGGGCACCCCCTGGAGGTCTCGATGTAGGCCGACCCGTTCGACGGAACCATGGCGCCCGTTGTGTACGGCGACGGAATCGAATCCAGGTCCGCAATCGGAGCACGGTCAACCGCCGAGTAGATGTCCCCGTCGCGACGGCAAGTCACTCCCTCGATCCGCCACAGCTTGCCGCCGTGCAGAACCGAATCGAGCAGGTCCGCAAACGCCTCTTCTCCCTCGCCGCGAATGATCGCATCGACCGCGGGGTTGCGGGCAAGCACCTGCTCGGCGATCGGGCCGACCTCCGGGCCGCCCAGCACGATGAAGGTGTCGGGACAGGCGAGCTTCAGGATAGAACACGCCTCATAGACGGCGAGGGCATTCCAGCACATGACCGAGAAGGCCGCGACGTCGGGCTCGAGGCCCGCAACCCGGTAGGCCACCCACCAGGGATCGAGCTCGCTGTCGAGATCGAGCGTCGTGAATCCGGCCTTGCCGCTCAGCCGCGGGTCCTGTTGCGCGGCCGCGCGCACGTAGCCCAGGGCAAGCGACTGATACCCGGGCCAGTTCAGACCGACCAAAGCTACTGCGAGATCCGGACGCCGGTTCACGATGCCTCACCGCCAACAGCCTCGGCGATCCGAACCGTATTGAGATCGTGCAGTGAGTGCACGCCCACGGAAGCGGCCGACAAGCCCTCGAGTGCGACCCACACGCTGTTGATGATTCCCGTCTCGACTGCAGCCGCCACCCACGGGCGTGCTACTGCGGTGGGAACCGAGCCGTCGAACTGCAGGGTTACACTGCTCGCCCCGACCTGCGCGAATGCGAGGACTGTGGCCGGAACATCTTTGATGTTGTGGCTACACACGCGCACGCGACCGCAGATCAGGACCGGTACCGACTGAGCGATGCCGGCCTCACGCAATGCCTTCATCCCCGCCATCGCCGCCTCGAATGCACCGGGGTGACCGCACAACATGTCGTGGGTCTCGGGAGAGCCCCCCAGCAGCGGGACTTCGACATGGCGAACGCCGGCGCTCACCGAGCCTGCCGCGTTGTCATCACGGCCCAGCGCCGTCGCGTCTGTTGACAGGCACATGCGCTCCACGCCCGCGTCGATCGCGCCGTGAACGAGCGTGGGAAGGCGGCTGTGCCGAAACGGCTCAGCACCCACGTACGCGATGTTCGGGCCCGGACCCTGCTGCCATCCTGCGACCACCTCGCCGACATGCCGCAACAGCGGGTCCGTCTCGAAGAACTCCTCGGACTGTTCACCCGGAGCGCACCGACGGCAGCGAATGCCACCACCGGTCCCGATTGGGATTTTGACAAAAGTAATCACATCGCCCCCAGGTAAGCACGCTGTTGGACTATGGTATATGAGGCGCCCGCGGACCTGCGCTTCTCAGCGCGGTTGAAGGAGCATCTGCGGACGTGCGACGATGAATCACCCGCGTTTGCCGAGCGACGGAGCACGATGCACACCTTCCACGACTGGCGCTTGCCGATTCGCTACACGCTGCTGACCGTCGCCAGCGTCGCGGGCCTGCTCACGATTCGCTGGGCCTTCGGGTATCCCGCCTTCCACTCGATCGTCGAGTTGTTCGCGGTGGCTGTCGCAATCGCCGCATTCATGATCACATGGAGCGGTCGTAACACGATCGACAACCGCTATGTGTTGTTCCTGGGCATCGCCTACTTCTTCGTCGCCTGCGTAGATATCCTGCACACCCTCGCCTATCAGGGAGTCGAGGCGTTTCAGGGCTACTCGCCGACCGAGTTGGCGACGCAGCTGTGGCTGGCCGGGCGCTACCTACAGGCCTCCGCACTCATCATCGCACCCGCATTCATCCACCGCCGTCTCAGACCCTCGTGGGTTCTGGGTGCATACTCTGTCGCCACGGTACTGCTTGTGGGGTTCGTGTTCGCAGGCATGATGCCCTCGGCTCTACCGGAGACCGGAGGGCTCACCCCGTTCAAGATCTGGAGCGAATGGCTCATCGCTGTCGCGTTCGCGGTGGGCCTCATCGGCTTGTTACGTAAGCGCGATGCGTTCGACCGCGACGTCCTCAGGCTTCTTGCGGGATCCATAGTCGCGCTGATTGCGGCAGAAATCGCCTTCATGCTCTACGGTGCGCCACACGAGGCAGCCAACTTCGTTGGCCATCTCCTGCGCATCCTTGCGTACTTCCTCCTGTACCGGGGCCTTATCGTGATAGCGATCGTGCGCCCCTACGACATCCTGTTTCGCCAGCTGAGCCATGCCGGCGACGAGCTCGTCCGCAGCGAGATGCGCTTTCGCGCCACGTTCGAGCAGGCAACCGTCGGAATCGCACACATCTCACCGAACGGCCGCTGGCTGCTCGCGAACCGTCGGCTGTCTGAGATAACCGGTTACGGCGAGCAGCAACTGTTCGACCGGTCCCCTGCCGACATAACGTACCCCGCGGACCGAGCGCGCGAGATCGAACTCAACGCCCGGCTGCTGTCGGGCGAGATTCCCGAGTATCACCTGGAGAAGCGCTACGTGCGCCCCGATGGGCAGACGGTCTGGGTGAATCTGTCGACAAGCATGGTTCGCGAGGAGTCCGGAGAACCCGGGTACTTCGTGATGATCGCCGAGGACATCTCCGCTCGAAAGCGCGCCGAGGAGCGACTGCACCGCGCGCGGGATCTGAGCGAGGCGCTCGGCGCCATAGACCGCGCCATCAACTCGACGTTCGACCGCGCTGAGGTTATGCGCCGGGTCACCTCGCTGGGCACGGCAGTCATCGAGGCGCATGCAGCCACTGTCTGGATCCAGGACGACGGTGCGTGGATTCCCCTGCTCTCGCACGGATACCCGGACCTGATAGCCAGCAACAGGTTCCGGGACGGCGACGTGCCCTATGTGGCGGAGTGCGTCTCTGTCGGCGCACCGCTCGCCATCGAAGATGTGAGCGATCGATACGGGTCGACCGACACCTCGGCAACGGATGCAACGGTCACCTCGATTCTCTGCGTCCCGCTGCAATTTCGCGACCAGCGTTACGGGGCGCTCACCTTCCTGTGGCGAAACAAGACCCACGAGTTCACTGCTGCCGAGCTTGATTTCGCCGAGAAGCTCGGTGCCTCGCTGGCTCTGGCCATAGACAACGCACGACTGTATGAAGTGCAGAGCCTCATCGCCGACACCCTCCAGGCCTCCATGCTGCGGATGGACGAGTGCGTTGTCGGGGTCGACGTCGCGTGGGCATATCGGAGCGCCACACAGCTCACTCGAATCGGGGGCGACTTCTTCGACGTGTTCACGCTCGATGATGGCCGAGTGGGTTTCGTAATCGGAGACGTCGCCGGAAAGGGCATCGAAGCGGCAGCTTTGACCTCGATAGCGAAGAGCACGCTGCGTGCCTTTGCCTACGAACTCAAGGAGCCTGCCGCAGTGGCAGCCTCGGTCAACCGCTCCATCTCACAACAAATCGATGAAGGACGATTCATCACCGCCATCTACGGCCTGCTCGACCCCGTTACCGGCGACGTTAGCTTCGTGGTCGCAGGCCATCCGCTGCCACTCGTCTGCGATGAGCTCGGCTGCACGGAGCAGGCCGCGACACACAATCCGCCCCTTGGGGTGTTCGATGACTGGGTTTTCGAGAGCTACAACGTGCACTTGCACCGGGGTCAGAGGGTCATCCTGTACAGCGACGGACTCATCGATGCCCGCAGCGACACTGAATTCTTCGGCGACGCGCGGGTTCACGCGATTGTAGACAGCCTCGGCGATGCGGACCCCCAGATCGTCGTCGATACCCTGATGATCGAAGCCCGCAAACTCGCCGGAGGGTCGCCCGACGACGACATAGCCATACTGGCCTTCCGCTACACCGGGGTGTAAGCGCAGCTACTTGATAGCGCCCGGCTGCCACGAATCCGCACGCAGCTACGAAAAGGGTCCCCCCGCATGTGCGGGAGGACCCTGTCGTTTCAGTGGTGCGAGAGGAGGTGTGTGAGTTCACCACATCGTGGACACCTGTGTCGGAACATCGTGGACGCCTTATGGAAGGGGTCTTGCGATGGATCTGGCGCGCTATGTGGTGGAAGCCGTGCTCGTGGAGGGGCGAAGCTACCGGGAGGTGGCACGGGCCCACGGGGTGTCGAAGAGCTGGGTGGGCAAGGTCGTGGGGAGGTTCCGGGAGGGCAGCTACGAGGCACTCGCTCCCCGCTCACGCGCCCCGGGCCATATCCCCCATCGCACGCCGGTAGAGGTCGAGGAGCGGATCGTGGCGCTCCGAGGCGAGCTTGCAGGCGACGGCTTCGATGCCGGCGCCGTCACCATCCACTTCCATCTGACGCAGGAGTGCTGCGAGCACGTCCCGTCGGTCTCCACCATCTGGCGGGTCTTGAAACGCCGAGGGTTCGTCACCCCGCAGCCCCACAAGCGACCCCGAAGCTCGTGGGTGCGCTTCGAGGCAGCACTTCCCAACGAGCGCTGGCAATCCGACGTGACCCACTGGCGGCTCGAGTGCGGCACCCAGGTCGACATCCTGAACTTCCTCGACGACCACTCGCGCCTGATCGTGGCCAGCGAGGCGCTGCCTGTGGTCCGTGCCCCCGACGTGCTTCGCGTCTTCGATTCCGCCGCCGCCACCTGGGGTTATCCGGCGTCGCTTCTCACAGACAACGGCTGCGTCTACACGGCATGGCACCGCGGTGGTTCCAACATCGTCGAGGCCGAGCTGCTCTCGC
>JBGSMX010000247.1:0-2746 GCA_041739935.1 Coriobacteriia bacterium | reverse complement strand
GTGCGGAATCGTCCCCCACGATGCTCGCTCGCGTGAAGAGCACGTGGCCGATCGCGGCACCGGATTCCTCGGCGATCAGGGAGATCGTGGGCCGGGCGGTCGGGTCTGCCAGCAGCGCAGCGACGAGTTCGGCCTCGGCCTCCTCGGCGAAAGCGGCACGCTCGACACTCAGCACCGCCGCAAGATCCGCCTGCGTGGCCGGTCGGACCAGAGTGGTCATCCGTGGATCAGCCGGCCCAGCGGCGGCGTCTTGATCTCGATGGCTCGCTCGGGGCACATCTCCTGGCAGCAGTAGCAGCGGATGCATTTCGAGTAATCGTGGCGCGGGTGCTCTCCGTCGTGCGCGCCGTGAGTCGGCCAGTCGACCGCCTTTGGCTCGACCGGACAGACCTTCACGCACGTACCGCACGCCGTGCACCGCTCGGCGATGATGTAGGGCTTGGGCACGACGTAGCGACGCATCAGGCCCGACAGTCGCCCCTCGGCGCTTTCCGTGGTGGAGCGCGGACTGCGGTTGACCACGAAGTCCTCGACCACGAACGATTCGATCGGATCGCCTACGTACTCGATGCCCGACCACGTGCCAAGCCCGAGCTCCTCGCCCACGACAACGGTCCCGACCATCGCCACTTCAAGGTTCATGATCCGACATGCGGTCGCGTCCACCGCGACCGGGTCGCTCGAAACGATGATCGCGCCTACCTGCCGGGGATCCCCGTTACGAGGACCATTGCCTTCCATGGCCACGACCGCGTCCATCACGAACAGACGCGGACGCAGCAGCCTGTTGAGGTCGACGAGCATCCGGCTGAAGCGGTCCACGTCGCTCATGCGAGCGTGGAATTCGCCTTTGCGCATTCCGGGGATGCAGCCGAACTGGTTCTTGACCGCCCCGGTCATTCGCGTGAGCCCGTGGGCCTTCATCTTGGGAAGCGAGACGATGCCGTCTGCCTCGCGCGCGCCGTTGGCGATGAACCACGTCTTGATCAGGTCGCCGTCCGGGAACGCGACGGTCTCGCCATTCGTGAAGTCCGCGAAGGGGATGCCCATCTCCTGCGCGACCGCACCCAGGCCCGCGCGCCGCGCGGCGCCCTCGGGATTGCCGAACCCGGGCGAGTCGCCGTAGCTCAGATGCGCTCCCGCGTCCTTGAGATGCGCCGCGACCGCCGCAAACACCGACGGATGAGTCGTCACGCAGGCCTCCGGCGCGCTGCTCACGAGCAGGTTTGGCTTGAGTAGCAGATGCTCGCCCTGCTCGCTGACAAACGCCGCGGCGCCTCCCAACAGGTCGAGCGCCCGACCCACCGCCGCATGCACTTCCGCCCGGTCGTAGGTGTCGCACCGCACTATCGCGACTTTCGAATCCACTCGCTTGCTCCATTCGCAGGCATCGGTACTGTCTCTTCGGAGTCTAGCGCGTCCGGGGTGCGCGCGGGGTCGCGGGGTGTGACACCGGCCCCCCTTGTCCACCGCTCGTCCGGCCACACGAGCAGGAATCCACTGCTCGGCGCTGAATGTGACCGTTAGCCACGTGACCCTAGTCATGCATGGCCAGTGCGCCGAGTAGACAAGCAAAGCGTGACCTGACGCGCCCAGGGGGCGAAGCGCGTCGGCTGCAGGCGAAACGAGGACTTCACAATGGCCGACGTTCCGGATATCATCGTGCGCGCCCTCAGCCCCTATGTGGGTCCGATGGCTGCGGATACGTGTGTTCGCGCCACCGCGCTGTCGCTGGGCAAGACCCGCGACACGCTCACAGCAGCCGATCTCCCTGCGCTCGAAACGAATATCCGTCGACTCCTCGGCCCGGTGGCGCCAAGCGAGACGATCGATCGCGTACTTGCTGAGATCGAGGGAGGTGCGGCATGACGGACGCAACAACCGCCCCGGCCTCCAAGACCCGTCGAGTCCGCGTGATCTCCTCGGGGACACTGGCGACATCGCTGGGTCTGGGCGCGCTGCTCACGCTCTACGGGTTTCTCAATTCGCTGTCTTATGCAGGAACGCTTTCCGAGGGAGCTGGCACTGCGGTGTACCTGCTGGGAACGGCCCTGGCTGTCTTGCCTGCGGGCATCATGCTGTGGGTGGCGTTCTCGATAGGGGTCCGCCAGTCGGTCGGGCGCCAGTGGCTCTTGCTCGCACTTGCCACAACGTCGTTCGCGCTGGGCGACATCGCCTGGACGGTCATCGAACTCGTGCTGGGTCTGGACCCGTATCCATCGCTCGCCGACCTGTTCTACCCGCTCCAGTACGTCTTCTTCCTGGCGGCGATCGTCATCGCGATATCGAGTTACCGCGGATTCGTGGACATCAAGCGGCCCCTGATCCTGGGGACGATCGTGGCGATCGTCTCGGCAACGCTGGTGTATATGGTCGTGCTGCGTCCGTACGTGTTCGCGGCCGGAGCGGACGAGCTGGGTGTCGCCGGGCTGATCGTGAGCACGCTCTACCCGCTTGCCGACGTGATGATCATGCTCGCCCCGACCGTTGCGTTAGCGCTGGTCATGGGCCAGCTCGGTGCCGGGCGCTTCGCATGGCCCTGGTGGATCGTGATCGCCGGAGCGCTCGTGTTCGCCGTGACCGACTCGGTGTTCTCCTACACCGACTGGGCCGGCATCGGCACGACGACACTGCTGGATCTTGGCTGGATCGCCGCGCTGATGCTGTTCTCGATCGCGTCGATGGTCGCCCGCGACGTCTATCGCTCCTAGCCGTCCCGCTCGTCCGGTTCGCCGAGGAGATCGTG
>JBGSMX010000226.1:0-5615 GCA_041739935.1 Coriobacteriia bacterium | reverse complement strand
GGGCTGAGCTCGCCGACGCCTGGCTTGCGGCTCGGGGCTAGATCGCGCTCTCGTCACGCGGCGAAGACATAGAGCGCCTCCGACATGACCCGCGTGCGCAAACGAGCGTTCAGCCGATCGACCTCGACAAGGTCGACCTTGCGCCCGCCAAAAAGCCGGCTCAACTCGTCTGGCAGGAGGTGAACCTTCTTGCCCTCGAAGTCTCTGTGATCGAACTCCACGAGAACGTCAACGTCGCTGTCCGGACCGAAATCCTCTCGAAGCACCGAGCCGAAGAAGGCGAGATGCTTCACCGCTCGTCGGCGACAAATCGCGTCGAGCTCGGACTGCGAGTAGTCGATCGCTACGTGCCTCGCGCCCGCTACCGGAGCCGGAGCCGGAGCCGGAGCCGGAGCGTATACGGCGGGTGTCTCGGCCACACGATCCGTTGTCCCAACGCTGGTGAACGCCTCGAGCGCGGCGGCGATGAGGCCGCTGCGTGTGTAGCGCTCCCGGGCAGCGAACTCGTCGGCGCGCGCGAGTACGGCGTCGGGCAACGTGATGTTGAGCCGCTTGTACATGGCCTCAGTCTACCATTGGTGTGTATCAGTGTGTATCGCGCGTCACACCTTGGCCCCTCGCGCCACCCGGATGCGGTTTGCGCTCGCCCATTCCTCGGCATACAATCGAATGTGCTCCGTACCTGGGGCGTTGACAACACGAAGACCGCAGCTTCTGTCCGTTAAGGTGCGGCTCCTGTTCGAACACAGGCCACTGCCCGGAAATGTCGAGAGACGCCAATGGGTATAACAGCCTTCCCCGGCTTAAGGGGACGGCTAATGTGGCTGGGACGTCGATATCGTCGATCGCCCTACGTCGTGCAGTGCCAAAACCTCAGACGAGGGATAGAGCAGCTTCACCGGATGCCGCGCTTACCTGCGGCCGTCTGGTGATGCCCGTCGCCGCACCATGGCCGCTCGCCCCTCATCCAAATCGGACCGAGGGGCTTTTTCGTGTCGTCTGACCTGTTGTCGTGAGAAATGGGACCGCGTGAGACCGTCAAGTCCGTAGGTCCCGGCTTCCTCGCTCGTGAGGGGCTGGGGCCTTTCATGAGACCTGCCGGATGTGCGAGTACCCGGGCCGCTCCCAGGAGCGGCGGGCATGCGCGCACGTCTCTGGAAGGGAGGAAGCACCGATGATCTATCTGTCCCGAATGCTGGGCAAGCCGGTCGTCGACGCGAACGACGAAGAGGTCGGAGTCATCAGCGACATCGCGATCGCCACGCGCGAGGTCTTCCCGCGCGTGACCTCGCTGGCGTTCCTCGGCCCGGACAAGACCCCGTTCATGCTGTCGTGGCGCAAGTACGTGGGCGAGTTCGATGGCGAGTACATCAAGCTCAACGCGCCGGCCAAAGACATCCGCTTCAGCTACCTGCAGCCCGACGAGGTGCTGCTCCACCGCGACCTGCTCAACAAGCAGATCGTCGACACGCAGGGAATGAAGGTCGTGCGCGTCAACGACCTCAAGCTCTCCGAGTCGCAAAACCAGCTGCGCCTTTTGGGCGCCGAGGTGGGCCTGCGCGGCATTCTGCGCGGATTGCACCCCGCGCTCGAACGTGGCGTGGCCGGCGTCGCGAGCATCTTCGGCATCAAGCTTACCGAGAACCTGATCGCGTGGAACTACATGGACCTGCTCGACCGCGACCTGTCGCACGTGCAGCTGTCCGTGAGCCACAAGCGTCTGCACGAGCTTCACCCCGCAGACGTCGCCGACATACTCGAAAAGCTCTCCGCCACCCAGCGCGGGCGCGTGTTCGAGCATCTCGACAACGTCCAGGCAGCAGAAGCGATCTCCGAGCTCGAAGACGAGTTCCAGGCCGACGTCATCGACGACCTGGGAGCGCAGCGCGCGTCCGACATTCTCGGTCTCATGGATCCCGACGATGCCGCCGACGTCATCGGCGACCTTTCCTACGACAAGGCCGAGGCGCTGCTGCGGCTCATGGGAGTCCAGGAGTCGCGCACGATCAGGCAGCTTCTGGGCTACAAGGAAAAGACCGCCGGCGGCATCATGACCCCCGAGGTCACGACCGTGACCGAGGACATGACGGTGGCGCAGGTCATCGAGTTCCTGCGCCACGAGGCGTCCGAGCACGAGAGCATCTACTACATCTACGTGGTCGAAGCCGACAACCATCTGGCCGGCGTGATCTCGCTGCGCGACCTGATCATGTCCGCGCCCGAGACCCGCGTCGAGGAGTTCCTCAACCGCGACGTCTTCAAAGTGCTCGCCGACGAGGACCAGGAAGATGTCGCCGAGACCATGAGCAAGTACGACCTGCTCGCCATCCCGGTCGTGGACGAGACCAACCGGTTGCTCGGCATCGTCACCGTTGACGATGCGCTCGACGTGCTCGAAGAGGAGTCTGCCGAGGACCTCGCACTTGCCACCGGCGGCGCGCGTCAGTGGGAAAAGGGAGCGATCAGCTGGTTGGGTCGCAAGAGCAACTGGCTCATCGTGTGGGTGGTGCTGGGTGCGGGCGCCGCACTCGTGCTGAGCCTGTTCCAAGATAGGCTCACGGCGTTCACCTCGGCGGTGCTGTTCCTCCCGCTGGTGATCCGCATGTCCGAGGACATCTCGTCGCACTCGCTCGCGGTGCTCATCGACGCAGGCAGCGTCGACGAGCGGCCCGGCTTCTGGCGTCAGCTCGCGATCGACACCTCGGTTGGGGCCGTGCTGGGAATCGTGAGCGGGCTCATCGCATTCGGGCTGCTCGAGGCGTTCGGCGCATCGCTTGCCGATGGGATTGCCATCGGGGCCGCCGTCGCACTCACGGTCCTGCTCATGGCCGCCGCGGGTGCGATCGTCCCCTACCTGGCGCTCAAGCCCGACGGCAGCGGCTGCCGCGCGCCGTCGGCGCTCGTTTCGACCGGCATCGCCGCGCTGGGCATGACGGTCTACCTGGCACTTGCCCTGGCGTTCTACGACATGGCTCCGCTGGCAGGTTGATCGCGTGACTCGCGAACCGACGACAACCAGCAAGCCGAACAAGAGGCGGCTCGCCGGGGTGCTCGCACTCCTGGGCGTGATCGGCCCCGGTATCGTCGCCGCCTCGGCAGGCAACGATGCGGGCGGCATCTCGACGTACTCGGTCGCAGGCGCGAGCTACGGCTACCTGACGTTGTGGGCCATGCTTGCGATGACTCCGTCGTTCGCGATGGTGCAGGAGATGGCGGGCCGCATGGGCGCCGTCACCGGCAAGGGCCTGTCGGCGCTCATCCGCGAGAAGTTCGGCGTGCGGCTCACCTTCGTGGCCATGCTGCTGCTTCTCGCAAGCACCGCGTCGACTACCGTTGCCGAGTTCGCCGGTATTGCTGCCGCGCTCGAGCTTTTCGGCATCACGCGATTCGTCGCCGTACCCGCCGCTGCAGCGATGGTGTGGCTGCTCGTGGTGCGCGGCAGCTACCGCAACGTCGAGAAGGTGCTGCTCGCGCTCTCGCTGGTGTTCGTCGCCTACATCGCCTCGGCACTGCTCGCACAGCCCGACTGGGGTCAGGTCGCCCGGGGCTTCGTCGTGCCGCACGTCGAGCTCGATCCGGTGTTTCTGGCGCTCATCATCGGCATGACGGGCACGACGATCGCGCCCTGGATGCAGTTTCTGGTGCAGAGCAACATCGTGGACAAGGGCACCTCTGCCGGCGAGTGGAAGCTCGCACGCTGGGACGTGATCATCGGTGCGGTGGTCGCCAACGTGATCGCCTGCGCGATCATCATCACGACTGCCACCGTGCTGTACCCCGCCGGCATCCAGGTCACCAGCGCCGCGCAAGCCGCAGCCGCCCTCGAGCCTCTTGCGGGAGTCTACGCACAGATGCTGTTCGCAGTCGGATTGCTCGCCGCCTCAACGCTGTCCGCAGCGGTACTCCCGCTCACGGCCGCCTATGCGATCTGCGAGGCCTTCGGCTGGGAAGCAGGGCTGGACCGCTCGTGGGGCGAGGCGCCCATCTTCAACGGTATCTACACCTTCGTCATCATCGTAGGCGCCGCGGTGATCCTGCTGCCCGGGCTGAACCTGATCGTCATCATGCTGGTTTCCCAGGTCGTCAACGGCGTGTTGCTCCCCTTCCTCATGCTGTTCATGATCAAGATCGTGAACGACCGCCGGATCATGGGGCGCCACACGAACGGGCCCATCTACAACTTCTTCTCGTGGGCGACCGTGCTCATCGTCATATCGCTCACGGTCGCCGTGCTCGCGATGACTGTTCTGGGAATCGGGTGATGCCCGTGCCTTCCGCCGACAAGCAGCGCATCAGGGAGCACGCCCGCGCCGCACGCCGAGCCCTCCCTCCCGACGAGCACGAGCTGCTTTCCCGCGCTGCCTGCGAGCGACTACTGGTCCTGCCCCAGGTGACCACGCTCCCGCAGGGAAGCGTCGTCCTGGGCTATGCCGCTTCTGCCGAGGAGCTCGACCCGGCGCATGCTCTGGATGCACTGCGTGCGCGCGGGATGCGCATCGCCTACCCACGCGTGAGCGGCCCCGGCAGCCTTAGCCTGCACGAGTGTGACCCCGGCACGCTCGAGCCCGGACCCTTCGGGATCCGACAGCCGTGCGAAACGGCCACTGCGTTGACTGCGAGCCGGGTGGCATTCGTGATCGTGCCCGGCGTCGCCTTCGATCGCACCGGCCACCGCCTGGGCTACGGCGGAGGCTTCTACGACCGGCTGCTCACTCCGATGCAAGCCTCATTGGCGGGCATCGCCTTCGATGGCCAGCTTGTCGACGAGGTCCCCGTTGAAGCGCACGATGTCCGCGTTCACTGGGTGGTCACGCCCACCCGGACGCTGCGGGCGCGGTAGCAGCAGGCGCTACTGCCCGGCTCGTCGTCAAAAGGGCAGGGCAGCAGAAGCGTGAATATCGATTCGGCGCCCCGAGACAATGCGCGCGCCGCAGCTACTCGGGATACATCTCGTCGAGGGTGACGAACGTGTAGCCACGAGCCTTGAGCTCGCGGATTATCGTGGTGAGTGCCTGGACCGTCGTCGAACGATCGCCCCCGCCGTCGTGAAGCAGGATCACGGCACCCGGCTTGGTCGAATCGATCACGCGCTTGGCGAGCACGGTAGGTGAGTCGCAGCGGTAGTCCTGCGGATCGACGTTCCAGTTGATCAGCCGCACCTTCGAGATGCGTGTTTGCGCCCACACCGCCGGACTCACGATGCCGCCGGCTGGCCGGTACCACGTGGGCCTTACGCCCAGAGTGCGCTCGATCTCGTCTTGCGCGTTCTCGATCTCCGAGCGCGCGGCCTGCGGTGTCGCGGCTCGCAGGTAAGCGTGACTGAGCGAGTGGTTGCCTATCAAATGGCCGCCCTGTGCGACTCGCTGCGCCAGCGCACGGTTGCGCCGGACCTGCTTGCCCAGCATGAAGAAGTTGCCCACGACGCCTTCGCGCTCGAGGATCTCGCATACCTGCAGGGTCGAGGTCGGCCACGGGCCATCATCGAAGGTCAGGGCGACAACCCGGTCTCCCGGCTCGGGTGCGTAGCGTCGCAGCACCATGGGTTCAGCCTGCGTGATCGTCCGCTCCTGGTAGACGACGCGCGAAACCTCGCCCCGGGTGACCTCGCGGACCCC
>JBGSMX010000177.1:0-5085 GCA_041739935.1 Coriobacteriia bacterium | reverse complement strand
GGCGGCCGGCGAAGTCGTGGTCGACGACGGTGCGAAAGAGGCGCTGTGCGTGCGGGGCAAGTCGCTGCTGCCCGCCGGTGTCGTGTCCGTCTCGGGCGCGTTTCATGCGGGCGATGCGATAGTATTGAAGGACCGCGCGGGCGTGGTCATCGCGCGCGGGCTGACCGCTCTGTCCTCGGCACAACTGGATAGAGTGAAGGGCATGAAGACCGAGCAGATCGAAACGGTACTGTCCGAGGTCGCTGGCAGGGAAGTGATCCACCGGGACCATCTGGTGATCTTGTAGACGGGAGCCCGTGCGGGTGTGCGGGCTCGAGGATAGGGAGCGACAAGGCTATGTCCGAAGTGATGACACTTGCCACGCGGGCCCGCGAGGCGGCACAAAGACTCGCAACTACGTCGACCGCGCAACGCAATCGGGCGCTGCTGGCGATGGCGCATGCGTTGACGCACAACCAGAGTGAGATCATGGCCGCCAACGAGCGCGACATGGATGCGGCGCGCTCGAAGAACGTCGCTGTGGCACTCCTCGACCGTCTTGAGCTCAATCCAGCGCGCATCAAGGCGATGTCGGAGGCGCTCAAGGCGCTCTCCTTGCTCCCCGATCCGATCGGCGAGGTCATCGAGGGCTATACGATCCCCAACGGCATCAAGCTCTCGAAGATCCGCGTGCCGCTGGGTGTGGTCGCGATCATCTACGAGGCGCGACCCAACGTGACCGCAGACGCCGCCGGTCTGTGCATCAAGACCGGCAACGCCGTGATCTTGCGCGGCGGATCGCTTGCGGTGAACTCGAATCTGGCGCTCAGCAAGGTCCTGGCGAATGCCGCGACCGGGGTCGGCATGCCCGAAGGCTCGATCCAGTCGATCGAGTCGACCGAGCGTGAGGCCGCCGAGGAGCTCATGAGCCTACATGGCTACATCGACGTGCTGATCCCCCGCGGCGGAGCGGGCCTGATCAAGAGCGTGGTCGAAAACGCGAAGGTTCCGGTGATCGAGACGGGCGTGGGCAACTGCCACGTCTACATCCACAAGGCAGCCGACGCCGATATGGCGCGCCGCATCGTCGTCAACGCCAAGACGCAGCGTCCGGGCGTGTGCAACGCCGCCGAGTCGCTGCTTGTCGATGAGGACGTGTACCGCACGGTGCTGCCTCCCATCCTCAAGGAGCTCGAGGACGCAGGAGTGACCATAGTCGCCGATGAGCCCACCCGCGCACTTGGCGCCGTCATGCGCATCGAACCGGCGACCGAAGAGGACTGGGCCACCGAGTACCTGGCCCTGAAGATGTCGGTCAAGGTGGTCAGCGGGCTGGATGATGCTATCCATCACATAAACACCTACGGGTCGAAACACTCCGAGGCCATCGTGACCGAGGACTACTCGGCTGCTCAGCGCTTCCTCGATGCCGTTGATGCCGCGGCCGTCTACGTCAACGCGTCGACTCGCTTCACCGATGGAGGCGAATTCGGGCTGGGCGCGGAGATCGGCATCTCGACACAGAAGTTGCACGCGCGCGGTCCGATGGGGCTTGCCGCGCTCACGTCCACCAAGCACGTCTTGATGGGGAGCGGTCAGATACGCGAGTGAGGACGAAGGCGCGTCTCGGCATAATGGGTGGGACGTTCGATCCCATCCACTTCGGTCACCTCGTCACCGCTGAGGAGGCCCTGGTTCAGTTCAACCTGGACCGGGTTATCTTCATGCCTACGGGCCAGCCCGCACGCAAGGCCGGTCAGAAGGTGAGTGCAGCCGAGCACCGCTACCTCATGACCGTGATCGCGACCTCGGCGAACCCGGATTTCGACGTCTCACGCATGGAGGTGGACCGTCCGGGGCTGACTTACACAGTCGACACCATGCTCGCGCTGCGCGAGATGCACGGTCACCATGCGGACCTGTACTTCATCACCGGCGCCGATGCGGTCTTCGAGATTGCGACATGGAAAGACGCGGAACGTCTCGAGGGACTGTGCCGCTTCATCGCGGTGACGAGACCCGGGTACGACCTTGAGGCCGCGACACTCGAGCACGCCGACGCCCTGAAGCTGCTC
This sequence comes from Coriobacteriia bacterium, assembly GCA_041739935.1. Classification (GTDB taxonomy): domain Bacteria; phylum Actinomycetota; class Coriobacteriia; order Anaerosomatales; family JAGXFU01; genus JBGSMX01. The sequence goes on along the minus strand of JBGSMX010000177.1, from coordinate 3,031 downwards.
GCGGTCGACTTCATCGAGGTGCCGGCGCTTGCGATCAGCTCGACCGACATCCGCGAGCGCGTCGCGGAGCGGCGTCCGATCCGCTACCTGGTCCCCGAGGCGGTTGCCGCCTACATCTCGAAATACGGCCTGTATGCGGGAGGCTTCTAGATGCTCCGCACGATCTACGAGCGGGCCGCAGCCCTGCTCGAGCAGCGTTTGCGCGCATCTGCGCTGCGGCACTCACTGGCCACCGCCGAGCAGGCGGCGCATCTGGCGACCGTGTATGGAGTCGATCCCGAACTGGCGCGGCTCGCAGGGCTTCTGCACGATTGGTCGCGCGAAGAAGGCGACGAGCGGCTCACGCAGGCCGCACAGGACAGCGGCGTGGAGTTGACCGAGGTCGACCGGGTGGTGCCGTACCTTCTGCACGGACAAGTCGGCGCTGCCGCTGCGGCCAAGGCCCTGCCCGACCTGCCCGGTGAAGTCGCACATGCGATCTCGCTGCACACCATGGGTGCGCGGGTCATGACCGATCTGGACATGGTCGTCTACCTGGCCGACATACTGGAACCGGGCCGTAGGCACCCGGGCCTGGATGAGTTGCGCGAACTCGTGGGCGTGGTACCGCTCAGGGAGCTCTACGCCGAGGCGTACGCCGCCTCTATCCGTCATCTGGTTTCGAGTCGCAAGTACATCCATCCCACGACCGTCGAGGCATGGAACGCCATCGTGGCCGGTGAGTCCGAATGAGTACCGAGCAGACTCCTCGGCCACGAAGGTCGCGGCCGGTCGAAAGTGGTCCGGACATGCCATCGGGCTGGCGCGCGTCGCGCAGGGGCTCTAAGTCGGCCAAGAAGGCGCGCAAGGACATCAAGTGGCACGAGCGCAAGGAGGCGGTCGACAAGGTCGCCACCCGCACCAGGCGCACCGCGCGCGACATAGCGATCCTGGCGGGCATGGTGCTCGCGGGAGTGCTGGCCGCGATTCTGATGTTCTACCTGCTTGCGCTCGGCATCAACGGGATCGCCCGCTGGAACGCCCAGCGCGTCGCCGATCAGGCCAACTCACCTGAGGCACAGGCCGAGAAGGCCAAGGACAATCTGCTGCTGATCGCCGTGGACGGGGACCGTGCGACCGGCTTTCTCGCGTTGCGCCACGACGCCGAGGCGGACCAGATCTACGGAATAGCAATCCCGGACGGCGCATTTATCGAGGTGCCCGGGCAGGGATTCGAGAGGGTGGGCGATTCGTTTGAGGCAGGGCCCGATGTCTCACTTGCCGCAGTGAGCAACTTCTTCACGGTACCGTTCACGACGTACGCGGTGGTGGATACCGAGGTCTATCAGGCGGTCATGACGAACCTGTCGCTTGCCGGCACCGCCGAGAGCTTCAACGACACGAACCTCGACTCGGACGATCTGGAGCGGTGGACTACCGCCTTCGATGAGACGCCGGTCGAAAACATCGCGCTGGTGCCCATGCCCGTGAAGCCGATCAATCTGGGCAACGAGACGTACTTCGAGCCACAGCGTGCCGAGGTCGCCGACCTTCTCGAGACCTGGTGGGGCGTGACGATTGGCGACACCGAGCAGGTCACCCGGGTCATCGTCTACAACGGCTCGGGCACGCCGGGCATCGCGGGCGTTGCCGCCCAGGAGCTGATCCGCGGCGGATTCAGAGTCGTGGACACGAAGAACGCCGACAATTTCAGCTACCCGATCACGCAGATCGTCGTCCAGAACGGAGACGAGTCGACGGCCGACGGCATCACGGATATCCTCGGCGTTGGCGAAGTGACCGTGCAACCTGCCGACCAGCAAGTAGCCGACGTGATCATCATCATCGGCGCGGACTACGTGCCCGAACAGACATCGCCGTGACCCAGGGAAAGGAAAGAGCACTGGACTCCAGACAACTTGCGCTCATTGCAGCGGAAGCGGCCAGTGATAAGAAGGCCGAGGACATAGTCGCCGTCGAGGTAGCGAACCTGCTCGTGGTGACCGACTACTTCGTGATAGGGACGGGACAAAACGACCGGCAGGTCCGCGCGATCGCTGATGAAGTCGAAGATCAGCTGCGCGAGAAGGCCGGCGTCAAGCCCATCGGGCGTGAGGGCACCGAGGAGGGCAAGTGGGTCTTGCTCGACTTCGCTGATATCGTCGTCCACATATTCCAGCCTGACGAGCGCGACTTCTACCGGCTGGAGCGGTTGTGGGGCGAGGCACCGCGCCTCGCGCTGCCGCAGAGCGTGACGGGCTACGCGCCCGAGACACCTGCCGAGGAGCCCGCGCCGGTCGACTCAGACGCTGACGCTGACTCCCACACCGACGCCGCCGAGTGAGCGCGTGAGACGCACCATCAGGCGTTACTGGGTGCAACTTGCGCTAGTCGGCGTCGCAGTGGTCTGGGGCGCAACGTTCGTGGTCGTCAAAGACGCGGTCGAGCTCTACCCGCTGTATGCCTTCATCGCGCTCAGGTTCGTGATCGCGGTGCTCGCGCTTATCGCGCTGTTCCCGCGCGTCTTCACGCGATTCCGGCCGGGCACGATCCCCGTGGGATTGCTCGCCGGGGCGCTGCTGTGTGCCGGGTACGTGTTTCAGACGTGGGGACTTCAGGGAACGAGTGCGACCAAGGCCGCGTTCATCACCGGGATGTTCGTCGTGATCACCCCGGTGATGCAGGCCGTGATCTTGCGGCGGATGCCGGGCTCGGCAACGACCGTTGGAGTCGCGTTCGCGGTGACGGGGCTTTGGCTGCTCTCAGGTTCCGGTGGTGGTGCGTGGAACGCAGGCGACACACGCGTGCTGATCTGCGCGGTCGCATACTCGGCGCACATGATCGTACTCGGGTCGCTGGGCCGGGACCACGATGCCGGTGCACTGACGCTCGTGCAGCTGCTCGTGACCGCCGTTGTGTGCGGTGGCATCTCGCTGGCGGTGGAGCAGGCGGGGCTGCCCTCAGACGCCTCGGTGTGGGTCGCGTTGCTCGTGACCGGCGTGCTCGCCTCGGCGGTGGCATTCGCGGTGCAGACCCACGCGCAGCGCACGAT
>JBGSMX010000180.1:0-18511 GCA_041739935.1 Coriobacteriia bacterium | reverse complement strand
GAGGCGGCGTCGCGCGTCGACTCGGCGGTTGCCGCAGCGCGGGCCGACGGACTCGATCCGCACGATACATTGCCGGCGCTCGCCGGTGTGCCGGTCGGTTTCAAAGACAATATGAACCTGATCGGGACCAATACGACTGCGGGATCGAAGATCCTCGGCCCGTATCAGAGCGTGTACAACTGCACCGCCGTTCAGCGCATGCTCGATGCCGGCGCCGTACCTGTGGGCAAGTGCAATATGGACGAGTTCGCGTTCGGCTCCTCGACCGAAAACTCGGCATACGGACCAACACACAACCCCTGGGACCTCGAGCGCGTCCCCGGAGGCAGTTCCGGTGGCAGTGCCGCGTGCGTGAGCGCGGGTGAGGTCGTGCTCTCGCTCGGGTCCGACACGGGCGGCTCGATCCGCCAGCCGGGATCGCTCACGGGGACCGTGGCGCTCAAGCCTACCTACGGGCGCGTCTCGCGTTACGGCGTGGTGGCATTCGGGAGCTCGCTCGATCAGATCGGGCCGTTTGGCAAGACGGTCGAAGACTGCGCACTTGCACTCACCGCGATCGCCGGCGCGGACTGCATGGATGCGACGAGTTCAGATGCACCGGTGCCCGATTACGTGTCGGCTGCGGCGCAGGGGACGACCGGTGGCGTGAAGGGCCTGCGCGTTGGCCTGGTCACCGACCTGCTCGAGGCCGAGGGTTGCGACGAGGAGGTCCGCGAACACGTCCGGCGTGCGGCGGAGATCTTCGGCGATCTGGGGGCCGAGGTCGGCGAGGTCGAGCTGCCCGGTGCCGCGCACGGGCTTGCGGCGTACTACATCATCGGACCGGCCGAGGCGAGCAGCAACCTGGCGCGATTCGACGCGATCAGGTACGGCAAGCGTGCGGACGACGCTACCGATGTGCTCGACCTCTATATGCGCTCGCGCGCCGAGGGTTTCGGCCCGGAGACCATCCGCCGCGTCATGCTCGGGACATATGCCCTCTCGGCAGGCTATTACGATGCCTACTACGGGCAGGCGCAGAAGGCGCGCACGCTGATCAAGCAGGAGTTTGCGAGTGCGTTCGAGCGTTTCGACATCCTACTGACGCCCACAGCGCCCACGACCGCGTTCAAGATCGGCGAGAAGGCCGATGACCCGCTGTCGATGTACCTGTCCGACACCTACACGATTCCGGTCAACCTGGCCGGGATTCCGGCGATCAGCGTTCCCGCAGGTCTCGGCCGTGTGAGCGGTCTGCCAGTCGGCCTGCAGATAATGGGCACTCACTTTGCCGAAGAGATACTGCTCACAGCTGCGGCTGCCTACGAAGCTGCGGTAGAATTCAACACAACGCCGCCACTGGCGCGGACGACGTAGACCTGCAGGACTCCGGGGCCCGCGAAGAATCGCGGCATCGGAGCGGAGTACGGCGGTGGAGTGAGATGCTGGAGACCTCGGAACTCGCGCGGCTTGTCGTCGCACTGGTGGTTCTGCCATTCATCCTGGTGATAGGTCGCCAGCTGCGCACATCGGGCGGCGGTGTCTACTATCTGTGGTGCACGCTTGCGGTCTACGTGGGTCTGATCGCCACCGTGCTCGAGGACTTCTGGTTCACCGATGCCTTCAATCTCCTACAGCATATCGCCCTGGGCCTTGCCGGCATCTTCGCGCTGCTCTCGGCGCTGTACACGCGTGGCGAGCGGGCGACGGAACAGGACGACATGTGATGGATATCCTTCGCGTCGTCAACACCATCGGATTCCTTGGCTTCTTGGGCGCGGTGATCGTCCTCGCGTTCGTGCCCGCACGCGAGGACCGGCGCTTCAACACGACGACGAAGGCGTTCACCATGGCCGCGTTCGGCATATATGCATACAGCCTGGGAATTGACGTGCTGCAGGATGCTCTCGCGCATCCAATCTGGGAGGAACTCGAGGACTTCGTCGAGATCCTCTTCCCGGTGTTCGTCTTGATGTCGGTGGCATCGACGTTGTCTGCCCAGCAGGTCATCGACGTGCGTCGGGCGCAGCGAGCGTTGGCCGCTTCGCACGACATGATGTACTCGATCGTTGACTGCGCGCCCGCCGGGATAATGGTGCTGGACACGGCCGGCCGCGCGACATTCGCCAACGAGACCGCGCGCAGCGTGCTCGACCTGTCCGAGGAGCACGGCACCGGCGCACTGGTCACTCCAGGTTGGAATGTGATCGACCGACACGGTCGGGGACGTCCCGATTTCCGGGTCCTTATCGAGGGTCGCGCTCTGGGAAGTCAGCCCCTGTCGATCCACTGGCCCGGTGGTTGGCGCGTCGATCTCGAGGTCCACGTGGAGCCGCTGGGCTCGTCGCGCGAACCACAGGCGTTCGTCGCTACGTTCGAGCGGCCGCGTCGACATCCGGACCAGCAGCCTTCACGCGTCAACCCCTGAGTACCTCAAGGACCTCGTCAAGCGCATGGTCCAGGTCCTCCCGCGAGATCATGAGCGGGGGAGCCAGCCTGATCGTCGTGGCGCGCGTGTCCTTGCAGATGATCCCGCGTTCGAGCAGTCGCTCGCAGTAGCCGCGAGCCGGACCTGCCGAGGAGTCGATCTCGATACCCGCCCACAGGCCGATACCGCGGACCTCGCGCACCCGGGGCGGTGCCTCGTCACGAAGCCGCTTGAGCATGTACTCGCCCAGATCGCGCGACCTTTCCTGATACTCGCCGGTCTCCACGAGCTTGAGCACCGCGAGCCCCACGGCGCAGGCAAGCGGGTTGCCGCCGAACGTGGAGCCGTGCGAGCCGGGAGTCATGACGCCCAGCAGGTCGCGGTTGGCGACCACGGCTGACAGCGGCATGATTCCACCGCCGAGCGCCTTGCCCAGAATGTACATGTCCGGCGTGACATCTTCGTGATCGCATGCGAACGTGCGCCCCGTGCGTCCGAATCCGGTCTGGATCTCATCGGCAAGCATGAGAATACCGTGACGCGTGCAGATCTCGCGCACCGCCTGCAGGTAGCCCGGCGGAGGAACGATGACGCCGCCTTCGCCCTGAATCGGCTCCAGGAGGAAGGCCACGGTGTCGGGCGTGATGGCAGCCTCAAGAGCCGCTGCATCGCCGAACGGCACCGGGTCGAAGCCCAGCGTGTACGGCCCGAAACCCTCGCGCGCCGATTCGTCGGTCGAGAAGCTCACGATGGTGGTCGTCCGGCCGTGGAAGTTGCCGTCGCAGGTGACGATGTGCGCGCGGTCGGCGGGGACTCCTTTGGTTGCGTAGCCCCACCTGCGGGCTGTCTTGATCGCGGTTTCGACCGCTTCGGCGCCGGTGTTCATGGGCAGCACCATGTCCATGTCGCACAGCCGGGCGAGATTCTGGGCAAAAGCGCCGAACAGGTCGTTGTGCACGGCGCGGCTCGTCAGCGTCACGTGCTCGAGCTGATCGCGGGCCGCGGCGATCAGGAGCGGGTGGCGATGGCCGAAGTTGAGCGCCGAGTACGCGGATAGCAGATCCAGGTAGCGTTTGCCGTCGACGTCGGTGATCCATGCGCCCTCGGCATGTGCGACCACTACAGGCAACGGGTGGTAGTTAGGCGCGCTGTAGCGCTCCTCGTTGGCGATGTAGTCGGCCGAGATACCGGTGGCGTGCGTCTCTGACATGGGCGTGCTCCTGACGATCAGCTATGCAGTGTCGAGGTCACAGTATACGGAACCTGCGCGCGCTCACAACTACAGGATCGCGAGGTAGTTGTCCGTCTCCCACGGAGTGACGCGGGTTCGATACTCGTGCCACTCGAGCCGCTTGTTGCGGATGAACCAGTCGAACACCTGCTCACCAAGCGCCTCGCGCATCAAATCGCTCGCCTCCATTGCGGCGACTGCCGCGTTCAGGCTCTCGGGCAGCTGCCCGATACCCAGTGTCTCGCGCTGCTCGACCGACATTTCGTACACGTCATCGGTGACGTCCGCGGGAAGTTCGTAGCCCTTCTCGATACCATCGAGTCCCGCCGCCAGCATGACAGCGAACGCCAGGTACGGGTTGCATGCCGGGTCGGGCGAGCGCAGCTCGATGCGGGTTGCCGCTTCTTTGCCGGGCTTATACATGGGCACCCGGATCAGAGCCGAGCGGTTGCGGTGTGCCCAGCACATGTAGACGGGGGCCTCGTAACCGGATACGAGCCGCTTGTATGAGTTGACCCACTGGTTCGTGATAGCGCTGATGGCCGGTGCGTGGTGCAGAAGTCCGGCGATGTAGGACTTGGCGGTTGCGGACAGGTGGTAGGGATCGTCGGCGTCGTAGAAAGCGTTGCGGCCATCGCGAAACAGCGACTGGTGAACGTGCATGCCGCTGCCGGCCTCGCCGTACATGGGCTTGGGCATGAATGTCGCGTACACGCCGTGCAGCTGGGCGACCTCTTTGACGACCAGGCGGTAGGTCATCACGTTGTCGGCCATCTTCAGGCCCTCGTTGTAGCGCAGGTCGATCTCGTGCTGGCTCGGGCCGACCTCGTGGTGGCTGTACTCGACCTGAATACCGAAGTTCTTGAGCACCCGCACGGTCTCCTTGCGCAGATCGACGGCCAGATCGCGCGTGGTCATGTCGAAGTACGTGCCGTGGTCGAGAACATCGGAGCCCTTGTCGTCGGTGAGATAGTAGTACTCGAGTTCGGGCCCCACGAAAAAGTCGTAGCCCAGGTCCTTCGCGCGCTTGAGCTGCCGCTTGAGCACGTATCGTGGGTCGCCCTCGTAGGCGGTGCCATCTGGCTTGACGATATCGCAGAACATGGTCGCCACCAGGTATCCCTGGTCGCGCCACGGCATGATCTGGAGCGTGGTGGGATCGGGGAGCGCGACCATGTCCGATTCCTGGATTCGCGCGAAGCCCTGGATCGAGGAGCCGTCGAAGCCCATGCCCTCCGACATCGCCATGTCGAGTTCGTCGATCGTGATGACGAACGTCTTGAGAAAGCCCAGAACATCGGTGAACCACAAATGTATGAACTCGATGCCCTGCTCCTTGATGGCTACCACCGCGTCCTCGCGCAACTCCTTGGGCATGGTTCGTCCCCTCTCGGCATATTTCTGCCGAATTACGAGAATGTTTCCAACACATTTCGTCCTCACGCTACAATACGGCGCAACATCACGTAAGGGGTGTATTCACACGGGGATCGAGGAGGGCACTATGAACTTGCAGCGTCCGAACGCGAACGAGGCGACGCTCACGTCGAATCGTTCGAAAGATGTGGTGCCCGGATCTGGTCTGTGCACGAGGTGTACCGACGGGTGCCGCGGTAACTGCGAGGTCTTCAAGTCCTCGTTCCGTGGCCGCGAGGTCATCTATCCCGGGCCGTTCGGCGAGGTTACTGCCGGCGGCGACAAAGACTACCCGATCGACTACTCCCACTTGAACATCATGGGATACGCGCTGGGCGCCAAGGGACTGCCCGATGGCGTGGTGGGCGATCCGGACAACACTCTGTTCCCGATGGTCGACACCCAGACCGAGTTCGGATACGAGAACAAGGTCAAGATGAAGGTGCCGATCTTCACCGGCGCGCTTGGTTCGACCGAGATCGCGCGTAAGAACTGGGAGCACTTCGCGGTTGGCGCCGCGATCTCCGGGGTTTCGCTGGTGTGCGGGGAGAACGTGTGCGGCATCGACCCCGGGCTCGAGCGCGACTCGAACGGCAAGGTCACGCACTCGCCGGACATGGAGCGCCGCGTCGAGGCGTACCGCCGCTACCACCAGGGCTACGGCGACATCCTCGTGCAGATGAACGTCGAAGACACGCGCCTTGGCGTGGCCGAGTACTGCATCGAGAAGCTCGGCGTCGAGACCATGGAGCTCAAGTGGGGCCAGGGCGCCAAATGCATCGGCGGCGAGATCAAAGTCGATACGCTCGAGCGTGCGCTCGAGCTGCAGACCCGCGGCTACCTTGTCACACCCGACCCGAGCGACCCGGCCGTGCAGGCTGCGTTCCGCGATACTGCTATCAAGCAGTTCGAGCGTCATTCGCGCCTGGGCTTTGTCGAAGAGGAAGGGTTCTACGCCGAAGTCGACCGGCTGCGTAAGCTCGGCGCCAAGCGCGTAACGCTCAAGACAGGCGCGTACGCGATGCGCGAGCTGGCCATGGCCATCAAGTGGGCGAGCAACGCCAAGATCGACCTGCTCACCATCGACGGCGCTCCCGGCGGGACGGGCATGAGCCCGTGGCGCATGATGGAGGAGTGGGGCGTTCCGACCTTCTATCTGCAGTCCATGGCCAACGAGCTCATCGAGCGGTTGCGTGTGAAGGGCGCCTACATTCCCGATATCGCTATCGCCGGCGGCTTCTCGGCAGAAGACCACGTCTTCAAGGTCCTCGCGATGGGTGCGCCGCACACGAAGGCCGTGTGCATGGGCCGCGCGCTCATGATCCCCGGCTTCGTGGGCAAGAACATCGAGCGCTGGATGGCCGATGCGGACCTGCCCAACACCGTGAGCAAGTTCGGCACGACCAAAGAGGAGATCTTCGTAACCTACGAGACACTCAAGAAGGAATTCGGTGCCGAGGTCGATCAGTTCCCCATGGGCGCACTGGGCATCTACACCTACTCGGACAAGATCAAGGTCGGACTGCAGCAGCTCATGAGCGGTTCGCGCAACATGAAGCTCTCGACGATCAGCCGCGATGACGTCATGGCGCTCACGCGCGAAGCTTCAGAGGTCTCGGGCATCCCGTTCGTGACTGACGCGTATCGCGATGAGGCGATGGCGATCATCGACGCGTAGCGCAAGCAGCACGCCGTGACGTGCCAGGGAGCCGGGTGCGCGTTCGTTGCCCGGCTCCTTCTGCGTTCAGAATGGCATCCGCGGGTTGCTTCATCAGGTAGAATGGGCGGCGAACACCCGCATCGCGCCTGTGAAGGAGCGCCGCTGTGCCCAGGAGCCTCGAAGAGGTCTTGCAGGAGTGGGAGGCCGTCATCGGCCTCGAGATACACACCGAACTGACGACGACGAACACGAAGATGTTCTGCGGTTGTCCTGTCGAGTTCGGTGGAGAGCCGAACACGCGCGTCTGTCCCGTGTGCCTGGGTCTGCCCGGCGCGCTGCCGGTGCCCAATGGCAAAGCAATCGAGCTGACCGTGCTCGCGGGGCTCGCAATCGACTGCGATATCAACCACTGGAGCCAGTTCCATCGCAAGAACTACTTCTATCCCGACATGCCCAAGGACTATCAGATCTCCCAATACGACCTGCCATTTTGCGTAAACGGCCACCTTGATGTCGAGGTGACCGGTGATCCTGTCGCGCAGCGGCTCGACCGTGACGAGGCACCCAACTGCCAGTGTGCCGAGGATTCCTCGGCATACATCGCTCGCATCGGCGTTACCCGCATTCACCTGGAGGAAGACACCGGCAAGATGATTCATGTGGGCGGCAGCGAGGGTCGAATTGCGGGTGCTACGCACTCGCTGGTCGACTTCAACCGCGCCGGGACTCCGCTGATCGAACTCGTGAGCGAACCGGATATTCGCACCCCGGAAGAAGCGCGTCAGTTCGCGCAGCTACTGCGGCTCACGTGGCTCACGCTGGGGATCTCGGACTGCAGCATGGAAGAGGGCTCGATGCGAGTCGATGCAAACGTGAGCGTACGTCGCCGCGGCGAGACCGAGCTGGGCACTAAGGCCGAGATCAAGAACATGAACTCGTTCAAGTCGCTGCACGACGGCGTGGCGTACGAGATCGTGCGGCAGGTCGAGCAGCTCGAGAGCGGCGGGCGGATCGTGCAGGAGACCCGCCACTGGGACGCCGGCGCCAGACGCACGAGCGCGCTGCGCAGCAAGGAGGGGGAGAGCGACTACCGCTACTTCCCCGAGCCGGACATGGTGCCGTTCGAGTTCACCGACGAGTGGATAGAGGGCCTGCGCGAGCAGCTTCCCGAGCTGCCAGGCGCACGACGCGAGCGCTACATGAGCGAGTTCGGCCTATCGGCCTATGACTCGGGAGTCCTGGTAAACGATCTTGACCTCGCCGCCTTCTTCGACGCGACCATCGAGATCGCGGGCGCGGCAAGGGCCAAGCCTGTGGCGAATGTGATTCTGAACGACCTGGCGGCCTATCTGAACGCCGCTGGTACTCCGCTTGCGGCGTCAAAGGTGGTACCGGCCATGGTGGCCGAGCTGGTGGCCCTGGTCGACGACGAGGTGATCTCCGGCAAGCAGGCCAAGGAGGTCTTCGCCGAGATGGTCGAGACTGGCGATGCCCCCGGCGCGATCGTCGAGCTCAAGGGGATGAAGCAAGTGAGCGACTCCTCGGCCATTGAAGAGGTGGTCGATCGCGTGATGGCGGCAAATTCCGACAAGGTCGAGGGCTATCGCTCCGGCAAGACCGGGCTGATGGGGTTCTTTGTGGGGCAGGTCATGCGGGAGACGCAGGGTCAGGCGAATCCGAAGGTCGTCAACGAGATACTCGCACGCAAGCTCGGCGGGTGAGCCGGGAAGCTAGGCTGCAGCATTTTGTGACGCGTTTGGACTGACGAGGAGCGTCTATGCTGGTCATCAGCACGGTATCGTTGCTGTCGTTCGGAGCCGCGATTCTGGCTGCCTTCCTGTCGTTGTATTCGTTCCGGGCACTCAAGCGAGGCGGCCGCACCGTCCTATTCTTCATGCTGGGCAACCTGGCCACGATGTTGTGGTCTTTCTTCTACGCCGTGGAGCTCAACTTAGACCCGGCTTTCGCGCTCGATGTGTCTACGATCGGGAGTCCGGAGTACTTCGTCTACGTGTTCGAGATAGTGGGGCTTGCGGCCGCACCCACGTACTGGTTCCTGTTCGCCGCCGCCTACGCGCGCAAGACGAGTTGGACCCGGGGCTGGAGACTCGCTCTGGCTCACTTCCCGTTCGTGTACACCGTCGCCATCGCGGTGACCAATCCGGTGCACCAGTTGTTTGTGAGTCAAGCTGCCCCCGGAGCGTCCGTAGAGTACGGCGTCCTCGCCCTGCCGAGTCAGATCATGACTTTTGTGCTTGTAGGCTGGGGTACGTGGCTGCTGGTCGTCACTTTGTGGCGCTCGGGGACGGACGGTAACCGTCGGCAGGCTGCAGTCCTGGGAGTGGCGGCCTCGGCACCTCTCATAGGCGCCATCCTCTGGGCACTCCGAGACGTGCTCGACATTCCACTGTCCGCCAACCCAACGCCGGTGCTGTTCGTGTTTCTCAACGCGGTGTTGCTCTACCAGGTTCTGCTCAAAGGGCTGGTCGACATAGTCCCCGTCGCATCGTTTCAGGCATTCCGAACCATGGCGGATGCCATGCTCGTGGTCGACAGCAAGAACGTGGTCGTCGCGCTCAACTCCACCGCAGAGCGAATACTCCCGCTGGCCGAAACAGGCATGAGACTGGACGAAGCCGCGCCCGAGGTCTATCGCCAGGCGAAGGGATTTCTTGAGTCCAGCGTCGAGTACGTGGAGTTCGAACTCTCGGACGGGGATGACATCTACTGGTGTCGCGTCCGACGGACGCTGGGTCAGCGCCAGCAACCGGTGGGCTTCATCGTGTTGCTCACCGATGTTACCGAGCTGCGAGAGGCACAATCGGAACTGATCGAGGTCAACGCGCAGCTTGAGCAGCGGGTTCAGGATCTTGATGAGGCCCGAGCTCGTGCCGTCGACCGTGGGGTGCGGCTCGTCGAGACGATTCGCCAGCTCGAGGAAGCGACCCAGGCAAAGAGCCGGTTCCTCGCCAACATGAGTCACGAACTGCGCACCCCGCTCAATTCGATAATCGGATTCAGCGGAATCCTGCTCAAGGGTTCTGCGGGGCCGGTGAACGACGAGCAGGCGAAGCAGATCGAGATGATTCACACTTCCGGCAGGCGTCTACTGAGTCTGATCAACGACATACTCGACCTCACCCGGATCGAGGCGGGAAGGATTGAGGTCCGACCGTCGCCCACCAAGGTGCCTAAGATCATCGACGCGGTTGTCACACAAGCTGATGCGCTGCGCCGGGAGAAGGGTCTGGATCTAGAGATATCCGTTTCTCCGAACGTGTCGACCCTCGTTACCGATGGCGCTCGTGTCGAGCAGGTGCTGCTCAATCTGATGACGAACGCGATCAAGTTCACGGACCACGGGGGCATCTGTATCGACGTGCGCCCCGAGGGGGACTGGCTCAAGTTCCGGGTGACCGACACGGGGGTCGGCATCCCCGAGGAAGGGCTGGAGCGCATCTTCTCCGAATTCGAACAGATCCAACAGGTTGACGGGGAGCTGCGACCGGGAGCGGGCCTCGGGCTCAGCATCAGCCGCAAATTCGCAACACTTCTGGGAGGACAGCTCACGGTTGAAAGCACCCTGGGCAAGGGCTCTGTGTTCACGTTGTCGCTGCCAAACCAGCAGGTAGCCGGCCCGGCAAGCGCTGACCGGCTGTCCTAGTCGAAGTACTGGTTCTTTATGCGCGTCTTCTCCGAGAAGGGCCCGGTCCCGCGCGGGTACACGTTGACGATCGGATCAGCGCACTCGGGGTTGTCCTCGTAGGCGTCTTTGAAGTCCTGGTTCAGCTTGAGCAACCCATTTACCAGTGTGGTGTGGTAATGCGTCTCAAGAGCGGATGTCTCAGACCGGGTTAGTCTGGGCGCGTGATGCTCGAGGGCGACGGCAAGCTGCTGGCTGTAGTCAGCGTTGGTCACGACCGAGAGCCGGAATGTAAGGGCATCCTGATCGCCTGCCTCACTCAGCACCGCCTGGATGTTTTCAGGGAATATGTTCGCGCCAACGATCGAAACCGTTCCGTCGCTGCGACCGAATACGTAGAAGAACGGAAGTTGCCAGATATGCTCTCGCCCGTAGCCGACCTCGGCGAGTCTCTCGGCGACATCGTACCCGTGGTCTCGCAGTGCACGGATCATCTCCGTGAACGTGAGCACGCCACCATGGTCGTGGATGTTGTAGCGCACGAGGGGGATACCGGATAGGACCGTGAAGACCAGTTCCTGTTCGACCTCCTCGACGAAGCTGGTGTTCGGGTTGTATTGCACCAACCCGGGGAGGACGCCGTTTCGACCCCGCGGGTCCTTGAACAGCGCTAGCGCCAGCTCGGGGTCGTCCATACAAAGCTTCCGAATCATCACGGTGATCGGGTACTCACGACCGACGCTCATGCCCACGTCAGCCGCACCGTAGCCGCCGCTGATCGCAAGCAGGTCCTTGCGGGAGTCGAGACCGAGTACGGAGGCCATGTGCTCACGCCATTGTTCGGAGTAGCTCTCGCCGCCGACAGCGAGCTTCATGGACATGGATGTCCAGTCGATTCCCTGACGGGTTCCCTCGTCGATCACGGACTTGATGAACGGCGGATAGCCGATCATGATCACCCTGTCGTAGTGGGAGCCCAGATCCGACACGATTTCGAGGATCTCGTCGAGGTTGGTGCCGGGCGCCATCACGGTCATGCGGTATTTCCCCGAGGCCGCGACTTGTCGCAGGGCCTGCGCGAACTTCTCGCCACTGGTCCAAGTTCCCAGTGCGAGCGTAATCAAGATAAGCGTCGACTCGCCTGTGAGCCCGTAGTACTGGCAGAAGGCGAACTCGAGGTAACGCGGGAACATCGCGTCTTCTTGCGGCAGGCGCAACCAGTAGTACGAGGTGCCCGCGTGCCCGGAGCTCTTCTCAATGGTGTACGCGTGGCAGAAGTCGCTATCTAAGACGAGCTGCTCAAGGGGGTAGCAGTCGACGTAGTTCGCCTTGTCTATGACGGGGAGTCTGCGGAAGTCGTCCATGGATGTCAGCCGGATGTCCCCCAGCCCACGGGAGGTCAGGAAGTCGGCATATGCCCGGGTTCGAGAACGGGCGACTCGAGCGACTTTGACCGCGCGCTTCTCTCCGCTGCGCATCGTAAGATCCGGGGGCATGTTCGACATGATCTGATTCGTCAGCCATCGATTGCCCAGCACCAATTCAAGCGCGCTCATTCGGTGTTCCCCTCGGTCGGCCCCCCGGCAGTACGAAGACGTCTGATGCATCTGTGCCGGGCATCGGATCGGCCCGGCCCGAGCGCGTCACGTGGCCCATGTGTCCCACGTGTCGATATACATGGGGCAGGGAGCCGCGCGAACGGGAAGTCCGAGTGCGAGCCGGACCATCCCCTCGACAACCAGACTTGCCGAGCGGGCCGCAGCCACGCCAAGCTGAGGTGTGGGAGTACCGGGAGCGCCGACTACCTGGGGTAGCTCTGCAATCCGCTCAGCCAGGTAGGGTGCTAGCTCGAAGCCCTGCAGACTCGAAAGCAACCGCATCACGAATTCAGTCTCGCCATCTGGAGGCTCGGGTCCCACAAGCTCCTCGAGCCCCGGCGAGCCGGGCAGGAATGCCAGGCAGAACCCGCCCCACGCGATGTTCATGGGGAACAAGACCGGCTTGCCCTGCTTGCGGGCGATGGCATTTATCGCGTAGTCGACTCCGTCAAAATCGACGGTATTGAGGACTATGTCAGCCCGCGACACCAGTTCAGTAGCGTTGTCTCGTGTGATCCGGGTGTCGTGCGCTTCGATCATCAGCGACTGACTGCGGGCTTCCAGGCGCGCCTTGAGGGCCAGCGCCTTGTTCGATCCGACATCGGCACGTTCGAATGCCTGGCGGTTGAGATTCGAGACCTCCACCCTGTCGTGGTCTGCGAGCACCAAGTGCGTGAAACCAGTCTGGACCGCAAGGGTGGCGACGACACTCCCGAGCCCGCAACCGGCGATGAGAAGTTTCGTGCTGCGAATGGTCTCCTGCTGGGGGGGAGTGATGAATGCCCAGTTCCGGGACATCATCTCCGCGTAGAATTCGACCACATCCGTCCTTTCCCGTCTCGGACTCAGAAACCCAGGGAGCCCCGCAGTCGCGATTCGAGGTGCGCCTCAATCGCATGTATGCCCAAGAATCCCCCCTGGAAGCACGAATTATGTTGTCTGAACCGAAGGCGCCAATAGCCGGGCGTGGCGCAGCACCTGTTTCACCGCCCGACCGCGGACAACGCGAGTGCCGGGATCGGGGCATCGGCTCCGGTGTTCTACACGCTGGACGTGTGAGCCGGGTGCTTGTCTCGGCAGCTCAAGCAGTGGCACGCGGGAGTGTGTAGGCACGCTCCGGATTCCACCGGCACAGCCTAAGGGCGTGGTTGGTGTGGCTTGTGCCCCACATCGGGGGTATGTTCGTAGGGATGGGGAACCTGGGCTAGGAGCTGGTGTGGCGGAGATCATAGGCATCATCTGGCTGACGCGGATCGTATCCCGCATCGTCGTGAGGAAGGGCTACTCGAAGTGGTACGCCGCCTTCGTCCCTGGCGTGTGGTTCTTCTCGGAGACCGTTGTGATGCTGGCGCTCGTGATTCTGGCGCCTTCGACGAACCCGTACGTGCTCATGATGGTTGCACTGGCCGGGGGTGTTGCAGGGGGAGCCGTAGTGTACTTCCTGGCCAAGAACGCTCCAGCGCGCACCGGCGCTGCGGACACGGGGACCGGGGAGGTTGCGGTTTCGAACGCGCCCGTGCGGGTCAGACGGGCGCCGGCGTCGGGCAAGCAGGCGTTGGTCGGCTACTGCGACGAATGCGGAACGAACGTCTGGCTGACCGCTGACGGCGGGTGCGAGAACGGCCACGGTCAGGACTCGATCAGTGGCGTGCACTGGGCTTTGCGGTAGGCATTGCGGCGCCGACATCTGCCGGGAAAGACGGGTCCGGCGTGTGCCTGTCGCGACGCCAGTTATTGATTGAACGATTACAAACCCTTATGATTCGACTAGTTACTTGTAATGACAGTAATCACGGTTCAAATTCCTGGAGGGGCAATGAAGCGAGCGATTGCCGTACTTGCGGCACTAATGATGGTGCTGGCCCTGTTTGCCAGCGGATGCAGCGCGACCGAGCCGGAGGCCGACGAGCCTGCCGAGGGAACCGCGGCACCCGAGTGCGGACCGATCACGGTCGCGTCGCTCCTTGACTCCGAAGGCGGAATCCTCGGCAACATGATTCTGCAGATGCTCGAGGCTAACGGCTACGAAGTCGTGGATCGGACCCAGCTCGGGACGCCGGATGTCGTGCGCGCGGCGCTACTCGAGGGCGAGATCAGCGCCACGATCGACTACACGGGTTCGGGGCAGTTCTATCTCGAGGGCCAGGAGGGCCTCGATGTGTGGAACGACGCGGAATCTGCGTTCGCCACAGTCGCGGAGCTCGATCTCGAGCAGAACAACCTTGTCTGGCTACAGCCGGCGCCCGCGAACAACACCGAGCTCATCGCAGCGCGCACGGACTTTCTCGAAGAGAATGGCATCGTGACGATGGAGGATTTCGCCGCGTACGTGAATGACGGCGGCGAGGTCAAGCTCATCGGCGCGCAGGCGTGGATGGACAACCCGGCGGGTCTGCTCGGCTTCCAGGAGGCTTACGGCTTCGAACTCACGGAAGACCAGCTCCTGGGCCTGTCCACCGGCGTCACCGCAGAGATGCTGAAGGCGGCTGCCGAGGGAACCGACGGCGTCAACTTCACGCTTGCGTACGGCACCGATGGCCAGCTCGACGATCTGGGACTGATGATCATCGAAGACCCGAAGTCCGTGCCCCCGGTCTACGAGCCGGCGCCGGTCTTCCGTGGCGAGATCATCGAGCAGTGTCCCGAGATCGCGGACATCCTCGATCCGGTCTTCACCAGCCTCGACATCGAGACGCTTCAGGCACTCAATGCCTCCGTCGCGTTCGACGGGATGACACCCGCAGATGTGGCCCGCGACTACCTGGTGGAGAATGGATTCCTCGAAGAATAGAGTCGCCGAGAAGGCGTCAGGCTCGGACATTATCGGTGCGACGGGGGCTCTGTTTGGAGCCCTCGTTACCGTTGCCGGGGTGTATGCGACCTTCCGACCGAACCGCATTCTGCTGGGGGAGCCCCAAGCGGCGTTGGGAGCGCTCGGCCCTGTCGGTTGGGCGCTTCTTGGCGCGTGGGTGCTCGTCTTCGCGTTGTCGGTGATTCCTGGAGGTCGTCGCCTTGCGCTGGCACGGGGGGTGACGGCCAATGCCATCGCCGTGGGCTCGGTGTACGCGGTTGCCAGGTTGGCGGCCGACTACCTGCTGCGAGAAGGCAGCGTCGT
Organism: Coriobacteriia bacterium; assembly: GCA_041739935.1. Lineage (GTDB taxonomy): Bacteria > Actinomycetota > Coriobacteriia > Anaerosomatales > JAGXFU01 > JBGSMX01. Next base: position 3,441 of record JBGSMX010000180.1, on the reverse strand, counting down.
GAGGCTGTCTGTCGGCTTGAGTTTCTGGCTCGGTCTGCTCGCGTGCTACATCGTGGGCTTCGCGGCCATGGGGTGGCTTCGCGGTCGCTTCGAGCGCTTCGCAGTGGGGTGGAGTGGTGCGTTGGCCATCGTGGGTCTCGCGGTCTCCGGACGGCTGGACGCACTCGGAATCATGCAGGAGTACCTGCGCAATCCCGAGGTCTTCTGGCAGGCCTTCCGCCAGCAGATCGCGTACACGATCGGTGCAACAGGTGTTGCGCTGGTCATTGGGCTCACCTTCGGGATTCTGGCCGCCAGGCGTCCGCGTACCGAGGGAGCGGTTTTCGGCCTGATCAACGTGCTGCAGGTTCTGCCCACGCTGTCTTTCATAGGTCTGCTCATCGTCCCGATGGGCTGGCTCGGCAACAACGTGGCGCTTCTTGATGCGCTTGGCGTATCCGGGATCGGCTGGGCCCCGGTCTTCGTGGTGCTGGTCGCCTACGCGATCTACCCGATCACACGCAACACCTACTCGGCGATGAAGACGCTCGACGCGGGAGTGATCGATGCGGCACGCGGAGTGGGGATGAAGCCCGCGCAGCGTCTGGCCTGGATCGAGATGCCGCTCGCATTCCCGGTCGTGCTCGCGGGCGTGCGAATCGCCGCGGTGCAGACCGCTTCGGCCGCCATTATTGCGGGGCTGGTCGGCGGTGGTGGATTGGGTCAGATCGTGTTCTACGGCCTGCAGCAGACAGCTACCGATCTGATGCTGCTTGGGGTCATCCCGATCGTTGCGCTTGCGATGACGCTTGACGCGTCGCTGCGGGCGGTCCAGGGCGCCGTATCCGGCGTCGAGCCACGTGAGTTGGTGGCGGCATGATCGTGCTGGAGCACGTGACCAAGCGCTACAACGACGAGCTCGCCGTCGACGACCTTACCCTCGAGATCGCCGAGGGAGAGCTGGCGATCCTGCTCGGACCCAGCGGGTGTGGCAAGACGACGACGCTGCGGGCGATCAACCGCATGCACGATATCGATGCCGGGACGATCCTGGTTGATGGCATCAATGTGATGGAGCGCAGTCCCGATGAGCTTCGCCGTCATATCGGCTACGTCATCCAGAGCGTGGGACTGTTCCCGCACATGAGCGTCGCGCGCAACATCGGGATCGTGCCACGGCTGCTGGGCTGGGACGGACCGCGCATCGAAGCGCGCGTGAGCGAGCTACTCGAACTCGTGGGTCTCGATCCGGCCGAGTATGCGAGCAAGAAGCCGGGGCACCTTTCCGGCGGGCAGCAGCAGCGCGTGGGCGTTGCCCGCGCACTGGCCGCCGATCCACCCGTGCTGCTCATGGACGAGCCTTTCGGTGCGCTCGATCCCATTTCGCGTCAGCGTCTCCAGGTCGAGTTTCTCAAGCTTCAGCGCGAGCTTCACAAGACCGTCGTGTTCGTCACGCATGACGTGGAAGAGGCGGTTGTCTTGGGCGACCGCATAGCACTCATGGACCGCGGTAAACTCGTGCAGTTCGACCCGCCCGAGCGGCTGTGGCAGCATCCCGCGACGCCGTTCGTGACGGAGTTCTTCGGCCGGGAGTTGGGGCTCAAGATCATGACGCGGCACAAGGTCGCCGACGTTGAGCTGCTCCCCGGCGATGGCGCAGGCATGTCCCACGTATCTGCCGAGGACTCGCTCAAGGACGCCCTCGCGACACTGGTGTCGTGCGGAGGCGCGGGGCTCGCCGTGCAGGGGCCTGACGGCGCGACGCTGGGAGTCGTCACGTTCGACGGCATCGTGGCTGCGATGAGGGAGCCGTCGTGAACCAGAGTCTGGGTATCCGGCGCAACTGGCTCTCGGTCGCGATCATGAGCGGCGTGCTGGGATGGATGCTGCTCAATCCCGAAGGGCTCGAGCGCATTCTCCGGGCTGCCTTCCCCGACGAGCGGATCGTTGTCTACGAGCGTCAGTCGCTGGGCGAGCTGATGATCGAGCACCTGGTTCTGGTTGCAGTTGCGGGGGGTATCGCGCTTGCGATCGGATTGCTGCTGGGTCTGTTCTTGCTCACTCCGGTGGGCGCTCGTTTCCGGGACCTGATCTTGAACCTGGCGAACCTGGGGCAGACGTTTCCCTCGATCGCCGTGATGGCGCTCATCGTACCGGTGATCGGCTACGGCTGGGAGCCGGTCATCGTTGCGCTGGTCGCATACAGCGTGCTGCCGGTGATGCTCAACGTGGTTGCAGGCGTCGAGAACGTGCCGGAGCCGGTGGTGGACGCCGCGCGTGGACTGGGGATGAGCCGCATGCAGCGGTTCCGTCAGGTCCAGTTTCCGCTCGCATTCCCGGTCATCCTGGGCGGCATCAAGAACATGCTGGTCATCGCCGTGAGCGCAGCGACACTCGGCGCGATCGTGGGAGCGGGCGGCCTGGGAGTGCCGATCATGGCAGGCGTCATGCAGTTCAACAACGCGCTGATTCTGGAGGGTGCCGTCCCCTCGGCGCTCCTGGCATTGATCATCGACCGGACGCTGTAGTCTCCGGCCCGAACGATAGGGAAGGGCACGTGCGAGAGATGGGCGAAGATGTGACAAAGGGACGAAGACTCGCAATCGACAGGGCGGTTCAGGAACGCGCGATCGCCGGCATCCTCCTGCTCTCATACGCGCCGGTTGCGGTCACGCGGCTGGTTTCTGCCGAGGACTTCAGTGCCTTCGACGCGCGCAGCCCACGTGCGCCTCTGCACTACTGCGCTGCCGTGAGAATGGCCGCGGGAGGCTCGGCACTCAAGCTTGAGGGGGCCGACATGGCCTGCGACACATCCCCCCGGTTCCTCGGCTTCCAAAGCGGGCACGACGACGATGAGTTCGTCGAGAGCTACGCAGAAGGCGGACTCTACCGCGACCACGGCGTCACGCGTCGCGTGCTGGAAGGCGCCGCGGTGTTGCCGCCCCTGACAGGCCTGGGTGTGGTGCCGCTGCGCCTGCAGCCGGATGGGGTCGAGCCGGATGTCCTGGTCGTGATGACGGACCCGCACGGGGCGATGCGGCTGGCGCAAGCCGCAGGGTACCTGGGACACACGATGCAGCAGCGGACGATCGGCATGCATGGCATGTGCGTCGAGACGACTGCGGCGCCTATCGTGCACGGGGAGATGAATGTGTCGCTGCTGTGTTCGGGCGCCCGCCACACCGGGGAATGGCCGGACGACGTGCTCTCGGTCGGGATACCCGGCACCATGATCGAGGATATCGTGTCCGGGTTGCGCCTGACTGCCGACCGCTTCGAGCCCGACCGCCGTAAGCTGCGCATGCTCGATTCAGCGGAGGATCTTCCCGATCTCGATCTGGGCCGCGCGTACTTCTTGCGCTAGGTCAGCAATCGCGCCTGCACGGCGAGGGCGTAGCCGGCGAGTGCAGGCGCCACGTGAGCGGTGCGACCGCACTGCTCAAGCGCGTCGGCCGCGACCCC
>JBGSMX010000150.1:0-4480 GCA_041739935.1 Coriobacteriia bacterium | reverse complement strand
CGCGAACTCGTACTGGTGAGGCGCCCAGGGCACGGGCAGGTTCTCGATGAACCAGTCGTAGAGCGGCCGATGGTCCTGGAACTCGAGCGTGCAGATCGAGTGCGTGATGCCCTCGATCGCGTCGGACTGCCCGTGGGCGAAATCGTAGCTGGGGTAGATGCACCACGCGTCGCCCGTGCGCGGATGCGCGGCGTGCACGATCCGGTACATGACCGGATCGCGGAAGTTGATGTTGCCCGAGGACATGTCGATCTTCGCACGCAACACGCGCGAGCCGTCTTCAAATTCGCCGGCGCGCATGCGCTCGAACAGGTCCAGGTTCTCCTCGGCCGGGCGATCGCGCCAAGGGCTGTCCTTGCCGGGCTCGGTGAGCGTGCCACGGTGCTCGCGGATCTCGTCGGCAGAAAGATCGTCCACGTAGGCCTTGCCCTCGCGGATCAGGTACTGCGCCCACTCGTAGAGACGGTCAAAGTAGTCCGAGGCGTAGTAGAGATACTCGCCCCAGTCGAATCCGAGCCAGCGGACATCGGCCTCGATGGAGTCGATGTACTCCTGCTCCTCCTTGACCGGATTCGTGTCGTCGAAGCGCAGGTGGCAGCGACCGCCGAACTCCGCAGCGATGCCGAAGTTCAGGCAGATCGATTTCGCGTGGCCGATGTGCAGGTACCCGTTGGGCTCCGGCGGGAAGCGCGTGACGACGCTGTCGATGCGACCCTCGCGCAGGTCGGCGGCAACGATATCGCGTACGAAATCGCTGCGTTCGGCCGGGGCGTCTGCTGCAGACGCGTCGGGTGATGTGGTGTCGTTGTCCATGGGGGCGACGATAGCATAGATGCCACTGGCTCGCCGCCGCGTTTGAGCACATTGCGTATGGCCCTGCGTCACTCCCCTGGAAGCATCCGATTGCGATGCGCCGTAGGTCTCCAACCAGGACATACTGCTAATCTGAGACAAGAGGCCGAGCACGCTGCACCACCCGAACAGGAGTTGACGATGGCCGGGAAACAGCTGAGCGCAGTAATCGCGGTGATCGCAACCGTGTCGGTCGGCGCGGCAATCGCCTGGGCGGGTTCGCAGGGCGGTTTGACCATCGGCCGGGCGCCGGTCTTTGCAGTGGCTGTGGCCCTGGCCTTCGTCGTGCAGTGGTTGGTGTTCATCCCGTCCTACCTGGCACGGACCGAACGCTACTTCGACCTCACCGGGAGCGTCACCTACATGATGGTGATGGCGCTCGCCGTGTTCTTGAGCGGGCCTGTCGATGCCCGCTCCATCCTGCTTCTCGCGCTCGTGTTCGTCTGGGCGGCTCGCCTGGGAACCTTCCTGTACCGGCGCGTACGTCGTGCGGGCAAAGATGTCAGGTTCGACGACATCAAGCACTCCTTCGCACGCTTCCTCACCACGTGGACCCTGCAGGGCCTGTGGGTGAGCGTGACGCTGGCCGCCGCTCTCGCAGCCGTGACCTCGACCGAACGCCCCGCGCTCGATGCCTTCGCCGTCGCCGGGTTCGTGGTCTGGGTCGCCGGTTTCTCGTTTGAGGCCGTAGCCGATCTGCAGAAGAATCGCTTCCGGGTCGATCCGCAGAACAAAGGCCGGTTCATCACCACGGGTCTGTGGGCCCGGTCCCGCCACCCCAACTACTTCGGCGAGATCGTGCTGTGGACCGGCATCGCAATCATCGCTTTCCCGGTGCTTTCCGGCTGGCAGCTTGCAACGCTCGTCTCTCCGGTCTTCGTCTACCTCCTGCTCACGCGCGTGAGCGGTGTCCCTCTGCTCGAAAAGAAGGCCGAGGAGAGATGGGGCGGGCAGGAAGCCTACGAGACCTACAAGCGCGAAACGCCCGCGCTCGTGCCCTGGGGCCGACCGAAGGCCTGAAGCGATGCGGTCGAACGTCAGCTCTCGTTTCCGACAGCGCCCTCGATAGGAATCAGGATCTCGTTGCGGCGTGCGAAACCCGGCTTCCACGGGGCGTCATACTGCGCGGCAACCGGTTCGCCCGCAGGCACGAGCTCCTGCTGGGCGATCCAGTCTCTGAGATCCGACTCGGCGCGGATGCCGCTCTTCTCACCCAGGTAGCCGCCAAAGCGAACCGCGGCTGCTAGGTAGGCATCGACGGATTCGAGGGTCACGGCCGGATTGTTAGGCTGCGGCAGCGACTCCAACGAGTACTCCGACGGCATCGTGAAGCTCACCACGTACTCCTCCTCTGCCTGCGCGGCCGTGACCGGGGCGGTCATCGCGATCTTCTGGCAACATGCCCTTCCGGCACTCACCGGCACGGTCATGGAGATGCGGCCGGACTGATGGTTGCTGCCGAAGATGTAATCGGCAAGCGGACTGAAGCCTTCGTTCATCGCCTGCCTGTAGTCCGAGGCGGTCACGCGAACGCTCGCAGTGAGGTAGCCCTTGTAGCGACGCAGTTCGAACGGACCGTTGTGCCTGATGATGTCGTATGCGGGAGTCTCGGTTGTCATGGGTACTCCTGGGCCGGTCGGTTTGTCTCAGCCTGTGTTCGCGCGGGCAACGCGGTCGGGACTCGAATCCTCGGCAAGGCGGCGTGAGCTCACACGCCCGGACCCCAGGGAATCCCGAGCAGATACCACAGCGCGAACATCGCGGTCCACACGATCGTGAGCGCCACGAAGTACGGGAGCATGAGGGCGATCACCGTGCCGATTCCCGAGCGTTTGTCGTAGCGCGCGGCGAAGACCACGATCAACGGGAAGTACGCCATGATCGGCGTGACGATGTTGATCGGCGAGTCACCGACGCGGTAGGCAGCAAGAACCGCCTCCGGCCCGATCCCCAGACGCAGGAACAGCGGGATGAAGATCGGGGCGAGCAGTGCCCACTTGGCGATCGCCTGCGGCATGATCACACCGATCACCACGGTGATGGCTATCGCACCAAGCAGCAGCCAGAGCGTCCCGACGTTCATGGTCTCGATCGTGTCGCCGAGTGTTACCGCAGCAATCTGCGCCATGTTCGAGTAATTGAAGTACGCGATGAACTGCGCGATCAACAGGAACAAGAACAGCAACCCTGCCAGCCCTGACCAGGACTTGGTGATGGCGTTGATGACCTCTGTGCCGCCGCGCAGCGTTCCCGAACCGCGCCCGTACCCCAGGCCCGCAGCGAGGAAGAGCAGCGCGATGATGACGATCAGACTGCTCATGAACGGCGACGTGCCGATGATCGCGTTGGTCACGGGGTCGCGCAACGGCGCGCCCGCGGGCACCGTCACAACCGCAATGAGCGCTGTGGCGAGCAAGAACCCGATCCCCGCCCAGCGTAGACCCTTCGCGTCTTGCTCGGGCGTGACTCCGTCGAGCGCGTCGGGCTCGTCGGGGTGCTCCGCATCGCTGGGAGCATGAGCCCCGTCGTAGGCACCCAGCCGGGGCTCGACGATCCGCGTCGTGACGATCGCAAGCAAGATCGTGAGGACGATGGTCGATGCGATCCCAAAGTACAGGTTCGCGGTGATGTCGATCGACAACAACGGATCGACCAGGTGGATCGCCTCGTTCGTGATCTCGGTGAGGATCGCATCGGTCGGCGTCACGAGCACGTTCACGCCAAACCCACCGGCGACGCCCGCGAAGGCAGCCGCCATGCCCGCCAGCGGGTGCCGCCCCACGCTCTTGAAGGCCGCCGCGCCGAGCGGAATCAGCACCAGATAGCCCGCGTCCGAGGCTATGCTCGAGATGACGCCCAGGAACACGATGATGTAGGTCAGTGCTTCAGCCGAAGACACCGCGACAAGCTTACGGATGAGCGAGGCGATCAGACCCGAGATCTCCGAGACCCCCACGCCGATCATGACGATGAGGATGATGCCCATCGCCGTGAAGCCCATGAAGTTCGCCACGAACGAGGTGAACAGGAACCGGATCCCTTCCACCGTGAGCAGGCCCTGTGCCTTGACGGTCTCCTGCACCACTTCGTAGTCCCCGGCGTCCGGATACTCGCCCGGCAATGCCTCGCCCGGCAGTACCGAGCCGGGCACCTCGATCTGCTCCACCTCGATCGTCGGCGGCTTCACGACTTCGTACGTCGCGCTGATGTCCAGCATGTACATTACCTGCGAGAGCACGATGATGATGACGCACATCGCCAGGAACAGGATGGCGGGATGCGGGACCTTGTTGCCGACCCGCTCGATGAAGTCGAGCATGCGCTGGGTGCCGCCGACACGCTCCGGAGCGCCGGAAGCCGCCGCCGACTCCCCGGTCACTGCCCGCTCCTCTCGAAGGACTCGGCGAACCTGCCGAGGAAGTCGGCGATCGCCAGGGTGGTCTTCTCGAACTCGTCGAGCAGGACCCGCTCGTTGGGCCCGTGGATGTTGGCGAAACCATCGGTTGCACCGCCGAGCAGAATGTCGGCACGCGGAACAGCCTCGGCGAGCGCGCTCACGAGCGGGATGGAACCCCCGCTGCCAGCCGTGACCGTGTCGCTACCCCACGCCGCAGACCACGCGGCGGCC
>JBGSMX010000148.1:0-5614 GCA_041739935.1 Coriobacteriia bacterium | reverse complement strand
GCGAAGGCCGAGCAGGCGAGCGGCAGCCAGGGAAGTAGCCGGGGCGGCAGCCAGGGCGACAGCCAGGGTAGCAGCCAGGGTAGCAGCTCGGGGAGTTCCCCGGGCGGAGGCGAGAAGCGGTCGTCAGGTCGCAGGTCGGGTCAGAAGCGCACCGGTGCGAAGAAGACCGAGGACGCACGGCCCAAGGGTGACCAGCCCGGAGGCGAGAGCAAGCCGAAGGAGCCGGGATCGAGTTCGACCGGCCGCAGGCGCAGGCGCCGCAGGCCGCCGCAGGGTGGTACGGGAGATAGTGGCACGACGTAGTCAGGCGTAACGCCGACGTAGCTCAGCTGGCCAGAGCACCGCACTCGTAATGCGGGGGTCAGGGGTTCGAATCCCCTCGTCGGCTCCATAGAAATGCTTTGCAGGGGTGGCGCAAGCCGCCCCTGTTGCATTCCCGCGGGGGCATCGACATAATACCCCAGTGGGTATATGAGCACGGCACTTGAGCGAGAATGTAACGTGTGTTACATTCTCTCGAACTCCGAGACGCCCACGGGGCGGGCAGTTTGATTCCCGCCCGGCGGGCGTTGTCGTATCCTTTCGTAGGATTAGGGCTCGTACGTGGGGTTACGGTAAGGGCGCGGCAAAGGCGGGCTTCACGAGATGTCCCTCGACTACCTCATACTCGGCGGATTCGTCGTCTTCGGCATGCTCTTCGTGGCGGCCACGGTCGCGACCTCGAACCTGCTCAGTCCGAGCGCGCCTTCACAGGCCAAGGCAACCACCTACGAGTGCGGCAGCCGCCCCGTGGGTCCGCCCTGGGTGCAGTTCCGCGTGGGCTACTACGTCTACGCCTTGCTGTTCGTCGTCTTCGACATCGAGACCGTCTTTCTCTATCCGTGGGCGGTTACGTTCGGCAAACCGGGCACGGGGCTGTTCATCCTGTTCGAGATGGTGATCTTCGTGGCGATTCTGATGCTGGGGCTGCTCTACGCATGGAAGGAGGGCGCGCTGACATGGCGATAGACCGCCTGACCGGCGAGCACTCCATCGCCTTCATTCGAAGCGAGCAGCTCTTCGATTTCGCCCGCAGCAAGTCATTGTGGTACATGGCGTTCGGCATCGCATGCTGCGCCATCGAGGGGCTCATGCACGCGTCGGGCCCGCGCTTCGACTTCGACCGGATGGGCGTGTTCTTTCGCGCTTCACCCCGTCAGGCCGACGTGATGATCGTTGCCGGTACGGTGAACCGGAAGATGGCCGAGACGGTCCGTATCCTCTACGACCAGATGCCGGAACCCAAGTGGGTCGTGGCTATGGGCGCATGTGCCAGTACCGGCGGACCGTTTCGCGAGTATCCCAACGTCGTCCTGGGCGTCGACAAGATAGTGCCGGTCGATGTCTACATCCCCGGATGTCCGCCTCGGCCCGAATCGGTGCAGTACGGCTTCATCCAGCTGCAGGACAAGATCGCCAAGCGGACGGAGGAGCGCCTTGCTGCCCGACGCGACCGCGGTTAAGCACATCCTGACCGCGGCCGGGCTGGCCGGGGTCGACGTCGAAACGACGACGCTTGGCGTGGTCTGTCGCGCCCGGACCGCCGATGTCGCGCGTGTACTCGAGACGTTGCGCGACTCCGAGCTGGACTTCGCGATGCTGGTCGATCTCCTCGGCACGGACACGGGCGAGCAGATCGAGCTCACGTACCATCTGCGCTCGTTTGCGCGTGACGAGGAGATCTACGTCAAGACGGTCGTGGCCTACGATGCGGCGATACGCTCGGTGTGGAACGTCTACCCCTCGGCGTTGCTGCCGGAGCGCGAAGCCGCAGAGCTATTCGGGCTGATGCTTGCGGGCCATCCGAACCCCAAGCGACTGCTCACGACCGACGGCGTCGCGCCGCTGCTGCGCAAGTCCGTCGCGATACGGACGCCCGAGGAGGTGCGCGAGCGATGAGCGACCCTCGAGACATCGCGACAGAGGTCGGCATGCTCGCGGCCGAGGGGACCCACAGCCCCGGCGACCCGCCCGCGGGCATCAGGCGCGTACCCGGCGGCGTCGACGGGCTCACAACCGAGCACCTCATCATCAACATGGGCCCGCAGCATCCGTCTACGCACGGTGTCTTGCGGCTGATCATCGAGGTCGACGGCGAAGAGGTCGTGAGTGCCGAGACCTCGCTCGGGTACCTGCACCGGGGCATCGAGAAGCTTGCCGAGTCGCGAAAGTATCACCAGCTGGGAACGCTGATGGACCGCGGAGACTACGTGAGCGGCATGATGGGGGAGCAGGCCGCAGCGCTCGCGACCGAGCAGCTCCTCGAGATCGAGGTGCCACCCAAGGCCCGCTGGCTTCGAACGCTCGCTGCCGAGCTCACGCGCATCGCGAGCCACCTGGTCTGGTACGGAACGTTCGGTCTGGACACCGGGGCAATGGGTCAGTTCCTCTACGCGGTTCGCGATCGCGAGAAGCTCCTCGACATACTCGAGGCGATCAGCGGTCAGCGCATGATGTTCAACTACATCAGGCCCGGTGGAGTTCTCGCCGACCTGCCTGTTGGCGTAGACGAGAAGATCCGCGAGTTCTCGGCAGATTTCGAACGCTTGCTCGAGGAGCACCACGCGTTGCTGGGCGGCAACGAGATCTTCCAGCACCGGGTCAAGGGTGTAGGCGTCATCGAGCCCGAGGTTGCACTTGCGTTCGGGTTGACCGGCGCGAATCTTCGCGCCACCGGCATTCCGTTCGATATCCGCCGAGACAGGCCCTACGACGCATACCCGGAACTCGACTTCGATGTTCCCGTGGGTCAGACCGGTGATGCGTGGGATCGCTACATGGTCCGCATGGAAGAGATGCGTCAGGCTAATCGCATGGTGAGCCAGCTCATCGAGGGCCTGCCCGAAGGCGAGCATACGGCCAAGGTTCCCAAGGTGATCCGCCCGGCTGCGGGCGAGGTCTACGCCTCGGTGGAGTCCAGCCGGGGCGAGACAGGGATCCACCTGGTCTCAGAAGGCTCGGCCGAACCGTACCGGTTCCACTACCGTGCGCCCTCACTCTATGCGTGCCAGGTGCTCGAAGAGATCTTGCCCGGGCACCTGCTCGCCGACGTCGTCATGATGATCGGCAGCCTGGACATCATGCTTGGCGAGGTGGACCGGTGAACCCCGCTCTCGTCATCGTACTGCGCATCGTCGCCGGCCTGGGGCTCATGCTCGCCAATGGCGTGATCCTGATCTACATGCTGCGCAAGGTTCTGGGCCACCTGCACGTGCGGCTCGGGCCGATCCACATGGGCCCGAAAGGCATCTTGCAGACCACGATGGACGTGCTCAAGCTCCTCACCAAAGAAGACATCACCCCTGCAGGCGTGGACAAGGTGCTCTTCTTCCTCGCGCCTGCAGTCGTTTTCACCCCGTCGCTGCTGGCCTATGCGGCGATTCCGTTTTCCGAGACCTGGAAGATCACCGATCTCGACACCGGGTTACTGTTCACGTTCGCGGCGCTGTCGGTGGTGCCAATAGGCATCCTCATGGCGGGGTGGGCGAGCGCGAACAAGTGGGCGCTGCTGGGCGGCATGCGCGCCGCCGCGCAGCAGATCGCGTACGAGGTGCCGCTGCTGCTCTCGGTCCTGCCCATCGTGATGATCGTGGGCTCGCTCAATCTGGGCGAGATCGCGCTGGCCCAACAGGGCACGTGGCTCGGATTCATCCCCCGGTGGTTCGTGTTCCCGCAGTTCCCGGCGTTCATGTTGTTCCTCATCGCGGCGCTTATCGAGCTCAACCAGACGCCGTTCGACATGTCCGAGGCCGAGTCAGAACTCGTGGCCGGGTTCGCGTCGGAGTACTCGGCAATGAAGTTCGGCCTGCTGTTCCTCTCCGAGTTCTCGAACCAGTTCATCATGTGTGCGCTGGGAGTGGCGGTATTCTTTGGCGGCTGGATGATTCCGGGCATCCCGGCGCAGTGGTACGAGGCCGTGCCGATCCTGGGTCCGGCGATCTTCATCCTCAAGACGTATCTGGGCATCTTCGTGCTCATGTGGATTCGCGGCACCTTCCCGCGCGTGCGGATCGACCAGCTCATGCAGATCGGCTGGAAGTGGCTGATTCCCGCCTCGCTCGTGTGGATCATGCTCACCAGCGTGGTCGTTAAGGCCTGGCAACTGCAGCAGGGGGTGAGCTAGCCATGTGGGGAGCAGGACTTCTCAACGGGCTACGCATCACCATGACCAACATGCTGCGCGGTCCGATCACCGTGAAGTATCCCTACGAGAAGCTCGAGCTACCCGAGCGTGCGCGCTGGGCGGTCGCTCCGCTCTTCGACGAGGACGGCGCCCCCAAGTGCACCGCGTGCATGACGTGCGTGCGGCAGTGCCCCGACCACATCCTCGATCTCGAGGTCACCACCGCCGAGAACAAGTCGAAGCACATCGACCACTTCCGCTACGAAATGGGCGCATGCATGATGTGCGGGCTGTGCGTGGAGTCGTGCCCGTTCGACGCGATCGAGATGTCGCACGACTACGAGCTCGCAGTCCTCAATGCCGAGGAGCTTACCTACGACCTGCTCTCCGACGTCGACGCGGCGTCGAGCCGCAGGGACCGCGCCGACCGCACCGGCTCCACCGCCCCCACCGACGGGGGAGGTGCGCCCGATGCCTGAGACCGTGAACGGCGTCGCATTCTTCCTGCTCGCGTTCGCGGCTGTGGGCGGCACGGTGGGCGTGCTCGCTTCGCACAACGTCGTTCACGCCGCCTTCTGGCTGCTCGAGGCGATGCTCGCCGTCGCGGGGCTGTTCCTGCTGCTGTCCGCCGAGTTCCTGGCGCTCGTGCAACTGCTCGTCTACGCGGGTGCCGTCTCGGTTCTGCTCCTGTTCGTGGTCATGCTCACCTTGCGTCGCCGAGAAGACGCCGTGCGTCCCCTGGATGCATCGCTGTACGCGGTCGCGCTCGCGTCGCTGTTCGGCGGCCTGATCTACCTGGGTCTGTCGCGCTTCGAGTTGCCGGCGGCGCAGATGCCTCCGGCGGCGCCGGACACCGCCGCACTCGGGCAGCTTCTGTTCACCCTCGACGGCGGCTGGGTGTTGCCCTTCGAGATCGCCTCGCTCGTCTTGCTGGTCGCGCTCGTGGGCGCGGTTTGGTGGTCGCGGGAGGTGGACGAGTAGATGCAGATCGAAGTCGGACCCGGGGCGTTCATGGCGCTAGCGGCAGTGATGTTCTCGCTGGGCCTGTACGGCGCGGTCTCCAAGCGCAGCGCCGTGATGGTCCTCATGTCGCTCGAGATCATGGCGGTCGCCGTGAACCTCAACATGGTTGCGATGTCTCGCTGGGTCACGCCCGTGCAGATGACGGGCCAGTTCTTCTCGATCTTCACGATGGTCGTCTCGGCTGCTGAGATCGGACTCGGTCTCGCCCTGGTGCTCGCGATCTACCGCCGTTCGCGTTCGATCGAACTGTCGACCATGGAGAGGCTCAAGGGGTAGCGTGGACTACATTCTCGCCATACCGCTCCTCCCCGCCGCAGCGTTCGCGCTGCTCGCGCCCCTTTCGGGCGCGGCACGCAACAGGGGTCGCTACCTCGCACTCGCCGCGATCGTGGGCAGTCTCGCGCTGTCGGTAGTCGCCTTCCTCGCGAC
>JBGSMX010000136.1:0-5164 GCA_041739935.1 Coriobacteriia bacterium | reverse complement strand
GGGGTCGGTGGAGACAGCGTCGTCTTGTGGCTGGGCGCTCGCCGCGCTCGTGTCGCGCTCCACGGGCTCAGCCTCCGCCTCGCTGAGTTCGCGGACCGTTCCGGACGTGTCGATGCCACCGGCGCTCGCGGTCGTGTCCTCGGAGTCGGTCGTCGCAGGTAGGGACAGCGAAGGTGTCCGCGGTGCCGATCCGGAGTCACCGGATAGCGCGACCACGCCCCACACGACCAGGGCGATTGCGGCGATCGCGGCGGCGACCGCGACTGCGAGGCGGGTTCGATTCATGCGAGGCTCCTTCGTGCCGGCACAGTGATTCTAGACGATGCAGGATTCAGTTTGCGACGCGATTATCGTGCCGAAGCGCGCGGACACAGAAAAGGGGCCCCAGTGCCGGGGCCCCTTTTCTGTGCGGGAAGGGAGGAGGGAGGTCTCTTCTCGGCCGTGCTGTGAAGGAGGGTGGAGCGTATCTACTTACCTGGTATACCGAGTATCGCCTCCGCAGACGCAGGCGGTGTGAACCGAATGCGGAGAGAATGTGGAGACGGGCGGGCCCTTGCGCACAGTGCTGCGGGCGTTGCCCCGCGCTGGCTCGGTCGCTATATTCGGTATGCGCATCGTCCGGGTGCCGTCACCGCCTGGGGTGGCCGGACCGATCAGCACAGCGCACTGCCCGTGCCCCGCAAAATGCCGGCTACATCGGAGGCCCCTCAATGGCAAGCGACGCTCCGTTCTTTGGCACCGACCCCGACGATCGCGCACGGGCCTGTATCGAACAGGGCCTGTCCGCCGAGGAGGCCGGGGACCACGCTACGGCGCTCGCGGAGCTGGATGAGGCCGAGCGGATCGCCCGTGAAGCGGGACTTGACGGCCTCGTGGCGGCAGCGCTCATCAACCGCGGTTACGTCTACGGCGAGATCGGCGAGCACGAGGCGGCGTTGTCGCTGTTCACCGACGCGGCCGATGTGGCCCGCCAGGCCGGAGATCCGGATATCTTGCGCTCGGCACTCATCAATCTGGGCACGGCGCTGCGACTGGCGAGCCGCTACCATGAGGCCATCACAGTCCTGAGCGAACTTGTCGACCTTACGGACGCAGATTCGGTCTTGCGCGCGCAGGTACTCCTGGATCGCGGGCTATCGCTCGTCGAGGTCCTCAAGCACGACGAGGCGATCGCGGATTTCGAGGAGGCAGAGCGTATCGCGCGAGAGGCGGACGTCGCCGAGCTGATAGTGCTTGCACACAACAGCCAGGGCTTCGCGCAAGACCGCAATGAGGATCCGGCGGCAGCGCTCATGCTCTTCGAGGAATCGGTCGAGATCGCCCGCGACGCGCAGCTTGAGGAGCCGCTCAAACTTGCGCTCATGAACGTTGCCCAGGAGCATCGCAAGCTCGCTCAGCACAAGGAGGCCGATCCGGTCTTCGCCGAGGCCGAGGAGCTCTACCGCGCATCAGGCGATTCCGCGGCGCTTGCCGGTGCTCTGTACTGGCATGGAGTCTCGCTGCGCGACGGGGGCTGGCCGGATCGTGCGATCGAGAAGTGGCGCGAGGAGGAGCCATTGCGCCGGGATCTCGGACAAGCCGCCGATCTGGCCGACTGCCTGCTCGCGCAGGCGATCGAGTTGCGGAAGCGTTCCGATCTCGCTGCAGCCACACCGCTTCTCGCCGAGACCGAGGCGATATGTCGTGAGCTGGAGCTTAGCCGGGCGCTTGCCCACGTCCTACACCAGCACGGCCTTCTGCTGCGTGCCGAGGGCAAGCTCGAAGAGGCATTGAACGTCGCACGGGAGGCGGCGCAGGTCGCGGACAGCATCAGCGATCCGGATACCGAGGCCCGGGCCCAGGCGCTATGCGCCATGGTGCTCGCCGACCTGGGGGACACGGACGCCGCGATCGAGCAGCTCGATGCTGCCGAGACCACGAGCGAACAACTGGCGATTCACAAACTGATGATCTGGGTGCTCGCCCGCAGGGCGTACGTGCTCGCTCGTGCCAGTGAGCCGGCCGAGGCCGTGACCGAGCAGCTGCGACGGGCGCACCAGTACGCGGTCGACCAGCGGCTCGTGCGGACCGGGCGCAGTGCCGTGCGCGGTATCAGCGCCGAGATCGGTGCTGCATGCGACGACGAGTACGCGGAGGCCCTCGCTGCCCTCAAGACCGAGTTGAGCGAGGAAGGCACCTTCCCGCAGGGCGGCTGACAGCGGCAAGGTTCGTCGTCCGATATGCATTCCGGTTATCAGGGTATACAGCGCCCTAGAGCGAAAACATAGACCCGCCAGGTGTGTGGGGATGCAAAGAAGCGTCAGGCTTACACGGTCACCTAATGACCTGGCGCCGAGCAAACGGTGAGACCGGCCCTGTGCCGGTCTTTTTCTATGTGCGAGGGGAGGGGAGGAAGATGAAGGCTCTCATTGTCGTGATGCTTGCCATGTGCCTGCTGCTCGTCGCAGGGGTTGCATATGCCCAGGACTACGCTATCTGGGGGACGCACGGGCAGATCTCGCCCGACCGGGTGCTCGCGGAGCGTGCAAGACTGTCGCTCATACCGAACGAAGCCTACGCGCCATACACTCCGACCGCTCGTTACGCGTTCGACCAGGTCAAGGGTCAGGTACCGCCGGAGAGGGCGCTCGCCAGCCGTGACGCGGCAGGTGCCGAGTATCCGGTCGCCTACTTGCCGTTCACGGCACAGGCGAAGTATGCGCCGGGGTGCGTGTGCACGCAGATATCGCCCGATCGCGTGCTCGCGGAACGCGTCGCGTGCGGGATGTGTGCGTACTAGATCGAGCGTGCCGGGGGCGCCGCAGTGCGAGAGTGACGCCCCCGGGGGCACAGGACGCCGTCCTCGGCGAGGAAGGCGTTCTGTTCCGCCTCGCCGTAGGATAAGTTAGCGCGTCACCTTGTGGTGATGGGCGGTCGGCACATGTGGGAATGAGCCCTGAAGGGGAGTTGCGGCGTACCAACGCCGCCGAGGATGGGGGCATCATGAGAGTCATGAAGGCTGCACTCGCGACGATCCTGTGCATCGCGATGACGGTGACGCTCCTTCCGGGTATCGCGCTGGCTGCTGAACCGGACGCGGACGTGCACGTCGCCGGAACCACCTACGAGGTCGACAACTACGATGCGTCGGGTATGGGCGACGATACGCCTGCCCTGTCGCACGACATCACCGCCAACATCGGGGAATACGGCGAGGATTGGAGCGAGAGCCACACGCTCGACATCGTGAACGGCACGAGCGGCGACATCGACTGGGTGAGATTCACCGTGACCTGGGACGACGTCAATCTCGACGAAGCCTCGTTCCTGTTCCGTACGCAGAGCACGGCGGTGGGCGTTGACACGGTGATCGAGATATACGGACCGTCGGCGTCGTCCTCGTTTGTTTCGACGCTCGGGCACCTTGCAGGTAACGGTGATCCGCTGGCCGTGGCATCCAACGACCAGGATGATTGGCGTTTCAGTTACGCCGACGACTCCGCCTTGCTCTTCCGACCCGAGAGCCCCGGTACCTACTGGGTGCGGATTCGTCCCTGGTCGATCGCTGGCGAGTATGCAGGCGAAGCCGGTCCCTACAGGCTGCACGTCAAGCGGGGCGTCTTCCAGCGAGTCGCAGGCGCGAATCGGGTGGAGACCGCCATCGAAGTGAGTCGGCTCATGTTTGAGGCGGCGGCAACTCCGGATAGCCGCAGTATCGCTGTTGTGGTCGCGTGCTCGTCCAACTACCCTGATGCGCTTTCGGGAGCTGTGCTCGCTGGGGTCGGCGACGGCCCGCTCCTGTTGACGCCGGGCAACGACCTGCCCGAAGGAGTTGGCGACGAGATCAAGAGGCTCGGGGCTCAGCGTGTGTACGTGATCGGCGGCAGCGATGTGGTGAGCGACGCAGTCTTCTCGGAGATTCAGGGGCTCGCTCCCGGCCTTGATGTCTATCGGGTTGAGGGCGACGATCGCGCCATGACGGCGGTCGAGGTTGCGCTGCAGGCGAAGGCCGATGCGGTCGGCTACGGCGAGACTATGTCGACCATGGCGATCGTGGCGTACGGCTGGAACTTCCCCGACGCGCTTGCCGCAGCTCCCCTCGCGACCGCTCGCAACGTGCCGATTCTGCTTACGAAGACGGCGACGCTTAACGAAGACGCCGAGGAAGCGCTCTACCACCTGAGTACCACCGATGTGGTCATCGTGGGCGGGGAAGACGTGGTAGGGCCCGCGGTCGAGCAGACGCTGAAAGACATTCTCGGCGACACGCACGTGATGCGGCTCGAAGGGGACACTCGCTACGAGACCGCCAAGGTGTTCGCGTCGTGGGCCTGCGACCTTACCGGCCCCGGTGCCCGGGGCAACAACGCCGTGGGAACGGTCGCTTCGCCGTCCATGCTGAACAGGCTCGTGCCGTGGTCGTTCGGCATCGCGTCGGGAGAGAACTTCCCGGACGCGCTTTCGGGCGGGACGGCGTGTGGGCTATCGGGCAGGCCGCTGCTGCTCAACAAGAAGTCGAACCCCTACGGGTACATCACGCAGGAGCACGACGGCGCGTTGCCAGCCGGCGACACCGATTGGGTAGGCGACTACTACGCGCTGTACCCGACATATCCAATCGAACACGGCATAGTGTTCGGCGGGACTGCGGCGATCGACGAGAACACGATGGCGATTCTGGACAACAGCGTGATGCTCGTGAGCACACCGTAGGAGTGGTCGGCGCTTGAGCTGGAACATATCTGTCGTGTTCGCCCTCATCACCGGCCTGGGCGCCGCGGCTGCCGTCACGTCGTTCCGTTTCGATCGGCGACGGGCCTACGTGGTCTCGAAGGCCATTGCGTCGCTCGGCTTCATCGGAACGGCACTCACGGCGGGAGCGCTTGGCGCCGGCTGGAGCCGACTGGCGTTCGCGGCACTCGTCTTTTCGGCAGCGGGGGATGTGTCTCTGGCGATTCGCGGCAAAGGGGGCTTCATAGCCGGCCTGCTCTGCTTCGCGCTTGCGCACAGCGTGTACGCTGCCGCGTTTTGGCTCTACGGTACGGGAGGCACGACGCTCCTTGTCGCCTCTTGCGTGGTCGCAGTGGCCGCCGGCAGCGGGTGGTTGTTGTTCCACCACGGCCTTCCGGTCCCGATGCGGGTACCGGTGGGCGTGTACGTGGTGATCCTCTCGGCCATGCTGGCT
>JBGSMX010000134.1:0-5977 GCA_041739935.1 Coriobacteriia bacterium | reverse complement strand
CGGGTCGGTGTCGGTGACGTCGGTGCTGGGTCGCGCGGTTTCATCGACCGCCTCGACCGTGACGATCGCCTCTGCGCCGCCGGTGTGTGTGAGGGCGACGCGAAGACCACCATGCACCAGCGGTTGCAGCGTCTGCGCCATGTGCGACACCTTCGCCTCTGGCCAGACCGGATAGCGCTCCACGATCGAGAGCGTATCGTCCGGCTCCCGACGCACCGTCGCGAAGATCGCGTGGATGACGACGTGCGAGGCGGTCACGGCAAGCCCAGCACCTGCGGCTTCGAGCACGGCGCGACCCGGATACCACGCGGCGGGGTAACCGAACAGGACGAAATGCGCGAGTTCGGTCCCGGGCGCACGACCCGGTCCGAGCGGATGCAGGATGCCTGTCGCCGAGCGCGCGGCGATTGCATCCAGATTTGGTGTCGATGCCGCTGCCAGCGGCGTTCGGTCGCCCAGAACCGGCCAGGGGCGGTCGCCGATACCGTCGAGCATGACAAGGAATACCGGTGACGGCCTGTCCGTGCTGTCCACGCGAACCCCTCAGATGTTCTCGCCGTTGGCTGCCGCCCGCGGGCTAGCCGAGAGGCTCGGCACCCGCGATGTGCATGCCCGTCTGACGAGCATGATACATCGCAAGGTCGGCTCTGATGAGCAGAGTGTGCGCATCGTCGTTGTCGGGGTCGAACAGAGCGTGGCCAACCGTTGCGGTAACGCAACAGAAGTCGCCCTCGTCGAGCGAGAAGGGCTCGCTTACGACCGCCCGCACCTTGTTGGCCGCCCGGATCAGCCCTCCCGGTTCGCGAAGCCGGGGCAAGACCACGACGAATTCGTCGCCGCCGACCCGCGCGACGGTGTCTTCGAGACGAACCGCGCCCTGCATGCGCGTAGCCGCGGTTCTGAGCACCGCGTCGCCCACGGCATGGCCGTAGGTGTCGTTCACGGGCTTGAAGTCGTCGAGGTCGACGAAGAGCACGCCCAGTATGTCGTGGTGGCGCTGCGCGTTGGCAACCGCAAGCTTGAGGCGGTCCTCGAGCATCGCGCGGTTGGCGAGCCCGGTCAGCGGATCGCGAAACGCCATGTCACGCAGCGCCTTCTCGGCCTGCTTGCGAGCGCTGACGTCCCGCTCGATGGCAACGATCAGCGGCCCGGCTTCCGTCTCGACCCATGCGCAACCGATCTCGACGTGGCGTTCGATCGGGTTCTTCGGCCGATGCTCGCAGGTGAAGCGCAACGAGCCTTGCTGCCTGAGCTGATGCATTCGTTCGTCCCGTATCCTGGCGGGCGCCGTGGTCCAGGTCCACGGTTCGAGGCCTGTGACGTCAGTGGTCTCGAATCCGGCCAGTGTCGCCGCGATATCGTTCCAGTACACCAGAGTCCCGTCGGGCCTGTGGATCATTATCGGATCGATTGCGGCGTCGAGTGCGGTCCGCAAGATAGGGTCGGGGACGCCACTGCCGAGGTGGTCTCCGAACTGCGCCATGTCGGCGGGGTCTGTGAGGTCATGAGTGCTCATGGCTCCAGTATCGGCATTTCATTAGCGCAAGTTAAAGCTTTCACCAGTTTGTATAGTGACCTTCGTCACACTTCTGCGGGGCGCAGGCTCACCCGGGTGATGAAGTGCGGGTGTGGAACCTGCCGTGAGTCGGCTCTACTGGGCCCGGAACTGCCGCTACAAGCGCTCCAGGGCTGCCCGAGCGATCGCCTCGTAGTCGATCGGCGGGGCCTGTTCGCCCGAAGTGCGGCTGTCGCGCCAGGCGTCGATGACTGCGCGTCCGACCGGCTCGAAAAACTCGCTCACGTAGCGAGCGTACGCATCGGCGTCGAATCTCACGCCACTGTCAAGATCGCGGTAGTTGCCGGACAGCACGCAGCCCATCTGCCCGGCGCCCTCGTCCCATCCGTCGCCGGCCAGTTGCGCGATTTGATCGCCCGACAGCGAGCGCACCGGCTCGATCAGTTCGACGCCCGCGTGGTCCAGGACCGAGATCGCCGTGTCGATGCCCGCACGTGTCTGCGAGAGTTTGATGCGCCCGTCGTGTGTGTCGCGCTCGCCGGCGATCACAGGAGCGTTGTAGTACGCCCATGACACCGGCACGCGCAGCAGGTGCAGATACAGGTGGCACGCAAGGCAAGGGGAGTACAGCCCGAAGCTGCGCTGAATGGTCGTCGCGAAGCGCGCGTTGAGCGCGGACCACAGCGCCGGGTCGGAAAGCTCGACGGGCTCGAGCACCTCGACGCCGTCGCCCAAGCGGTCCGCAAGCGTGACAATCGCACGTCGGGGGGCATCGAAGTCGCCGGTCTCGGTACCGGTCAGCGCGATGGTGGGCAGAATCTGCGAGAAGCCGCGCAGCCGCACGGCCTCGACAACAGCCGCAACGCTGTCCCGGCCCGCTATCTGTGCAATCGCGAGTGAACTCATAGTGTGAAGTGTACCTGGATGGCGCCGGACGGTGCACGCCGGCTACGCTCCGGGCGGGTCGCCACGAACGCCATCTTTCCGGCGACGCGTGCAGCCGTGCTCGGCTATACTCCACCGTGAGAAGCGCCGTCACGCGCTGCCGCCAGGGGAGGTCCGGTCAATGCTCGATGCGAAGTACGTTCGCGACAACATCGACGCCGTTCGCGCGGCACTCGAGAACCGCTGCGCGAGCTGGGACGTCTCGCAGTTCGGTGCTCTCGACGAGGAGCGCCGTGCGCTGATCCAGGATGTTGAATCGCGCCAAGCGCGCCGCAACGAGGCTTCGAAGCTCATCGGCGGCCTCATGAAGGACGGCAAGCGCGATCGGGCCGAGGAGATCAAGACCGAGGTCCGCACCCTCAACGACGAGATCGCCGGTCTCGACGCGCGGCTTGGCGAGATCGACGAGCGCGTCCGCGAACTCCTGCTGACGATTCCCAACATTCCCGACGCCTCCGTGCCTATCGGTGCCGAGGAGTGCGAGAACGTCGAGGTCAGCCGCTGGGGCACCCCGCGCGAGTTCGACTTCGAGCCGGTGGCGCACTGGGACCTGGGCCCGCAGATGGGCATCATCGATTTCGAGCGCGGCGTGAAGCTCGCCAAGAGCCGGTTCGTGGTGCTCGGACGCGACGGTGCGCGGCTCAACCGGGCACTCATCAACTTCATGCTCGATACGCACGCCGGGCGGGGCTACACCGAGTGGTCTGTGCCGGCGCTCGCAAACGGCGACACGCTCACCGGCACCGGTCAGCTGCCCAAGTTCGAAGACGACTTGTTCAAGACCGGCGAGGGCCTGTACCTGATCCCCACCGCCGAGGTGCAGCTCACCAACCTCCATCGTGACGAGGTCCTCGAAGCCGAGGACCTGCCACTGCACTACTGTGCGTACACCCCCTGCTTCCGTGAGGAGGCGGGCAGCGCGGGACGCGACACGCGCGGCATGATCCGCGTGCACCAGTTCGACAAGGTCGAGATGGTGAAGCTCACGACACCCGAGACCAGCTTCGACGAACTCGAGGCGATGGTTGCCGACGCAGGCAACATCCTGCAGCTTCTGGGTCTGCCGTACCGCGTCATAGTGCTCTGCACCGGCGACATGGGTTTCTCGGCGGC
The DNA here is from genome assembly GCA_041739935.1 of Coriobacteriia bacterium. Lineage (GTDB taxonomy): Bacteria > Actinomycetota > Coriobacteriia > Anaerosomatales > JAGXFU01 > JBGSMX01. The sequence continues at coordinate 2,403 of JBGSMX010000134.1, read as the reverse complement.
CAAGACCTACGATCTCGAGGTTTGGTTGCCCAGCTACAACGACTACAAGGAGATCTCGAGCTGCAGCGACTGCACGGATTTCCAGGCACGTCGCGCGGCGATCAAGTACCGCAGTCCCGGCGAGTTCAAGGGGTCGCGGCTCGTGCACACGCTCAACGGCTCGGGACTGGCGGTCGGGCGCACGCTCGTGGCGGTGCTGGAGAACTATCAGCAGGCCGATGGAAGCGTTGTCATTCCCGAGGTGCTGCGCCCGTACATGGGCGGACAGAGCGTCATCGAGCCGACTGCGTAGGTCGGCCTCGGAGACGCTACGTTGTCGTGCGCGGCTCAGCTCACCTGACGCGCGACGACCATGATGGCACGGGCGCCGTCATCGCCTTCGACGAGCGATCCGTTGATCTCCGCATAGATCGGTTCGCCATCGAAGGTCTGGAGCTTCTCGACGAATCCACCGATAGCGGTGCCGCTTTCCAGCACCATGCGTAGGCGTTCGGCCATGCCGGTGCGCGCGTCCGGGTGCACGAAGTCCATGACCGGCTGGCCCAAGACCCTGGTCGCGGCGGGTGCTTTGAGCAGCTTGAGCGCCGCGGGGTTCGCGTAGAGTACGGTGGCCTCATCGTGGATGATGACCGCATCCTGTATCGAGTGCAGCGCCGAGCGCAACAGCATGGGATCATCGAGCCGATGGGGACTCATCGCACTTCCTTTCGTTTTGCTTCGCTACAGCGTACCCGAAGTCGAGCCAATCGAGTCGCCGTCTGGCGGGTGCGGCGCGCCGTCTACCGTGCTTGCTTGCCGCGCCGTGGCTTCGATGTCGCGAATATGGTGCCGAGTCGCGCGCTAGGCACCGGCGCGGACGCCGGATCGAGTCGCGCGCGGGCGTGCACACCACGCGCAACGGGAATATAGCGTGTCATGGGCGTTCTTCCCGGCGACCGTGACCGATCCGCGTCCTGTCCGACTCCCCGGCACGTGACGGAGTGCATCGTATGACCGCGATTCCCATGGCACCCACGATCCTGGTGGTATTCGGCGCGACCGGTGACCTGATGTCGCGCAAGATCGTGCCCTCGCTCTACCACCTGATGGGCAAGCACGCGCTACCCGACCGATTCAGGGTGATCGGCTTCTCGCGCAGAGATTGGTCAGATGACGACTTGCGAGCGCACGTACGCACGATACTCGCCGAGCGCTATCCGCAGGCTCCGCACGCTGACGTCATGGGGCTCGCGCATCTGTTCAGCTACACGCGCGGCGACTTCCCCGACGCAGACGGCTACGCGCGTCTTGCCGCCGACCTTGCGGCAATCGACGCCGAGTGGGGCATGTGCACCAACAAGCTCTTCTACCTGGCCGTTCCTCCCGAGCACTACCGCACGATCTTCCAGCACCTCGCCGACAGCGGGCTCACCGATCCGTGCAGTGATCTCACGGGTTGGACGCGCGTGCTGGTGGAGAAGCCGTTCGGCAACGACGAGGCCACCTCGCGTGAGCTCGACGAGCTCCTCGGCAGTCTGTTTCGTGAGGAGCAGGTCTACCGCATCGACCACTACCTGGCCAAAGAGATGCTCCAGGGCATCTTGAACTTCCGCTTCACCAACAACCTGTTCGAGACGAGCTGGGACCGGGACGCCATCGAATCGATCGAGGTCACGCTGCACGAGACGATCGGTGCCGAGAAGCGCGGAGCATTCTACGACGGGGTGGGCGCGCTGCGCGACGTGGGTCAGAACCATCTGCTGCAGATGCTTGCGCTCGTGACCATGGAGCAGCCCGAAGCGCGCGGGCCGGCAGCAATCCGGCAGGCGCGCGCGACCGCGATTCGCGAGATCCTCGCCCCCATGTCCGCCGAGGAGATCGCCGACTCATCGTATCGGTCGCAGTACGAGGGCTTCCGCGACATCGTCGGAGTGGCGCCGGATTCCGGCACCGAGACCTTCTTCAGGATTCGGACGCATCTGCGCGGCAAGCGCTGGGCAGGCGTTCCCGTCACGATGGAGTCGGGCAAGCGCATCGGCGAGGTGTGCAAGCAGATCGTGGTCAACTTCCGGCACCCGCACCCGTGCCTGTGCGACACGGGCGAGCACTACAGCAACCAGGTCATCTTCCAGCTCGAACCCAACGATTCGATCAAGATCGTCTTCTGGGCAAAGAAGCCGGGATTCGAAAACGAAGTCGAGCGCCGCGAGTTCAGCTTCTTCCTCTATGAGAAGGAAGAGAAGGCCCAGTACGTCGAGGAGTACGCGCGCCTTCTGCTCGACGGGTTTCGCGGGGATCAGACGCTGTTCGTCTCCACCGAGGAGATCCGCTCCATGTGGGCGTTCATCGATCCGGTCATCGAGGCGTGGAACAGCGGAAGCGTGCCGTTGGGCAGCTACGAGCCCGACACGCTCGAGGCGCCGC